>JBDHCY010000106.1:0-16166 GCA_039591795.1 Gemmatimonadota bacterium | reverse complement strand
GTTCGAACAGGCCTGCCAGGAACTTGACCCGGAGGCCGCGGCGCACGGCCCGGTCGATTGCGGCCTCCTCTACCTGGCCGGACCGGACCAAGTCGACCAAGAGCGGAAACGCGCCGCGGTTCGGCAGTTCCACGTCGACGCCGGCCGCGAGGGCCTCGACCGCCGCCGCATCGAGCGAGGCGACGACGTGATGACGCCCCATCAATTGCTCGATCGCGAAGTAGTCCGCCACCACGTAGCCCTCGAACCCCCACTCGTCTCGGAGTACGTCCGTCAGCAACCAGCGGTTGGCGTGAGAGGGGATGCCGTCGATTTCGTTGTACGACGCCATCACGCTCATCACCGGCGTTTCTTTGATCGCCTGTTCGAAGGGCGGGAAAAACACCTCCCGGAGTACGCGTTCCGAGATGCTGGCCGGTCCGGTGTTCGTACCGCTCTCGGGCTGCCCGTGGCCGGTCATGTGCTTCAGCGTGGCAAAGACCCGATCGTCGGCAAGAGGGAGGCTCTCGCCCTGAAAGCCTCGCACGGCGGCGATGCCCATGCGGGCGACCAGGTACGGATCCTCTCCGAAGGTTTCCTCGATACGCCCCCAGCGCGGGTCGCGAGCGACGTCGACGACCGGGGTGAGGGCCTGGTGTGCGCCGCGCGCCCTGATCTCGCGGGCCACGATGGTGTAGACTTGCTCCACGAGATCCGTATCCCAGGTGCCGGCCAGGGCGATGGCTTGCGGGAAATGCGTCGCGTCGCGAGCCTGGTATCCGTGCAGTCCTTCCTCGTGAAACATGATGGGAATACCCAGCCGTGTCTCTTCGACCATGTATCGCTGGATGGCGTTCACCAGTTCGACCGTCTCGCGAGGCCCCCGTGTCGGCGTAACGCCCGGCGTGCCTCGCCCGAAATTGTCGGACGGCCGGGCGATGTGGCCGATGCCGTGCGGGATGACGTCGGGCGCCTTTGCCGGATCGAACCGGCCGGCATCGTCATAGAGCCGGTTCTTCTCCCCCCAAAGCGAGAGCATCTGCGCCACCTTTTCTTCGAGGGTCATTCGCTCCATCAGATCCCGAACACGCACGCCGACGGGCTGCTGCGGGTCCTTGTAGCGCGGGGTGCCCTCCGTAACCTGGGCAGTTGCGCGCTGCGTCGAGATGGTCAGACTGCAGAATACGAGGAGCGTTGTGAGGAGGCGGGGAGCTCGCGTTGTCATGAGGAAGCCGGTGGGTTAGACGGTATGTGACGTGCCCACGAAGGAATGGAAACCTGACGAATTTGCCGTCGAGAGTAGCGCCAAACATCCAATGAGGCAAATCGGATACGACTAGAAAGGATGTGTCGAGGTTACTTCCCTTTGTCATGCGCGACTAAAATGCTTTGCTCGCTCTATCGCTTCGGTCGCCGGCGACGTGGAGCAAGCCTCCACGCATGCAGTGGCTTTCCCGGACAAGCATCCCCTGACGGGCGGGCACACGCACGCGCCGCCGAGGCGATGTAGCGGATCCCAGGGGCGGGGTGCGGAGTCTCTTCCCGAGGCGGACCGAGTACTGGAAAAACGACGGGTGACGTCGGGGCCGGCTACTCTATTCTCACCGCCAACGTATCGTGATGGTAAGAAAGCAACGACCGTAGGTAGGGACTGATCGCCCCGATCCCGTCGAATCCCGCCGCGCGCGCTGCTGCTTCCTGCTCTTCCGCAGTGTGTCGTACACCTGCCGCCGCGTACGCTTGCAGATTCTCATAGAACCCAACGGTCATCGCATCCCAATTCGGCCCGCCATCGCGTACGAAGATGAGGTTCTGCTGCCTGCCGAGGTGTTCGTAATAGCGGTTCTCCATGCAGCGCTGCTCAACGAGCTCGGCGCGCTTGCCGGGCAGGCCGGCGAACATCTCGACGTGGTAGAAGTCCTGGCCTTCGAAACGGCGGGTCAGCTCGTCGAGCGAGACTGTTCGCGCATACCATTCCTCTTTATAGGCGATGTACGCCTCGAGTTGTCGGGCGATCTCTCGACCGCGCGGCGTCGCCCAAGCGGCCGCTCGTCGCTGCTCGCGGTCCGGGCTGTGATAGGACGATTGCTCCCCCATAGGGTGAATGAGCATGAAGGCCCACTGATCGCCCTGTGAGTGGCGCATCCAGAAGGGAGCGGGGTCTCCAGCGTCCCGGTCAATCTCGAAGCTCTCTCGTAACGTTGCGATGAGGTCCACCCACTGCCCGGGTGCCGCTCGCACCATCGTGACGCGATAGAGGTAATCGCCTTCCGTTTGTGCGACCGCAGGCGTTGCCCATCCAACCGCGACGGCCGCCAGCGCAATGATCCACAGGCCCGTTCCCAATCGGTACGCCGTACTCTGCATTCTGCGTTCTCCAATCATCGTTCCTCAGCGAGCGGGAGGTGATTTCCGTTCAGCCTCGCTCCGATAGCGTTCGGCGAAAGCGGAGGAAGGGCCGGAGGTGATGCTCGTCATCGCGGCGCGAGATCTACAAGCTAGAGAGCCAGAGATCGCGGCATAGCGTGTCATACGCAGGCTGGATGGGGATGCCAGAGAGCGGACCAACCCCCGATCGGCGTGCATTGGATTCACTCCGTCCTCGCGGCAATCATCTCGACGGGCGCCACCAGATTACGCGAAATGTTCGCGATCATGTTGTCGACTTTCGCCGGCCCAGTGCTGCCCATCAGGAGGTGAAGGCCCAAGGGCGGTGGACCATCGGCACCTGCCGTCGCTGCCCGAAGCCCCGCAAAGAACTCCATCGCGAAGTCGTGACGATTTCGCTCGAAGGTCACGTGGAATCCCGCCGCGCGTAATGCTCTTCGGTACTCCTCCGGCGTCGATACGGCGCTCTCCGCTGCGGTCGTCGCCCACGGTACAGGGAACAGGATGTCTCCGTCGCCCACGCGCATGACGTCATATATGGCCAGCATGCCACCCGGCTTCAGCATCCGGTGTATCTCAGAGGCCAGGTGTGCCTTGTCGCCGATGTTCATTCCGACATGTAGCATGTAGGCCTTGTCGAACGCACCCGCGGGATACGCCGAGTGCAGCGCGTCCCCACGTTCGAGCGTTATGGCGTCCGCCAGGCCCACCCATGCGTTGAGAACTGTGCCGGTATCGACATACTCGCGAGTAAGATCGATTCCCGTCACGCGGCAGCCGTAGCGACTTGCGACGAATCGACTGGCGCCTCCCAAGCCGCACCCGATGTCCAAGACGTGCTCGCCGGGAGCAATCGGGGCGTGTTCGAACAAGCTCTCGGTCGCGACACGTCCACCGATGTGAAACTCGTCCACAGGGGCGAGGTCTTCGATCGTGATGGTATCGGGCGACTTCTCCAACTGTTCCACCGCCGCTCGGATGGCGTCGAGCAATTCTCCATGAGCGTAGTGGTCTGCAATCATCCCGGTATCAGTCATCGTATGCTCTCGTTTACGACGGTGGTCTCATGGAGTGTCCGAGCGTCAGATCCAGGCCTTTCCTACTCACTAGAATACGATCGCAATGTAGACGATCTCGGTTGTCTGAGTTTGCTGATCCTTGCGCGCGTTACTAGAGCGTCCCCCGTTCCTTGCATCCCAGCTCTACGGGAGCCACTTTCGTGTGGGAGTATGGGAGGGGATAAGGTTGGCGGCGAGGAACCTCCCAAACTCCCATACCCCCCACACTCCCATACAATGGTTGTGCTTAATGACTCATGCACGTCTCAGTAAATGGCCAACTGGAGTTATGATACCCCAAAGCGCAGTCACACGGCGTACGTTCCTCAAGACGATGAGCGCAGGCGCGGCCTCGCTGGCGCTGCCGGGCTGCCAGCCCTCGTCGGAGCAGGTACAGCCCCTCCCGCAGATCGGGCTCCAGCTCTGGACTGTCCGGGAGGCCATCGAGCAAGACCTGGCCGGCACCTTGCGAAAGGTCGCCGCAATGGGCTATACGGCCGTCGAGACGGCGTTTTTCCCGGAAGACGTAACCGTGGCCCAGGCCGGGCAGGCGCTCCAAGAAGCCGGCCTGAGCGTCCTCGGCGTCCACTGCGAAATTCCCATCGGCGATCAGCAAGAGGTCATGCTGGCCATGGCCGACGCCTATGCGTGCGACCGCATGATCTGGCACGGCTGGCCCGAAGACCCGCGCTACGGATCGGTGGATGGGATCAAGCGCCTCGCCGAGATCTACAATGAGGCCCACGCCTTTGCCGCCTCCCACGGACTCCGCTTTGGCCTGCACAACCATTGGTGGGAGTTTCAAGAGGTCGAAGGACGCTATCCGTTTTATAGGCTGTTGGAGTTGGTGGAGCCGGACGTGTTCTTCGAAATCGATACGTATTGGACGAAGGTCGCCGGGTTGGATCCCGCCCAGGTCGTCGGCGACTTCGGCGAACGGGCGCCGCTGCTCCACATCAAAGACGGGCCGGCTACCTCGACGGATGGCCCCATGGTCGCCGTCGGTCAGGGCGTCCAGGATTTTCCAGCGGTCGCAAAAGCTGCCGGCGGGGCGACGGAGTGGATGATCGTCGAAATCGATACGTCCGAAACGGACATGTTCGAAGCGGTGGAGCAAAGCTACCACTACCTGACGCAAAACGGACTCGCCCGAGGGTAGGTGTAGCGGGATGACGCGCGGCGGCAGTGGCCTAGTGCAGCCGACGCGAGACGAGAATGGTGTGTGGGTCGTCGCCCGCGACATCGTTCTGGGCGAAGGGGTTCCCGGGTATCCGGAAGACGCTCGACGCGATCGCACGCAGGCGCCAGACCCAAAGTGATGGCCGGAAGCCCTGCCCGCACTGAGACGGCCGTGCATGGGAAGAGGAGAAGGATCACCGTTCTCGCCCTGCTGGTATTCGCATTGCTCTCGTTACAGCTCTTCCGGCCGGACGCGCCCCGCGCGGTGCTCCCGGGCGATGGATCGATCTCAGACCATGTGGCGGTACCCGGAGACGTGGAGGTTCTGCTTCGGACGGCGTGCTACGACTGCCATTCGGGAGAGACCCGCTGGCCGTGGTACTCGCGTGTCTCCCCGGTTTCATGGATCATCGCCCGTGATGTCCAGCACGGGCGTTCCAATCTCGA
This sequence comes from Gemmatimonadota bacterium, assembly GCA_039591795.1. Classification (GTDB taxonomy): domain Bacteria; phylum Gemmatimonadota; class Gemmatimonadetes; order Gemmatimonadales; family GWC2-71-9; genus JBDHCY01. The sequence continues at coordinate 11,115 of JBDHCY010000106.1, read as the reverse complement.
CTTCTCGCGGTGGTCGATCGATCCCGACCGCGAACCCACACCCGTACAGCGGCTGAAGTGGATGTGCCGCGACATCAGGGAGAAGATCATGCCTCCCAGACTTTACCGGCTAGCTCATGCCGGAGCGCGGCTCAGCAAGCCCAGCCGCCAAAAGTACTGGCGGTACTCGATCTGCGCGGCCACATAGGTCCTGTCGCGGTAGCGGCCCGTGAAGTACGCACGCATCAAGTTCTGGCCGCCCAATGCGGCGGTCACCCGGCTGGGGCTGCTCCCCGGCGGGGCGCGCGGCCGTCGGCCGCTGAGGGCGGCGAGCGAGTCGTTGAGTCAGGTCATACGGCGTCATCAAACTGGCGGGGCATTCCAGTTGAAGCATGCGGCGGACAGGAGCCACTCGTCCCCGTGTTTCGTGACGGTGCACAGGAACTTGCCTGTGCCGGAGAGCTCCTGTCCCTCGCTTCGGACCGTCAGGTCGAAAACGCCACGTACCGCGGCGAGATCCGTACTCCCGCTTGCCGCATCAAGCGACTGGGAAAAGCTCAGGATGGTGGGAAAAGTCTGGAGGAAGCTCTTCGCTGCCTCTTTTCCCGTGAGAAGCGGATGATCCTGCGGCATGTACTTGAAGTCATCCGTGCACAATCCCATAGCCGCATCCCAATCTCCCGCGAGGGCTGCTTCGACCCAGTCCTTCTCACAAATCTCTCGAAGTCTCGCGCGATCCGCATCAGTCAGTTCCGCCATCATGTCCCTCCTCGTTATTGGGAACATCTCGTTCACTGCTTCCTACACCCTCGCAAGTGTGTGGTGCTGTTCGCCCCCCTGGCTAGCCCGATCGGATCGCACGTGCGACTGATAGGCCAGCGATGCGCAAGTCAGGTGCGCCCGGCGCAGGACCGGGCGCTTGGGGTCTCCAGCCGCTGCGGGCGCTATTCGATGTCCGTGCGCCTACTGTAGTTGTTCGCGACCAGTAGCTTCCACTTCCCATCCTCTCGGATCATCACTGCACGTTGGTCCCATCTATACTGGCGGTGCTCCCCAGCGGTATCCACCACTGCCAAGTCAGATGCCATCCTGACCGCGGCAGCGTCTGGGCCCAACACCAGGACCCTTACTTCTCCGTCTTCACGGGACTCTATGTCCCAGCGGTTCCAATAGTTCTGGACGAAGGCACTCAGGTCATCGAGCGAAGCTTGGCCCCACGGTGACCCCATCCAGTCAGAGTGATTACTCGCGTACTCCCCGATGTCAGCCTGTTCATACCACGATGCCCATCCTTCCAGGAAGCCCGCTCTCGCAGATTCCTCGATCTCCACCTTCTGGGCATCGGTCAGTTCAGTTGTGGCAGGCTGGCAGGCAACCATGCCGAGGAGGAGCAGGGGGAGAATCGTGCGACGCATAGCGACCTCCACGGAGAGAATGGGAAAGGCACTCCCGGCGCACAGAGCGGACTTGTCCGACCTGGCGATGCGGCTGGTCCTTGGTATTGCTTCAGCAGGCGCGTGGTGGAACCGCTCCTTGTGGTCTGGCACGGAGCCACCTTCTCAGGCTGGTCACCTACACATCACTGTCAGCGATGAAGGCACGGTGAATCGCGCGTGAAGATGGTGATCGCAATGCCGAGCGGAATCGACGGGATTACGTCACACCCTGCGGAGAATCGGCTCATAGATGCCGGAATATGCCGGGAGTCCTCTAATCTCTACGAGCGTCCTCGGGACCAGCTCCCACGGTCAAACCCAGATCGTGCAACTCTGTTGACTAACAGTCGGACTGCACCGCTACTCCCTTGGCTTGCAGCGCGACTACGTCGGTGCAACTCACGCTCGTGGACAAGAGATTGACCGTGTCGCCCGCTCCCAGCCCTGTGTTGTCGAGCAGAGGCTGGATGTCGGTGAGGTTCGGGTTGTTGTCGAGGCCGAGGAACATGAGGTTCGTGAGCCCGCTCAGCGGGCCGATGTCGCTAATCGTGTTGTCGTCGAGGCCGAGCCACGTCAGGCTCGTGAGCTCGTTCAGCGGGCCGATGTCCCTGATCGAGTTGTTGTGGAGGTCGAGCCAGGTCAGGCTCGTGAGATTCTGAATCCCCACCAGGCTCGTGACCCCGCGGGAGGAGGCACTCAACTCCGTCAGCCCAGACACGAGGCCGCAGGTGAGATCTTCCTGCGCGCCGACCGAGAGTGTAGCCCTAATTACCGCCTCCAGGTTGACATCCTCGAATGTCGCGACGGCTTCAGGATGGTCACTGCAGAACTCACTGGGACCGAGAGGGTCGGCGCAGCCCAGAGAGAGAAGAAGCGAGCCGACAATGAGCAACAGCACACGCGGGTTCATTCGGCGTCCTGAACGTGTCGGTTTTTCAGCAACGGGATTCGTGATGCAACGCCCCTCGATGCCCACTGCCCCCGTTCGGCACTCGGCTAGTGGCGTTGCCCCTCGTGCCCGGCGTGCCCGCCCGAGTGCTCGGCGATCCCCAAGGCCTCGCGGTGCTGGCGCTCGACCTGCGCCCGGACCTCGGGTGTCGGAGCCATGGCCTCGTACAGTCGCCGCAGCTCCTCCCACTCGGCGATGGCTCGCGCCGTTAGTTCGTCGAAGGCTGCCCGATCGTCCTCCGCCTGCGCCTCTTTGAGCGCGGGGATCAGGGCCCTGATGGCCTCACGATGGGTCTCGAGCGGCGCGGCGTAGGGGCCACCGTCGGTGAACTCGACCCGGCGCGCGTAGCCCATGCGAGCGCCGTAGGTCTCGCCGAGCGCGAGAGCCAGGGCGCGCGCTCTGGTTCTGAAAGCGGCGTCGGCCCAGTCGGTGGACCCAGGAGGTGTGAGCCCGACCGCGAGATACGGGAGGGCCGGATTGTCGTGCGCGAACGGCCCTTCGGGACTCGGGACGTCGGTCCACACGTGGACCATCGCGGTCTGCCGAGGCGTCGGCGTGCCTCCGCGCGCGCGGCAATCGTCGGCGCCGTCGGCGAGCGTCACGCCTTCGCCCGGCACGTCGAAGCACCCCTGGTGGAGGTGCCAGCCCGCTGCGACTCCGCCGAGGCCCTCCGGCACCAGTTCGCCTTCCGCGAGGCGCTGGGAATACGCCACTCCCACCAACTGCCAGGTGCCGTCGATGGGCACGTACATCGCGAAGCCCGGCTCATCGAGCCGGTACTCCGGGTCGAGCACGCGGCGCCGATGGATCCAGTGCTGTCCCTGGAAGGGCGACAGGTCCTCGAGCATCCGCACCCGTCTGACCCGGAGCGGACGAAACCCGGAGTCGAACGCTACCGCCGTGTCTGTCAGTGCTCGGGTCAGCGAGTGCACCCTTGCGACAACTGAATCGGCGGCCGTCGTCGGCGCTTGGAACGCGAGCGCGAGGGCCAACGGAAGTGCGAGCGTGGGCATGGTTGGGCATTCCTCGTCTTCGTTCAACCGAGCTACGGGCGTCACCGAAATGTATCGACCTGAGCCACCTGGCGGCCGCTGCCGATTTGTCAGTGCATCTGGGGCACCTGACCCACCGTCTGGTAACGTTCCTCGCGCTCAGCGGCTCGCGCCCGGTGCAGCCGAGGCGCATGTGGTGGCGCTTGGACCGGGGTGGACCGCGATACGCAACGGGGCCCCGGGAGTCTCCCCGGCGCCCCGCGGCGTGCACGGAACCTTTGAATCAGTTCTCGATCGTCGCCGTGCCCGTCGGCAGGGGCGTGAGCGAGGCGACCGTGCGCGGATCGGTCGGGCCCCCGTCGCCGAAGGGGTTCCCGTAGGGCTTGAGCTGGAAGGGCACCGCGGCGAGCGAGGACTCCCCTTCGTCGAACGCCGGCTCGATCGAGATGACGTGCATCCACTCGCTGTCGTCCTGGACGGCGTCGTCGCCGTTGAAGTCGAACGGCAGCGCCAGTCCGCCCGGGACAATGTTCCCGTTCGCCGCGACGAAGTCGCCGCCCGGGAACGGCGGCCCGGCCATGAGGTCGCCGGGTGCGCCCGAGAGCGGGCCGCCGGCGTCGCTGTCCCGCCCACTCAGGGTGCCGTCCGCTTGCGGCCGGTACTTTCCATAGGAGATCGCCACCTGATTGGCGGTGCCCGGCTGGTAGACGATCCACCCCTCGTACACCCAGCCGTCGGCGAGGGCGGGGAGCGCCGTCACGGCCGCCGTGGGGGCCCCCCCCGGCGCCGGAGGATTGAGCAACCAGATGCCGGCGTCCTCGTTCGTGCTGCTGCCGTTGGTCGGCGTGAGCAGCACGTGCGTACCGGGACTCACCGAAAAGTCCGCCGTGGCGCTGGTCGACACGAGTCCGAGCGTCGAGAGGGTGGCGGTTCCGTTTATAAAGGGGCCGCCCAGCAGCTTCTGATCGGACGGCACGGCGTCGTTGTCACCGGGCGGCTCGACGGTCAGCACGAACATGGCGGGACCAGCGATCGGGCTCACGAACGAGTACACGCCGTTGGTCGCCAGGATGAACTTGCCCGTCGACACCGGGTTGCCGTCCCCGTCGATCACCCAGCCCTCGTACGAGCCCTCGGTCGCCGGATCGAGCTGCGCGAGGTTCTGGAAGCTGACGGTCACCTCGGACAATTGCGGGCCACCGTCGTCACCGCATCCGAGCAACGCCGCGAGATAAACTGCCGACCAGATCTTGGAGCGCCACATCGTACCCTCCGCTGTGTTGGTTCAGGTCTGACGCTCGGGAAGGTACGGGCCACCCCAGCCCCGTGTGGTGGACGTTAGGGAATTCTCATGGACTTCTAACACGCACGTACTGGGAGTTTCCCGATTGGGTCAGGGGCGATCGAAGAAACGACAATATGTCGGCTCTTTGAGCGACTTCCCAGCGAGCAGCTTGAAGTAGGATGACGAAGCCGAGTGCCGTTGGCCGCTCTCCAGGAAAGCCGTTACAAGCAGCCAGCGCTATGGTCCGAAGGTAGAAAGAGTGACGGGGGAAGGCGATAGTGAGGCGGCGCAGGGGCGCTAGAGAGCACGAGCTCTCGGTCTAGGTGGGGTGGGTGCTGCTAACTCTAATCGGGACGGCGGGATTTGACGCGGCGTGAGCGAGCGCCGCCAGGTGCGACCGAACAGAGCGGAAGGAGGCAGCGGCCGCTGTCGGTGCTTCCTTCAACCCGCGACTCCCTGAACCCCATTCGGGGCTGGGGGTCACCGATCCCGACAACATGCCGTATTTCCTGGGATAATTGCCGGGATCAATCGGGGTTAGGTGCAGAAAAACGGCCAGTTACCGGGTCGCAACCGTAACAAGAACCGTAACACGCCGGTGTCCACGAATCGCGGGGTGTCACAGCACGTGAGGTGACCCCCGAACCCTGATCCAGTTATTGTGGGACTCCTCGCAGCGGCGGAGTCATGCCGGAAGAGTCGGATCACGGAGGGGCAGGTCGTCGGGATCTTGCCTGCGCCTACCCTAGCGTACAGCCCGCTCGGTCGAAGTGGCAGACTCCTGCGTTCGGGCTATCAGCTCTTCGATAAAGTTCTGAACCAGGATTGCGTCGCACCTCTCGACGCTCCTAGCTGTTCGGATCATGACGAACCGCTGATCGTCGGGTGTGACATCGTAGGCGCGCCAGAACCGACCGTCGAGGTAGGGGCTGGCGTCGAACAGGACACGCCGACCCGTCACGGCCAGCGTGGGCTGGGTGCTAACGGTCGCCGCCACCATCCGGTTCGTCCCGTCCCAGTAGAAGATCTTGCCCCCGCCATGCGACCAGATCGGTTCCGTTCCCCCGTCGGTCGAAATCTGTAGCCTTCCCTCCCAGGCAGGGAAGGGACGCACGTACACCTCGGGCTGGCCGGATTCGTCCGACGTGTAGGCAATCCATCGGTCGCCCGGCGAGAACGACTCCTGAATGCTTGCTGTTGAGGTGAGTGCACGTGGCGTGCTGTCGATTCCGGGGCTCATGTAATGCGGTGTTCCCAGCGACAGGCCCGTCTCGGTCATGCGACCGCCAGTAGCGGCACTCACCGCCAGCGCGATGCCGAAGTCCGCAATCATAGGGCGACCGTCGTGGAGCAGGACGTTTTCGGGTTTGATGTCGCGATGGATGACGCGGTGCCGGTGCGCGTAGTCCAGTGCGTCGGCGACCTCGGTAGCGACCTTCACCGCTTCCTCGATCCCGAGTTGCGTCGACCGACGGGGGAACGGAACCGATCTGGTCGCATGGCGGGGGCAAGATCTTCTACTGGGACGGGACGAACCGTTCGCCGCCGAGGACGGCGGCCAACTCAGGCCGCAGCACCTTGATCGCGACCTGCCGCTCGTGCTTGAGGTCGGTGGCGAGATAGACGGTCGCCATCCCACCGGCGCCGAGTTCGCGCTCGACGGTGTAGCGGTCAGCTAGTGCGGTTTTGAAGCCGGTTGAGCAGGTCGGTCATCGCGGGCGCGCTCCTGCCGGGAACGCATCAAAATGCGGCTGGTGGTTCGAAAACGCCAGCCGCGTATCAGCTCGGCAAGTTCATGAAGCACACTGTGCCAGATCCGGAGTACATGGTTCAGTCCGTCTTTGCGTCGGACAGCACCCGGAAGTACGCGGATTACGTCGTCCAGTCCTCACTCTCAGGGTCTGTGGAGTTCGACGATCGGAACCGGAGGAACATCATCTGGGCAGCTGGTGAGGAAATGGGCTTCCTCTACAAGGACGGTGCCCTGCAACAGCCACAGGACGCCGTGAAGGTCGTCCTCTCGTCAGAGACGGGGAAGATCCACGCGTTTCCTCAGGACACGACGACCTTCTCGGCGACTAGCTGCGCGAACTGCGGTGGCCCCGTCGTCCACTGATTCCCAAGACACGCCGAAGAACTGCAGGCACCGGGCGCGGGCTGCTGGCGCGCGTCCCTTTGGAGCGCCGGCAATCTCTCTACATCCCTGTTGCCCGCACGATCGGGAGGCTACGCCAGGTGAGCTGCGCCCCTTCGTGGACGTTCGCGTTAACACGCTCTTACCCGTATGTCCCCGCTGGCTCTTCCTCTGGCCGGCCGTTCATCTTGGTGTAGGCTATTTCCCAAGGCCGCTCGTGGTTCGAGATCCTGTTGCCGTCAAGGAGAGAGCATGAGCCCGCGTCGCGACGCCCCCGTTGCTGTCTTGTACCCGAATGGTCTGTCCATCGAGTTCCGCCGCAATCCGGTCACGGGCGCGTGGTATGGGGTGAACGTGGACACAGGTGCAATCATGGCCGAGATCCACAGCGCCCAGCTCACCCACGCGATCGAGCGCGTGGGCCGACAGAGCGGCGCGCAGCGTGTGCCACGGGCAGCAGATCGTATGCTTGGAGTGTCATAAACGGGGGCGACAGTCGCACGTCGTTTCGGGAAAATTTCGCTATTGCGCGGGCACGGGTATCGGACCCATACTAGCGATGGCACAGGGGGCGCGTAGGTCCAGACGCGCGTGTGCCAGGCCCTGAGGGCAACGGCCCGCAGCGCGGACTTGCCTCCTGTGTCACCCTGGTGGATGGGTGGTCCCTTTCATGAGTGGGGATCACCAGCGACGGGTCGTGAGAGATTCTAGGATCTCTGCGGCCCGTCGTGTTTCCTACACGCTTAACCTCTCTAAGCGCACGTGCTATTGCATCCGGCTCGCCGACGCCGCTCGAGGTGCCGGACGAATCAGGCTGCTCATCGCCACGCCAGCACCAAGCCGCGGCAAGTAGCCTGTCATCGGCCGTTAACTGCTCGCAACTGAATCTTCTCTAGTCGAACGAATCGGGCCGCGAGAGTCGTGACCCTAGCTACCCGCCCCGCCGCTCCGCCTCGCGCAGCGCGTCCCGCGCTTCGTCAAGCAGGTACGCTACCTCGGGATCGGGGTTGGTGAAGCTCTCGATGCGCACGCCCTACCCCTTCGGCTTCACTAGCTCCTTGAACGGCGGGTAGTCGTGCAGGGACTCGAAATCCATGTCGCTGTGGAGCAGCGGCCAGCGATCCCATTGGGCTCCCCAGTCAGACGACTGTTGCAGCAAGGTCATCGCCTGCTGCCGGTCACCGAGCACCGCCGCGATCCTGGCGCGCGCCAGGGTGCGATACCCCTCCATGAGGGTGTGCCGGGCAGATCGGAGCTCCTCACCGATGCTCAACGCCACGTCGCGATGACCGAGTCTCGCGGCCAGCCTGCCAAGGTCGGCGAGATACCAGGTGTTCTCCGGATACTCCTCGGCCAGCTCTTCATACAGCGGAAGGGCATCCTCCCACCGCTCCGCCCGGTAGAGTAGCCCTGCGAGCCCCGCACGTGACTCCTCGGTATCAAGTGGCCGCTGTTCAAACCATGCAATTGATTCACTGGCCAGCTCCCGGACTGCATCACGATGGTCGTGTACCCTTAGCTCATCAGCAACCAGAATGAGCCAGACGGCCAGCCACTCGCGGAAGGGCAGAGAGCGCATTCTCTCCGTCATCCCCTTCGCCTCATCTGGTCGGTCGAGCGCCGCCAAGGCACGGGCCTCACCGAGCATCAGTAACATGTTCTGGGGATACTGCTCGAGCCCCTGGCGAGAGATTTCCAACTCGCTTTCGTAGTCGCCGAGCATGTGGTACGCCGTCATCGGGATCGTCCAATACCCGGGGCGCTTCTTCACGGGATCGGATTCTCTCCAGAGTGCGAGTGTCTCATGCGGACGATTGACCCGCAGGGCGTTCAGTCCGAGTTCGCCCTTGGCATTGTCCGAGCCGGGCGCCGCCCTGACCATGCAGCGGGTCGCGTCATACATGGAAGGGACATGCCGTGGCGGTCTGAGCGCCGTCACGAAGTCGAGTCGGCAACGCTCGTAGCGACTCAACTGCTCGGGAGACTCGACGAGGGACGCGAGCAGGGAGTCCGCCTTCTGGACCCCGGGCCACCCGTTGTTGCGGCCTCCGGCCAACATGTAGATCTGTGCTGCCCACAGCCGCGCGCGCGCGAACGTCGAGTCCGCCTCTATTGCGCGCTCGAAATGGCGCGCGGCCACGGCCGCACCCTCCCCAAATGCAGTAACTCGGAGCCCCTCGCGGTACGCCACGTACGCTTCGTACGATCCTGGCTGCGCCGTGGGTTCGAAAGCTCCCAGCTCCTGGTCGAGGAGCGGCGCGAGCGCTAATGCGACCTCGTACCCGATCGTGGCGACCAGCTCGCGAGGTGTGGCCATGGGGCCGATGACTGGCCCCGCAGTTCCAATCAAGCTGCCGTCATTGGCGTCGGTGATCCGGACCTGCACGTGAACGGAATCGCGGTCGGCATAGTAACTGCCGGACACGACCGTGCCCGCCCGGGCGTCACGTGCAAGCGTGATCATGTCGCCGGGTCCGCCCGCCATGCCGGGCACCGCCGCATTCTCGGACACCTCCAGTGTCGTCAAAGGATCGACGACCTCAGCGAAACCCGTCTCAGTGAGCATCCAGATGATGTGGTCCTGCGCCCAGCTCCCCAGCGCCCCGACCTCCTCCCGTCCACTGTTGTCGGTGAACGCGACCACGAGCACACGATTGCGGTTCAGTCCGTCACCGCCCCAGCCCCGCAGCAGCGCGAGCAGTGTCACGGCGATGACGACTGCCGCAAGCGCCACGCCGATCCGAAGCGTGCCGCCGCGCCCTGCCGCGCTCCTGACCTGCGGCGCGCCGGAAATCGGCGCGGCACCCCGCGGAGTGCCGCGGCCCGCCGGCCGAACAGTATCTGGTTGGCTGGACACGTCTGCTGCCCGCTCGCGATCCTCCGTCGTCCTCGCGAGCGCCTCTGCGACGGCGACGGTTGCAGGATCCGGCTCGATCGCGTATTCGGACCGGAGTCGCTCGACGAACTTCTCGTAAAACCGGAGCGCCGCGGCCCGATCGCTTGCGTCCGTCAGCGCCTTGATGAACCGTCGGACCTCGCTCTCGTCGGTCGCGACCAGCAGCAGCGCCCGCTGTGCCGTCCGCTCGGCGTCCACTGGGCGACCCGCACCGATGTGCTCGTGTGCCAGCGCCCAGGCTGCCCCGGCCGCCTTCTCCCTCAGCCGAGTGCGCTCGTCGTCCAGCCACCGCTCGAACTCGGGCGCGTCGCGGACGAACAGGCCTTCCAGCAGATGGCCGCGGTACAGCCCGAGCGCTCTCTCATACTCGCCGTCGTCCACCGCCCGCTCGAACTCGATCGCGTCGCACGAGATCAGTGCAGCGTCGATGGCCACGTCGCTGTCGCCGTGACTTGCCACGGCACCGGCGCCCAGCTCGCACCGCAGCATGTGCAGCGCCTGGCTCAACGAATGGCGCGCCTGTGCCTGACTGGCTTCGGGCCAAAAGAGGGCGACCAGCTTGTCTCTGCGGTGAAATCCTCGGGGCCGCGCGGCGGCAAGATACGAGAGCAGTCCCAGGCGCTTGGGCTGATGCAGCGGCGCCGCCGACTCTCCGCCCGCCGCATCGCGGATCTCGGCCGAGCCGAGCAGGCGAAGCGCGAACCTGCTCATCGCGGCCACCAATGGGCCAATTGCCCCGTTGCGACGGGAGTTGAGGGTCTTGTGAGCATTGCGTGAGGGGTCCCCACTACGATTGCAAGGTACGAGTACGATTGCAAGGTACGGGCCGAAAGTAAAGGCGGACAGAGGAGAACGGTCACCGAGCCCGGTGTCGCTGTGGCAACCCAAGGGCTGGCCGAACAGGGACCGATTCACCGTCTGTCACGGATTGCACCGTTGCCGGTGACGCTGTTCACTCCAAGACCGCCGAACTAGTCGCGTGTCCACTTCTCGGAGGTGCGTCATGAGAAAGCCGCCCGCTCTGTTCCTGCTCGTCGGTGTCGCGATTGGATGTGGAAGGGAGGTGCCTACAGTCCCCTCGGACGAAGGGCCTGCCTTCCACTTGGTTACGGATGGGTCTTTACCGTTCAGTGCAGCGCCAACCGACTGCAGCCAGGGTGACCTCATTGATCCTGGAACGGTGCGCTCTGCAAACGGGTTGCAGATCATCCAGGGTCGAGTATTCGACTGCCCGGCAGTTTCGGAAACAGGTGACATCGTGGGGACGGTTCGAGTCTCCTGGAACAACGCCGTGTTCGGCCCAGGCCCGGAATTGGGACACGTTACTGGGAAGACTACATTGTTTGTGGAGTCGTTCTTTGGACGGACGGACCTGGAGGGCACGTTCGAGGGTCCATTCAGCGCCTCACTCGCCGACCTCCTTTTTGGCGAATCCAGGTCGACT
>JBDHCY010000105.1:0-11319 GCA_039591795.1 Gemmatimonadota bacterium | reverse complement strand
AACTTCGACACCGAGGTCCCCACGGCGATCGTCCAGGGCGACCGGGACATGAGCACGCCGTACGAGAATGCGCTCGAATTGGCTCCGCATTTCAAGCGCGGCAAGCTCGTGACCATCGTAGGCGGCTCCCATGGTGCGCTCCGCGAGGCCCTGGAGGCGAACGACGAGTTCCGGAAGGCGCTGTGGGAGTTCGTGCGGACCGGGAATCTTGGGGTGCTCCCCGATTCCGTCGTGCTGCCGCCGGTGGAGTGGGAGCTACCGCACTAGGGCGACGGCTCGCGGCCGATGAGAACGTCTAGTGGTGAGCAACTCGCCGGATTTCTCGCCGGCGCCGTGCTCGGCGCGCTGCTCCTCGGGCTCGGCGGTCGGCTCGCGATGTCCGTGATTCAGGTGACTCATGGGTTCCCAATGGAGTGGTCGTGGGGTGGCACGTGGCAGGTGATCCTTCCAGGTGCGGCGCTCGGCCCGGCAGCGGGGCTCGCGTACGCACTCGCGCGACCCCATCTCCCTCCTGCTCGTCTCGCGGGCGGACTCGTCTTCGGCTCGGCGCACGCCGCTCTGTGGGTCGCGATCTACTTCCTGCGACCCGCCGGCCCGATCGAGCTGAGCGGCGCACCGATCATGGGGAGCGCGCTCTTTGCAGGTCTGCTGCTCGCGTTCGGGGTCGCGCTGGCATGGCTGGAGGAGCGGTGGCGTCCGGCGTGCGCTGAGCGCCGCGTCCCGGCGGCGGCGATGGTCGCCATGTGGGCGCTCGCCGCCGCCGGATTTGGGCTCACTCTTTGGGTACTGGTCTCACGCTAAAGAGACGCGGGGGCCGGCCCTCGTAATGATCGCACCGACGTTGCCGGAGTGATCGGGCGGGCCCCCGGAGTCACTATTGCAGCGGCTGCACGTTGAGCCGCCCGTCTGCGTTCGGAAGGTCGTCGGTAACCCATGCCTCGAGCGCACTCACGATCGCGGCTTCCACCTGGGCCGGCGTGGCGCTCGGGTGCACTTGCAGATAGAGGATGGCCGCACCGGCCGCGTGGGGTGACGCCATCGACGTCCCACTCGTCGTGTTGAAGCCGCCCTCGAGCCATGTCGAAGTGACGCCAAGCCCCGGAGCTGCCACGGTAACGGGGTTCCCGTAGTTGCAGTTCGTGTCTTGATCGTTTCGGTCGCTCGACGTCGTCGTGATGACGCCGTTCACCCGCTGCGTGTCACCGTTTGAGCCGTTGCTCGCGGTGATGTCGTCGTCACCGAGCTTGGCCGGTGACTGCGAATCGGCGAGCCCCGGAATGAGGCACGCGCCGATCAACCCATTGCCGGCGGAGACGGCGTAGACGACGCCCGCGTTGACGGACCGGCGGATCGCGGTGTCGACCGCGGCCGCGAGCGTGCCACCTAAGCTCATGTTGGCAACGGCGGGAACGCTCTGGTTCGCGTTCTTCCATCCGGTGACGGCATCGACGGCGGCGAGGATGTCGTCGTCGGCACAGACACCGGAGTCATCGCAGACCCGGAAGCCGTGGATCGGGGCGCCCGGCGCCACCCCGACCACGCCGCCGTTCCCGTCGATGCCTGCGGCCGTGCCGGCCGTGTGCGTTCCGTGCCCGTTCGCGTCTTCGCCGTTTCGGCCGGGCTCGGAGGCGACGAAGTTCCGCAGCTCGAGCACGTTCAGATCGGGATGATCGCCGTCGACGCCGGTGTCGAGGCCGAAGAAGTGAACGATGATCTCGCAGCCGGAGACCTGGGTCGCCTGCCACGTCGCATTCAGGTGCGCCTTCACCTGCTCGATGTTCCAGAGATCGTGCTGTCCGGAGTCGGTGTCGTGATTGCCGGCGTCCGTGCACTGCCCTGGGGGTGGCGGCGGAGGTGGCGGTGGCGGCGTGCCGGTCGTCGCGCAACTCGTGTTGGAGACGCCGTCACCCTGCGCATTGAAGGCGACGACGCGATAGCAATACTCGGTCTCGCCGCTCAGCCCCGCGTCGACGTGGCTCGTGACGTCGGCCCCGACGGCGCCCACCTGCGCGAACGAGCCTGTCTGGCCTTCTCGGCGCTCCACGCGGAAGCCGTCTTCGTTCACGGCATTGTCGGTCCAGCTCATGTCGATCCGCTGATGGTCCACGGTCACCGCGGCAAGCGCCGTAGGTGCTGCCGGCGGGGCTGGTGGGTCTGCGGTCGTGGCACAGCTCTCATTCGAATACGCCGAGTGACTCCCGCCGATGATGAACGTCCGCACTCGATAGCAGTATTCCGTCGAGGCAAGGAGGCCTTCGCTCGTGTAGCTGGAGGAGTTGGGGCCGAGTTGGGCAATCGGGTTCCAGGTCCCGCCTGGACCCTCGGCCTGCTCCACTATGAAACCGCTCTCGTTGCCGGCGTTGTCGGTCCAGGCAAGGGCGACAGTGGAGTGATCGACCGTCGAGGCGGCGAGGTTGCTCGGTGCGGCGGGCGCAATGCTCCCGCCCGCCTTCGTGGTGACGCAGTCGACGTTGGAATAGTCGGAGACGCCCTGCGCATTGAAGGCGTAGGCGCGGTAGCAGTACTCGGTTTCGGTGGCGATCGCTTGATCGAGCATGCCCTTCGCGTTGGCGGGCATTTGGGCGATCTGCGTGAACGCACCGGTCTGTCCCAGCCGCCGTTCGACCCGGAAACCCGTCTCGTCGGCCGAATTGTCGCTCCACCGGACGCGCACCCATTGCGCATTGGGGGCCGATGCGTTGAGGCCGGTGGGAGGCGCCAGTCCGGTGGGCGGGGGCGGTGGCTCGGGCGTGGTCGCGCAGGCGACGTTCGAGTACGAGGAGAAGCCTCCATCATTGAACGCGCGTACCTGGTAGCAATACTCGGTGGACGCATCGAGCCCGGTGTTCGCGTAGCTCGTACCGTTGGCGCCCGGCTGCGCCACCTCGCTGAAGCTCCCCGTTTGCCCGAGCCTGCGCTCGACGCTGAATCCCGTCTCGTTGTCAGCGTTGTCGGTCCAGTTGACGTCGATGCGATCCGGCGCCGCGGCGCTCGCACCCACGGCACTGGGTGCCGCCGGAGGCGAGGGTGGGGGCGGTGGTGGCGGTGCATCTGTCGTTGCGCACTCGGTCGTCGAGTAGCTGGAACGATCGGCGCCGCGGAAGGCACGCACGCGGTAGCAGTACTCGGTGCCGGCGGTGAGTCCCGGGTCGCTATGTGCGGTCACGTCTGGACCGATGGTCGCAACGAGGCCAAACGAGCCTGTCTGCCCGAGCCGCCGCTCGATCTCGAATCCGTCTTCGTCGCCCGCGTTGTCGGTCCACGCGAGGTCGACTTGCTGCTCACCGTTCGCCGACGCGGTGAGCCCGGTAGGGGCGGCGACCGGTATCGTGGGGCCCACTGTCGTGGCGCAGCTCTCGTTCGAGTAGGCAGAGTGGCTGCCGCCAGCGATGTACCCGCGCACGCGGTAGCAGTACTCCGTGGACGCCTGAAGGCTTCCGCTCGTGAAGGACTGAGAGTTCCGGCCGAGCTGGGCGATTTCGACGTAGACGCCGCCGGGATCACGGCGCTCGACCTTGAACCCACTTTCGTTGCCCGCGTTGTCGGTCCAGTCGAGCGAGATGGTCTCCTCGTCGACCGCCGACGTCGCGAGGTCGCTCGGAGCGGCGGGAGCGGTAGGGCCTCCCGCCAGCGTGGTGACACAGGAGATGTTCGAGTAGTCCGAGACTCCCTGCGCGTTGTAGGCGTAGACCCGGTAGCAGTATTCCGTTTCGGGCGCGATGGCCTGATCGAGCATCCCGGTGGCGTTGCTGGGCATCTGCGCGATCTGGGTGAAGGTGCCGGTCTGCCCCAACCGACGCTCGACCCTGAAGCCCAGTTCGTCGGTGGAATTGTCGGTCCACACGACGGTGACCCACTGCACGCTCGAGGCGGTCGCCGTCGTAGCGGACGGTGCGGACAGTGGTGGAGGAGTGGCTGACGTGGTCGCGCACGTGGTGTTGGAGTACGACGAGAACCCGCCGTCGTTGAACGCGCGCACCCGGTGGCAATACTCGGTCGAGGCGTCGAGGCCGGTATTTGCCACGTTCGTCGTGTTTGCGCCGGTCTGTCCAACCTCGTTGAACGTCCCCGTTTGCCCGAGCCGGCGCTCGAGGCTGAATCCCGTTTCATCGCCAGCGTTGTCGGTCCAGCCCACATCGATCTGATCGGCGGCCATCGGCGCAGACGTGGCGTTGCTCGGCGCCGCCGGGGGGGGAGCCGGTGTCGTCGCGCACGCCTCGCTCGAGTACGAGGAGTAGTCGGTCGATTGCTTCTTCGTCCGGTATGCTCGTGTGCGATAGCAGTAGGAGACTCCAGCGCTCAGGTTGGAATCGTCGTAGACGGTGACGTCTGCTCCGACGTCGGCGACCTCCGTGAAGCCTCCGGTCGTTCCGACGCGTCGCTCGATCTTCGTCCCCGTCTCCCCGCCGGAATTATCCACCCAGGTGAGGTGCACTGCGGTTGCGGACGACGCCGTGGCGGCGAGACCCGACGGCGCGCTCAGCGGGGGCGGAGCGACGCCTCGCAGTAAGGAGACGTTGGTCGCCGGCTGAGCGTGGATGGTCACGTAGTGATTCGGTTGGACTGATAGCACCATGGGGTGCCGTCGCAGCGCCTCGAGGCGCCCCTCGGGAACGACTGCCGAGAATCCTTTGATGGTGTGTTGGTATGTGTGCCGCAGCGTGAGCCGATGTGTCAGCGCGAGCTGCGTCGCCACCTGGACCGGCTCGGGCACGTCGTCGCGCAGCTGAATGATGTATTGACCCGGGATCACCCCACGAGGCCCCCGCGGCGCCTGCACGCTTGGCGCAGGGTCTGGCGGGTCCGGCTGCACGACCTGCTGGTCGCTGCAGGAGACGATGGTGGACGCCGCGAGGCCGAGCACGAGGAGATGGGACCGGTGTGGGCGCATGGTCGTTTCCCTTGCAGCAAGCCAAGGTGCCGCGGCCGGCCGCTAGTCGATTCAGGCCAAATCGGTGAAAATCCCGTGCCCACCGCGAGTTGATCGATCGTCGGTGGGGCCAACGTGGCCGCAGTCCGGTGTCGAATGCGTGCAACGTCGAGGTAGTGCGCATGTCTCCTGGTTTGTAGGGGTATGCCGAGGCTCAGAACGCCGACGGCCCCGTCACCTGGCCGGTGGAGTGTGTCAGCCGTACGGCAGCCGTTGCGGTTGCGCGGTGCCCGCTCGCCGCAACAGTGCGCGGCATGGGTGCACGCGGAGAGGGTGACGCGTAGGGGCGAGGCAGCTATCCTTTCGGTCCCGCTTCCGGGAGCTGCACTGATGCCCAACCGAGAACCGCCGACCGCTGGCGCAGGACGCTTCCGCCGGACGCTGGTCCTCGTGATGGCCGTCCAGGTCGTCACCCTGCTGCTCCTGTGGCTCCTGCAAGCCCGCTACGGGAGCTGAGCGGCGCGTGCACTGGCTGAACTGGGTCATCATCGTCGGGTATCTCACCTACGTCGTGACCGACGGGGTGCGGCGCGCCAAAGGCACGAACAAGATCGAAGGCTATTTCCTCGCCAACCGGAGTCTCCCCTGGTGGGCGGTGGGGCTCTCGGTCATGGCCACCCAGCTCTCGGCTGTCACGATGATCGGGACGACGGGCCAGGGAGCCACCGACGGCCTCCGCTTCATCCAGTTCTACTTCGGACTGCCTCTGGCGATGGTGATCGTCGGTGTCACGCTGATGCCGCTGCTCCGTGGCGCCAAGGTCTTCACGGCCTACGAGTTTCTCGAGCGACGCTTCGACGCGAAGACTCGTTCCCTCACGAGCTTCCTCTTTCTCGCGTCCCGTGGGATGTCCGTCGGCGCGATCCTCGCGGCGCCGGCCGTCGTCTTCTCGGCGATCTTCGGCTGGAACCTCGCATTGTCGGTGACCATCATTGGCATCCCGGCCATCATCTACACGATGATCGGCGGGGTGCAGGCAGTGACGTGGGCTGACGTGAAGCAGATGGTGCTGATCGTTGGAGCGCTCGCCGCGGTGGTGGTCGTGCTGCTGTTGAAGCTGCCGGTGAGTCCGGACGACGCTCTTCGTATCGCCGGTGCCACCGGTCGGCTCGAGGTGTTCGACTTCACATTCGACGTGAACGAGACCTACACGTTCTGGTCGGGCGTGATCGGTGGGACGTTCCTCATGCTGTCGTACTTCGGGACCGACCAGAGCCAGGTGCAGCGGCACCTCACGGCGAGGTCGACGGACGAAGCGCGCAGCTCGCTCCTCATGAGCGCGTACTGGAAGATCCCATTGCAGGCGTTGGTGCTTCTCGTGGGCGTGCTCGTGTTCGTGTACTACTTGTTCCAAGCACCGCCACTCTTGTTCAACCCGGCACACGAGCGCGCCGTCCAAGACGCCCGGGGTAGCGCCTATGGCGAGCTCCAGCTGCGCCACGATGCAGCGTTCGCGGCGAGAGAAGCGGCTGCACGGACCGCGGCAGATGCGCGCACGAGAGGTAACGACGCGGCGCAAGCTGTCGCGATGCAGCAATTCGTGGCGCGTGAGGGTGAGGTCGAGACGATTCGAGACGAGGCGCTCACCATGGCCGAATCGGTGACCGGCGAGTCACCGCGCGACGTGAACTACATCATACCGCGTTTCGTCCTTCACGAGCTCCCACTCGGGTTCGCGGGAATCTTCATCGCGGCAGTGATGGCCGCGGCGATGTCGAGCATCGCCGCCGAGCTCAACTCACTCTCCACGGCGACCGTGATCGATTTCTATCGACGCTGGGTGCGGCCCGAGGCGAGTGACGCGCACTACCTGATCGTGTCCAAGGGCGCGACCGCGTTCTGGGGGCTCTTCGCCTGCATCGTGGCCACCTTCGCCGCCACACTGGGATCACTCATCGAGGTCGTGAACCGGTTCGGATCGTTCTTCTACGGCTCCATCCTCGGGGTCTTCCTCCTCGCCATGGTGCCGGGCGCACGGGCCATCGGGGCATTCGTCGGGTTGATCGCCGGCATGGGTGTCGTGGCCGTAGTCACCTTCGGCGCACCCTCGGTGTCTTTCCTGTGGCACAACGTGATCGGGGCCGTGACCGTAGTGGTTGTGGGTGTGGTGCTGAGTCGGGTGACACCATCCCAGACCTCCCCGCGTGCGGAGGGCGCTCAGCCCTGATGTCGCGGGCCGATGAGCAGCTCCTGGGCTGAGAGACGCGTGGCCTCGCGAACGCGGGCACGTGTGCTCGAGCTGCTGGCGAGCCGTCTTTCCAGAGGCTATCGTTTTTTGGGCCTTCAATCGAGGAAACCCGTGATGCTGGCACACAGGTTCAGAACGCCGCGGGCGCTCGCCGCGCTTGCGGTCGGTGCCGTGCTCTGGTCCGCACCGGCCGGCGCCCAGGCACCGGCTCCACCACCACACTTTGCCATCCAAAACGCGAAGATCGTGACCGGCTCGGGCCGGACGATCGAACGCGGGACGATCGTGGTGAAGGACGGGCTCATCACCGCCGTGGGTCCCAACGTCAACGTCCCTGCCGGCGCATGGGTGATCGATGGAGAGGGACTCACCGTCTACCCAGGCTTGATCGACGCCCTCTCGACCGCAGCACTTCCGGCATCGCTCAAAGTCCCGAGTGGGCGGCAAGTCCGAGGAGGCCCGCCCGGCGCCGGAGGGCAGAGTGGTGTAGATGACAGCGACTACTCGAGAAGTCCCCAAGACCGACCCGGCACCTTCACCTGGGTCAATGCCGCCGACGAGTTGAACGCGGATGACGCTGCCGTCGCCACCTGGCGCTCGGCAGGGTTCGCTTCGGCCGTCGTGGCGGCCGAGCGCGGGTTCTTCCCGGGCCAGGCAGCGGTGGTCAACCTCGCGGGCGCGCGGCCCAATGACATGGTCGTGGCGACACCCGTGGCACACCGTGTCAACTTGCGGTCGGGCCCCGGCTTCCCGGGATACCCCGGCTCACTGATGGGCAGCATTGCCTACATCAAGCAGGTCTTCTTCGACGCAGCCCACTACGACCGAGCCTGGACCGCCTACGAGGCGGCGCCGTCGGGCCAGGAGCGGCCAGCGTACGACAAGACGCTCGAACCGCTCCGTGCGGCGCTCGGAGCGCGTCAGATCGTGCTCTACCCAGGCAACATGGACAAAGAGATTCGGCGTGCCCTCGCCATCGCAGCGGAGACGAACACCAATCCGGTCGTCTACGGTGCGCAGGAGGCGTATCGCACGGCCGCGGTGCTCGCTGAGCGTGAGGTGTCCGTTCTCTTGAACGTGAATTGGCCGGAGCCACCGCGGGATGGCGACCCCGAGGCGGAGCCGCCGCTGTCGACGCTCCGTTTCCGCGATCGCGCGCCGACCACGCCGGCAGAGCTGGAGCAGGCCGGCGTGCGGTTCGCGTTCTATTCCGGCGGTGCCGATCCCGACAAGGTCAAGCAGAACATCCGCAAGGCAATCGCTCTCGGTCTGTCCCCAGAGGGGGCGCTCCGAGCGGTGACCATGGCCCCTGCCTGGATTTACGGCGTGGCAGACCGGCTCGGGAGTCTCGAGGCGGGCAAGATCGCCAATGTCGTCGTGGCCGACGGCGACCTGTGGGCGGATAGCACGAAGGTGACGATGGTCTTCGTCGACGGCCGCAAGTTCGAGCCGGTCCCGGAGACCCTCGCCGAGGGGGACAGCGCGGGCCCCCGGCGGCGGGCGCGGCAGGCATCGCGGGAGGTGACGCCGCCCGTCCCGATCACGAACGATCGCGGCCCGATCGCGACGTCGCGCATCACCCTCATTCAGAACGCCACGATCATGACAGTGGCCAACGGGACGATCGAGAACGGGTCGATCCTGATTCGGGACGGCAAGATCGCGGAGATCGGTACGGACATTCGCGCGCCGAACGATGCGACGGTCGTGGATGCGTCGGGCAAGTATGTCATCCCCGGCATCATCGACGCGCACTCACACATTGCGACCGATGCCGTCAACGAGGGAAGCGTTTCGGTCTCGTCGATGGTCGGAATCGAAGACGTGCTCGACCCCGACGACGTGGGCATCTACCGCGCGCTGGCCGGAGGGGTCACGACGATCAACGTACTCCATGGCTCCGCCAATCCGATTGGCGGAAAGAACGCGGTGCTCAAGCTCCGTTGGGGAGCCGAGGCCGACGCCCTGAGGGTCGCTGGCGCCATGCCGGGCATCAAGTTCGCTCTGGGCGAGAACACCAAGCGCGACCGCAACCCAGATCGCTATCCCGCCACCCGGATGGGCGTGCAGGACGTGATCCGGCAGGCCTTCGTGAAGGCCCAGCGGTACCGCGAGGAGTGGCGCGCCTATGATGCCCTCTCCAATCGTCGAAAGCGTGATGCCGTCCCGCCGCGCCGCGACCTCGAGTTGGAGGCACTGGCCGAGATCCTCGATGGGGAGCGGCTCGTGCACGCACACTCCTACCGCGCCGATGAGATCCTCCAGCTCTTGAGACTCGCCGAGGAGTTCGAGTTCCGGATCGCCACCTTCCAGCACGTGCTGGAAGGCTACAAGGTGGCAGACGAGATCGCGGCACACGGTGCCGGCGCCTCGACCTTCTCCGATTGGTGGGCCTACAAGGTAGAGGCCTACGACGCCATTCCTTATAATGCGGCGCTCATGACCGAGCGCGGGGTCGTCGCCTCGCTCAACTCGGACAGCGGCGAGGAGATGCGGCATCTCAACCAGGAAGCGGCGAAGGCGATGAAGTGGGGTGGCCTCTCCGAGACCGATGCCCTGAAGCTCGTCACGTTGAACCCGGCAATTCAGCTGGGGATCCAAGACCGCGTTGGATCGCTCGAAGTGGGGAAGGACGCCGACATCGCGATCTACAACGGACATCCGCTGAGCGTATTCGGCGTGGTCGAGCAGACCTACGTCGATGGACTGCTGTATTTCGATCGTGAACACGACAAAGAGCGCCAACAGCAGCTCGACGAAGAGCGCAAGGCGCTGATGGAGAAAGAAAAGCCACAAGGCCAGCGCCCACGCGTCACGACCGACGACGGCGCGGGGAGGTGAGCATGAGCGCGCGACGCATTCTGACAGGGCTCGGAGCACTCGCGATGGCGGCCGCCCCGCTGTCGTCGCAGGCGACCATCGCGATTCGGGGCGGCACTGTGCATACGCTCGCGGGGCCCGATGTCGCGAACGGCACGGTCGTGATCCAAGGCGGCGTGATTACGGCTGTGGGGGCCGGCGTCGCCATCCCGGCCGGAGCGACCGTGATCGATGCTTCGGGGATGCACGTCTACCCCGGGCTGTTCGATGCGATCTCGGGCCTCGGGCTCACCGAGATCGGGGCGGTCAGCGTGACCAACGATCAGCTCGAGCTCGGGACGTTCAACCCGCACCTCTTCGGGATGACGGCAGTCCATCCCGCGAGCGAGCACATTCCCGTGGCGCGCGCCAACGGCGTGACCCACACCGTAGCAGCGCCCCGGGCCCGCGCTGGCGGCATCGGTGGTCAGGGCTCGCTCATGCATCTGAATGGCTGGACGATTGAAGAGATGCTCATCCAGCCGTCCGTGGGCATGATGGTGCAGTGGCCGAGCCTCCGCGCACGGCGCCGGTTTGGCGGCGGTGGCACAGCGCGTCAGCAGTCGTTCCGGGATCTCAAGCGCACCTACGACGCGCGAGTCGACTCGCTCGCCCAATGGCTCGGTGCGGCACGGCAGTACCAGCACGCGGTCGCAGCCGACGCGTCGACTCAGCGAGACCTCCGGCTCGAGGCGCTCCGCCCGGTACTAGACGGGCAGCTGCCGCTTCTCGTGATCGCGAACAGCGAGCGTGAGATCCGCGATGCCATTGCGTTCGCCGAAGAGCACGAGGTGCGCATCGTCATCCTGCAGGGTCGCAGCGCATGGAAGGTCGCCGAGCTCCTCGCGGAAAAAGCCGTGCCGGTGATTTTGAGCGGTACACAGGCGCTGCCGAACAGCGAGAACGAATCGTACGACGAGAAATACGCGCAACCGGGCAAACTTCACGCGGCGGGCGTGCGGTTCGCCATCGCGACGTTCGGCGCATCCAACTCGCGCACGGTCCCGTACGAGGCTGGCACGGCGGTGCCGTACGGCCTGCCGGAAGAAGAGGCGCTGAGGGCGATCACGAGATACCCGGCCGAGATCCTCGGTGTGGGCGATCGGCTCGGAACGATCGAAGAGGGGAAGATCGCCAACCTGATCGTGACCGACGGCAGTCCCCTCGAGATCCAGACGCAGGTGCTGCACGTCGTGATCGCGGGTGGCGAAGCGAGCCTCGACAATAAGCACTTGGAATTGTACGAGAAGTACCGCGCGCGGCCGAAACAGTAAGATGTCTAGGACGGTCTAAGACGGTCCTAGACGCGCGCTCCGATCAAGTAGAGGAGCCGCTCGAGTCG
>JBDHCY010000104.1:0-11435 GCA_039591795.1 Gemmatimonadota bacterium | reverse complement strand
GGCTACCCGGAGGTGCAGCGCGGATTCGTCCCGGCTATCGTCATGACGTTGCTCCGCCGATCGGTCGGAGAAAAGGCTGCGTTCGATCTCGCCGCCACCGGTCGCCTCGTTGGCGCGGGGGAGGCGCAGACGCTGGGGCTCGTGAGTCGGGTGTTCCCGGATGACGAGTTCGAATCCAGCGCGCCCACGGTGCTTGCAGAGCTCGCCGGCAGGTCGGCCACCGCGCTTGCGCTCACCAAGCAACAGTTCTACCAGCTCGACGGCCTCTCCTTCGAGGCAGGCATTCACCTCGGCGCCGACGTGAACGCGATCTCACGCACAACGCCGGACTTCAAGGAAGCTATCGCGGCGTTTCTGAGCAAGTAGGGCGGACAGCGCTCATGAGCTTCGGCCCAGACATCACCCGGCGGGACTTCCTGAATGGCACGCTCGTGAGCGTGGGCGGTGCAGTGCTCGGCTGCAGCCCTCTTGGGCGAATTGCGCCACCGGAGGCCACGCGAGCCCCGTGGTCCCTCGGCCCCGACTGGTACGGCTCCGGCGGTGTCGGCGACTACCGCTTCTCCCACGGGAATACGCCGGAGGCCGTGGAGACCGCTCATCGGCTGCGCGACGGCGGGTTCGCGGCCGGCTTCGATGGCGTGGAGAGCATCGAGGAGTACGACCTCGTCATCGTCGGCGCCGGCTTCGCCGGACTGGGAGCGGCACTCGAGTACTCGAAGCGGCGGAGGTCGGGCCAAACCTGCCTCATGCTGGACAACCATCCGATCTTCGGCGGCGAGGCCAAGGAGAACGAGTTCCTGGTCGACGGGGTGCGGCTGATCGGGCCGCAGGGCTCGAACGGTTTCTTCGTGCCTGAAGCCGTGAGCGACCCGGACGGCGCCTCCGGGGACGCCCGCTACTACGCGGAGCTCGGTGTGCCGCGGGAGTTCCAGTTCCGTGACTGGCCACCGGAGCAGAAGCCCCTGCGGTTCAGTCCAGACAACTACGAGTACCTCGTTCGCGGACTCGAGCAGTACACGAGCGTGGGGCATTTCTTCAGGGCGGGCCAGCGAGGCGAGGGGACCTGGGCGATCGACGCGTGGGAACGGCGACTGGCCAACACACCGCTCTCCGAGGGGACCCGCGCGACGCTGCTCGCATGGTATACGTCGGGCGCGACGCGGCAGTTCGCGTCGGACGAGGATGCCGTGCGTGCGCTCGACGTAATGTCGTATGGGGAGTTCCTCGAGCAAGAGCTCGAGTTGGGCCCGGAGGCGGCCCAATACGCGGACCTGTTCCTGGCATCCGCTTGTGGCCTGGGAAGTGACGCCATCTCGGCCTACGTGGCCTACCAGCTCCCGATGCCGGCGCTCACCGACCCCGTGCCCGCGGACCTCAGACGGGTGTCCTTCCCCGGGGGCAACTCAGGCTTCGTCCGGTATTTCATCAAACGGCTGATCCCGGACGCTGTCGCCGGGACGGGCAGCTTCGCGGACATCATCACCGGGCGCGTCGACCTCGGTGCGCTCGATCGGACGGGACAGCCGCTTCGCGTGCGACTCCGCTCCACCGTCGTCAGCGTGGAGCACGAGGGTGATCCCGGCACCTCGAGCACCGTGAAGGTCGTCTATGCGCGTGATGGCCGGCTCCACGGGATCCGGGCCGGGGCGGTAATCATGGCCACGGGCGGATGGATGAACCGTTACGTGGTGCGTGACATGGCACGGGAGTACCACGAGGCCTACGGGCAATTCGTGCACGCTCCCTTCCTTGTGGCCAACGTCGCGCTCACCAATTGGCGCTTTCTCTACCGCCTGGGCATCACCGCCGCGATCTGGGACAGGGACGAGGGCGATTTCGGGTATACCTGCAACATCCGGAACCCGATGCAGGTGGGTGACTACCAGCCCCCGCTGGACCCGGACCAGCCCACGAT
This sequence comes from Gemmatimonadota bacterium, assembly GCA_039591795.1. Classification (GTDB taxonomy): domain Bacteria; phylum Gemmatimonadota; class Gemmatimonadetes; order Gemmatimonadales; family GWC2-71-9; genus JBDHCY01. The sequence continues at coordinate 9,520 of JBDHCY010000104.1, read as the reverse complement.
TCTCTCGTTTTACACGCCTTTTCATCGTCCTGGACTGCCGCTCAAGGCGCAGGCAACGCGGGGCCGCATGGAGCTCCTAAACACCTCGTATCCGGAGTTCGAGGGGCAGATCCATGCACAGATGATGAAACTATTCGGCGCGTCCGGGTTCGAACCGACGAGGGACGTGGCCGGGCTTATCCTGAACCGCTGGGGACATGCGTATTCGGTCCCGTTTCCGGGATTCTTCGGCGGCGCGTCGGGCTCGGCTCCCCGCGACGTCATCCGGAACCCCCACGGGCGAGTCGCCTTTGCCCACTCGGAGCTCGTCGGTTGGCAACACTGGGGCCCGGCGGCGGAGGAGGGACGACGCGCCTTCAACCAGCTCGTGGACGCACTGTGAGGCCCGCCGAGCACACCGGGGGTGAAGACGGGCCCCGGGGTTCGCGAGCGACCCCCGGGGCCCGGTTCCCGAGTCAGGGCTCGGGACTCAGTACGCGAAGCGGAGCGTGACTCCCCCCGAGCGCGGCTGGTTGGTCAGGTAGCCCACCCGAGCGCGAGTTCCCCGTTCCTGATCCAAGCCAAGGAAAGCCCGCTCGTCGGTCAGGTTGTTGACGAAGACGGCGAACTCCCAGTTCTCTCGGATCAGCCCAACGCGCATGTTGACGAGGTTGTACGCCGGCAGCTCCGGATTGAACGTGAACGTGGACTGCGTCAATGGCCCGCCGATGGTGTTCGGGTCGAACGAGTTCAAGTCGACGGTGCCAAAGCCCGGCGCATGGTCGCCGATCTGCGTGAAGCGCGACCCGATGTGCTGGTAGCTGCCGGTGACGAAGGCCCGTGACGCCAGCCCCACCTGCCACTGGTACGTGGCGGCGGCCGTCACCTGGACCTGCGGCACGCTGGGCAGCCGGTTGCCCGCCTCGATGCCCGATACCACCTGCCCGGCTGCGTCTGTGAAGGTCGACCGCAGCTCGGAGTTGTTGAGGCTCGCCGCAACGGAGAAGTCGAGGTGCTCGCTGGGGCTGGCCGTGACCTCCGCCTCCACCCCCTGGCTGCGGGCCTTGTCGACGTTCAGGATCAGCCGGGAGGAGCACGAGCCCGCGGTCACGGTCAACTGAACGTCGCGGATGTCCATGTAGTACGCGGACACGTTGATGGAGGCGCGGCCGCCCGCCAGCCGGGTCTTGGCCCCCACCTCGTAGTTCCACGCCTTCTCGTCCTTCCAGGACTCGCGGCCGCTGTAGATGGCCAGGTCCTCGTCCGTGCAAAGCGGAACGTTCAGGGGATCATTGATTCCGCCCAATCGGAACCCCTGCGACGCCTGGGCGTTCAGGGTGACCGCGTCGGTCGCCCTGAAGCTGGCAATGAAGCGTGGCGCCACGCCGCTGGCGTCGGTCGCGCCGGGTTGCGACACGAGAGAGTTCCCGTTGTCGTCGTTCCCAAAGATTCCGTCGAAGATCTGCTCGCGACTCTCATCGAAATTGTAGTAGCGAAGGCCCGCGGTCAGGTCGAGCCGCGGAACCACGGATAGCGTCGCTTCGCCGAAGACGGCGAACTGCTTCAGGTCGTAAGACAGGTCGGACCAGAACAGGACGTCCTTAGGGGCTCGCAGCCCCGCGGTGGGAATCCCGGACAGCTCCTCGAACCTGTCTACGAGCAGGTTCTGGCCATAATCGCGCTTGTTGGTGCTGTAAAAGCCCCCCACTAGCCAGCGGAAGCGGTCTTGGCCACCAGCCAAGCGCACCTCCTGTGTCCACACCTTGGACTTCGTGGAGTCGTCGAGCGGAGCGTCGAGCGTGTACACATCCTCTGGGAGACCGACGGAGCCGCCGGTGATGCTGGACGTGAGGGCGCCCGCATCGCGCACCACGAGGATGTCACGGTAGGTGTAGGCGGTGATGGAGGTCAGCTGCACGGGCCCGAAGTCGTACTGCAGGTTGAGATCGGTGAGCAGAAACCTGTCAGTGTACGGCTCGGCGATCTGGGTGAACAGCTGGCGCTCGCCCAATGTCACCGCGGGCCGCGTTGTGGTGTACGGATTGGCCAGGATATTGAAATCGTCGATCCGGTTCCACCCGTCCATCTTCACCCGTTGATAGACGATCCGTGGCGTAATGCTGAAGCGATCGTTCGGGGCGGCCTGGAAGGCGGCCCGCACACCGGTCCGGTCGCCGCCGTTCACGTCCTTGTTGACGGTGCGATTGGGCTGAACAGCGTCCATGTAGCCGCCCATCCGGGTGCTGTAGCCCACTACCCGGAAGGCTGTCCTGTCGCCCAGCGGCACGTTGAAGCCGAGTTTGGCGCTGCTGCCCGGTGAGCCGCCGTCAATCCAGGTGCCGCCGACCTCGCCGAAAACGCTGCTCACGCCGAGCTCGGGCTGGTTGCTGATGTAGCGTACGGTGCCGGCCAATGAGCCCGACCCGAACAGCGTTCCCTGGGGACCGCGGAGCACTTCTACTCGGGACAAGTCGAACAGGTCCAGATCTGGCGTGAACAGGGAGAGAGAGATGGAAGCATCGTCCAGATAGGCGCTAACTTGCTCCTTGACCCCGGGCTGATCCCGGGCGATCTGTCCGGAAGAGGCTCCGCGCATGGCGACCTGGCTCTGGCCGGGGCCCAGGTTCTGCACGCTGAACCCGGCCACGTTGGCTGCGACGGCCTCGAGGTTGTCCGCCCCGCGAGCACGCAATACCCGCTCGGTGGGAGCGGCGATGGAGAAGGGCACGTCGGCGAGCTCCTGCTCGCGGAGCATGGCCGTGACCGTGATTTCCTCGAGGAGCACCGGCTGCAGCCCGAAGTCGATCGTGACCGTTTGGCCGGCCGCAACCTCGACATTCGCCCGCATCATCCTGCGCAGCCCCACTAGCAGCGCGGAGACGGTGTAGGACCCCGGTGCCAAGCCGGACACGACGTAAGTACCGTCGGCGCCGGTGGTGGTGCGTGTAGACGCACGCGTGGCCTGGTTGGTGACCTCGACGGTGGCTCCGGACAGCGGGAGACCGCGATAGTCGCTCACGAAACCCGTGATCCGGCCGTTCGCCACCTGCCCATGCGCTGGGACGCCGTAGAGGACGGTCGCCAGCGCCGCGAACATCAGAAATGGTGTACGAAGGTAGACCATGAGAGCCTCCTCTCAGTGAATTGATCTGCAGCTGTGGAGCGCCTTCGGACCGTGATACAGTTCACTCAAGGTCCTGTCAAGGCCGTGCAGGGGAGTTGGCCGACCTGGCCGCTGTGTCCGCACGCAGCGCTGCCTTGGCCGGGGCGAGCGGGGGCACTCTGACCGTCCCCCGCTCAACGCTGGGTTCGTGTTGGAGTAATCGGGGAGGATCGATCCTCTCGGGGGACTTGCCTTCACGCCGACGTCCGTTTCTCTTTCGGGCGCCGCGCGCCCAAGGGGCGCGCCCCCATCCAGCACTTGAGGCCGCAGGAGAGACCTACCGATGAGAATCGGGGTACCGAAGGAGCGCGCACCAGATGAACGACGGGTGGCGCTCGTGCCCGAGACCGCCAGTCGCCTGATCAAAACGGGGCTCGAAGTCATCGTCGAGGCGGGAGCCGGTGAGGAGGCCGGCTACACCGACGACGCCTTCCGGGAGGCCGGCGCGGCCGTAGCCGGAGCCGCCGCGGAGGTTTGGGGTGCGGACGTCATCGTCAAGGTGCAGGCACCAACGGTCGAGGAGGCCCAGGGCGCGCGATCGGGCAGCGTGGTGGTGACCCTGCTCCCGCCCGGCCGCAGTCCCGATGAGGTCCGGACGCTGGCCAGTCAGGGCGTCACGACCTTCTCGATGGACCTCATTCCGCGAATCACGCGGGCGCAGCCGATGGACGCGCTGTCGTCCCAGAGTAATATCGCGGGCTACAAAGCGGTCCTCCTCGGAGCCGCCGTCCTCCCCAAGCTGTTTCCGATGCTCATGACGGCCGCTGGGACGATCGCGCCGGCCCGAGTGTTCGTGATCGGCGCCGGTGTGGCGGGCCTTCAGGCCATCGCCACGGCGCGCCGGCTGGGCGCGATTGTCACGGCGTTCGACGTGCGGCCTGCGGTGAAGGAGCAGGTGGAGAGCCTCGGGGCCAAGTTCCTGGCCATCGAGCTGGCCGAGGGGGGCGAGGGGGAAGGGGGGTACGCCAAGGAGCTCTCCGAGGAGGCGCACCGGCTCGAGCAGGAGCTCCTGCGCGAGGCCGTCGCCGGCGCCGACGTGGTGATCACGACGGCGCTCGTGCCCGGGCGGCCGGCTCCCAAGCTCATCACAGAAGCGATGGTGCAAGGGATGCACCCGGCGTCGGTGATCGTGGACCTGGCGGCCCCAGCCGGCGGGAACTGCGAGCTGACCGTGCCGGGGCAAGAGGTCGTGCGCCACGGGGTGACGATCGTCGGAGAGGTAAATCTCCCGGCCACCGTCGCGACCCACTCGAGCCAGATGTACGCACGCAACTTGGCGAGCTTTCTCGGCACCATGGTCAGGGACGGCGAGCTGGCCATCGACTTGAACGACGAAATCCTGAGCGCCGCCTGCGTCACCCACGGCGGCGAAGTGAAGGGGGCAGCATGGAAGGTCTGATCGGCGGAATCGTGGTGTTCGTGCTGGCGATGTACGTCGGGTTCGAGATCATCACCAAGGTCCCACCGCAACTCCACACCCCCCTCATGTCAGGTGGAAACGCCATCTCGGGGATCACCGTGATCGGGTCCATCCTCGTCGCGGGTCAGGGCGGCACGTCGCTGGCGGCCATCCTGGGCACGATCGCCGTGGCATTTGCCATGGTCAACGTCGTGGGCGGCTATCTCGTGACGGATCGAATGCTCGGCATGTTCCAGCGGAAGGAGGAGAACCGCTGATGGTCGGCGCGATCCAGCTCAGCTACCTCCTCGCTGCTGTCCTTTTCATCACGGGGCTCAAGCGCCTCACGTCCCCCGCCACGGCGCGCGGCGGCAACACGCTGTCAGCCATCGGAATGCTGATCGCGATTGTGGCGACCCTCCTCAACCAGGGCATCCTCACGTTCCGGCTCGTGATTATCGGCGCCGTCGTCGGTGCGGCTGTGGGCCTCTGGATGGCCCGAACGATCAAGATGACGGCAATGCCGCAGATGGTCGGTCTTCTGAACGGGTTCGGGGGTGGCGCCTCGCTGTTGGTCGCGGGCGCCGAGTGGCTGCGTGCCGGGAGTGGGTCGGCGCTCCCCACCGAGACGGCCGTGACCATCTACGTCGCTACGTTGATCGGCGGCGTCACGCTCTCAGGGAGCATCATCGCAGCGGGGAAGCTCCAGGAGCTCATTTCGGGCAAGCCGCTGCTCTTCCCGGGCCAACACTACTTCAACTTGCTGCTCGTCATCGGCGTCGTGGCTCTGTCGGTTGCGCTAGTGGTCTCGCCCGGGCAGGTGCCGCTCTTCGCTGCGCTCGTAGGCGTCGCGCTCCTCCTCGGAATCCTGCTCGTGATTCCGATCGGTGGCGCCGACATGCCAGTCGTCATCTCGCTGCTCAATTCCTACTCGGGCCTGGCCGCGTCCACGACCGGCTTCGTGATCGGCAACCACGGGCTGATCATCACCGGGGCGCTGGTTGGGGCGTCCGGGCTCATCCTGACCCAGATCATGTGCCGGGCGATGAACCGCTCGCTCGGCAACGTCCTGTTCGGTGGGTTCGGGGCCACCCCAGCGATCGCCACGGGCGACGATAAGGCGCTGGCTGCCCGCGGGGTCCGCTCGATCACGGGGGAAGACGCGGCGATGCTCCTCGCCTACTCGCGGTCGGTGGTCGTCGTGCCGGGATACGGACTGGCCGTCGCTCAGGCACAGCACCAAGTTCGTGAGCTGGCCGAGCTCCTCGAAAAGCGTGGGGCGGAGGTCAAGTACGCCATTCACCCCGTGGCCGGACGGATGCCGGGCCACATGAACGTCCTCCTCGCCGAGGCGAACGTGCCCTACGAGCAGCTCTGGGAGATGGAGCGCATCAACCCGGACATGGAGCGAACCGAAGTCGTGCTGGTGATCGGCGCGAACGACGTCGTCAATCCAGCGGCGCGGAACACCCCCTCCAGCCCGATTTACGGGATGCCGATCATCGATGTGGACAAGTCACAGCACATCATCGTCATGAAGCGCAGCATGAACCCCGGGTTCGCAGGCATTGGGAACGAGCTGTTCTACGACACCAAGACCGCGATGCTCTTCGGAGATGCGAAGGCGTCGCTCCTGACGCTGATCCAAGAGGTCAAAGCGGCCTAGCTGTTGGGCAGGATTCACGGGAGCTCCTGTGCCACAACCGATGGCAGATCAAAGCGTTAAGTCCACTCACCGAACGCTTCACTTTAGGTTCGATGCGGAGTTCGGCCATCGCGACGTGACCGACGACGTAGCGCAGGTCGTGCAGAGCACCGGAGTCCGCACGGGCATGGCTATCGTTGCGGTCACGGGCTCAACTGCTGCCGTCACGACCATCGAATACGAGCCAGGGGCGCTGGCCGATCTCCGCCGGGCGCTGGACCGGCTTGCGGCTCCCGATGAGGACTACGCGCACAACGCCCGCTGGGGCGACGGCAACGGCTTCTCCCACGTGCGCTCGGCGCTGCTCAAGACCAGCATCGCGGTCCCCGTGATCGACGGTCACCTGGCACTCGGCACGTGGCAGCAGATCGTGGTCCTGAACCTCGACAACCGGGCCAGGGACCGTGAGGTCGTCGTGCTGGTGACGGGTAACTAGACCGCCGGGACGCTAGGGCTCAATCGAGCCGGGCACCTCATTTCCGGCGGTACCGCCAGGACGCGATGGTGCTGCCCTCTGCCTCCACGCGGAGTTCCTGCGTCGTTCCGAGCTCCAGCGCTGGGAGATCGAGCTCCTCGGAGTGGACCACCTGCCCGCTGTCGTCGACGAACTCAAAGATGAGCGTGAGTGGTGCGGACGGCAGGGGTTCGCCGGCCGGGTTCGCCGCCGTGCGGCCCGTGGCGATGGCGGTCCAGAGCGCCCCCGAGCTGTGCAGCGCAAACTGGGTTACCTGAATGTCGACTGGAAGCGCCATGAGGCGCTCCGCCATCAGGACCAGGCTGTCTTGGTCACGGTCCCGATATCCCTGGGCCGGCAGTCGATAACTGTCTTCGTTCAGCGGCTCGAAGGCGAGTAGCCGCCTGCCCACCTCGGTCAGCCTGCGCTTGGCGTCGTCGACTTGGGCCGCCTCGGCTGAGTCGGAAGCGGCAGCCACGACCATCGCCAAGGTGTGGGCGAGATTGTAGACCGCGTCCCGGCTCCACGGGCTCCGCTCCATGGCATGTTCGAATACGGTCGCTGCCTGCGCGAAGTCGTCGTTGTCGTAGTAGGTGACACCGAGGGCGATCAAGTCGGCCATGGGGAGCGAGTCGAGGTCCATCGCTGCGAGCTGGGCGACCAGCTCGCGCTCGACGGCCTCTGCCTCCGCCTCACGCCCGAGCTCGCGCAGAGAATTCGCCTTCGAGCGCCGGGCGTCGACGTCCGATGGATTCCAGATCAGGTACCGGTCCAGCAGCTGCACCGCTTCCTCATGCCGGCCCAGCCGTCGGAGCATCAGGGCCCGGTTCAGGGCCGAGGAGTTGCGGTTCTCCACCAATCTCTCGTCATGCTCAGAGACATCGAGCGCCTTGCCGAAGTAGATCGCCGCACTGTCGTGCATGTCGGCGTTTGCGAACAGCACGCCCATGTTCTCGAACACGTGGGGGAGGCCACGGTAGATCCGCGTCGCGTCCCGGAACTCCTTCATCGCCTCCCGGCTCTTTCCGCGCTGCCGAAGCTCGAGTCCGGCGGTCGCGAGCGTCGTCCAGGCCGCCTGCCGGTACTGGTTGATATCGACTTCGCAGTCGGGGACCATCTGCACGACCTTGGCGAAGGCGGAATCCGCCCCGGCCACGTCACCCAGCGCGAGATACGTGCGAGCCAGGTGGTACCAAGCGGAGGGGTTCCGGGCGTCATTGCCGGCTACCGCCGCCGTGAGAATGTCCTCGGCCTTGCCGAGCGCCTCAGCTCGCTTCTCCGCCTCCGACTCCTCGATGCCCTTCCGCAGCTCCCTTTGCCCGTCCCTAGCCTTGCCGCGTATCTCGAGTTGGCAGAGTGGGATCACGAACCGTCCGGGCTCGGCCGCGACGAGTAGCGGGTTCCGCTCCTGCGCCGTCGCGGGCAGAGCTGCCGTGGCTAGGTAGACAAGGGCGCCAAGCGCCACATGCATAGGTCTCATGAGTGCCGTTCCCTCACTTTCGGCGGTAGCGCCAGGACTCGATGTTCGGGCCCTCGGCCCGAACGCGTAGTTCGTGATCCGTCCCGGGCTCCAGCGCCGGGAGGCTCAGCTCCTCGGAACCGATGACCTGCCCGCTGCCGTCGAGGAACTCGACAACCAGACTGAGGGGTGATGCCGGGATCGGATCTCCAGCCGGGTTCACCGCCTCGCGTCCCGTGGCCACGGCTGTCCACTCTGCTCCTGAACTGCTGAGCGCAAACTGAGTCAGCTCGATGTGGACCGGGAGCGCCATCAGCCGTTCCGCGACCATGACCAAGCTGTCCTGGGCCACGTCTCGGTATCCCCGGGCCAGGAATCGGTAGCTATCTTCGTTCAGCGGCTCGATGTCGAGCAACCGTCCGCCTACCTCGGTCAGCTTTCGCTTGACGTCCGCAACCTCGGCCTCACCGCCCGAGTCGGCGCCGGCAGTCGCGATCATCGCCAAGGCGTAGACCAGGTTGTAGACCGCATCGCGGCTCCCCGGACTGCGCTCCATGGCGCGCTCGAAGATGACCGCCGCCTCCGCGTAGTCGTCATTGTTGAAGTAGGTGACCCCGACGGCCAGCAGGTCGGTGTGGGAAAGGGAATCGAGGTTCGTCGCAGCGAGCTGGGAGGCCAGCTCACGCTCGAGAGCGTCCGCCTCCGCGTCGCGTCCCAGGGCTCGCAGAGAAATCGCCTTGGAGCGTGCCGCATCGACCTCGGCTGGATTCCATGTGAGGTACCGGTCGAGGAGCACGACCGCTTCCTCATGCTCGCCGAGGCGTTGGAGCATCAGCGCGCGATTCATGGCTGAGGAGTTGCGGCTCTCCACGAGGGTCGAATCGTTCTCGGAGACCTCCAGCGCCTTGCCGAAATAGAACGCGGCACTGTCGTGGATGCCGGCGTTTGCGAACAGCAGGCCCATGTTCTCGTAGGCATGCGGCAGGCCGCGGAAGATCCGCGATGCGTCGCGGAGCTGCCCCAACGCCTCCTCGTGCTCTCCCCGCTGACGCGATTCGATGCCCGCCCGCGCGAGCGTCGCCCAGGCTTCCTGGCGGTATTGGGTGATATCGATCTCGCAGTCGGGGGCCATCTGCTCGACCTTGGTGAAGGCGGAGTCCGCGCCAGCCAGGTCACCCAACGCCAGATAGGTCCGAGCGAGATAGTACCAGCCGGAGGCGTCCGGGGTATCGGCCTCGGCGACGGCCGTAGTGAGAATGTCGACCGCTTTGGTGAGAGCCTCGGCGCGCTTCGCAGCGTCGGTATCCTCGATACCCTTCTTCAGTTCCCGCTGCCCATCCTCCACCTTGCCACGCATGCGG
>JBDHCY010000103.1:0-12829 GCA_039591795.1 Gemmatimonadota bacterium | reverse complement strand
TCGACGACCGGCTCGCTGGTCAAGGTCCTCCAACTCGTCAAGTAGCGGAGCCAGAGACCCTATGCAGCTGGACGGGAATGGACTCATGGACGGTAACCATCTACGAAGCGCCGTTATCTCGACTGACCGCGGATTTCGCGAGACCATGCGTCGTGCGCTTGCCGATGGCGACAAGGACGCGATCGAGGTCGCCGTCGAGATCACCGTGCCGTTCACCGAGATCAGCGAAGAGCAGATCTCGGAGCTCAGGCGGCACGAGCCCGAGCTCGTGGTCGTCGATTTCGATCAGGACCCCGAGACCGGCATCAACCTGACACGGTTCTTGACTGACGGCCACCCGCACCGGCAGATGTTGGCGGCGGGACCCTCACTGCCGTCGGATCTCCTTCTCGAAGCAATGCGCGCGGGGATCACGGAGTATCTCCCCAAGCCGGTGACCGAGGGGGCGATGCATGCCGCCGTGCTTCGAGCGGCACGGAAGTTCGGTTGGGCGCCGGCCGCCCGCAGCGGTGCTCCCGGGCAGCTCTATGCCTTCTTCAGTCCCAAGGGCGGGTCCGGCACGACCACCTTGGCTACGAATCTCGCGGTCATGCTGCAACGCCTCACCAACAAGAGAACGCTCCTCGTCGATCTCGATCTCGAGCTTGGCGAAGCGGCCGTCCTCCTGGGCGTGCAGCCGCGGTTCAGCTTCCTCGACATGGTGAAGAACTTCCACCGGATGGACGCCGGACTCCTGGCCTCGCTCATCGAGCGGCACGAGTCGGGCATCCATCTCCTCTCGGCGCCGTTTCACCCGGAGCGGGCCGAGGCAGCGCCGGGTGAGGAGATCCGAGCGATCCTCCACTTCTTGAAGCAGCATTACGACTACGTCGTGGTGGACACGTCGAAGTCGTTTTCGTCGGGCACCGTCGCGGCATTCGACGAATCCGATCGCGTCTTCCTCGTGACCAACGTCGACGTCCCCTCGCTGAGGAACTTGCAGCGGTGTCTTCCCCTTCTCGACGAGGTGCTGGGCAAGGATCGCACGCGATTGAAGCTCGTCGTCAATCGCTACCACAAAGACGACGTCATCTCGCTCGAAGACGTACGCCGAACGGTTGGTCTCGATGTCGCGTGGACGATCAGCAACGACTACAGCGCGGTCATCCGCTCGATCAACTCGGCCACGCCGATCGCCCGTGACGGCAGCTCACGTTACTCGAAAGATCTCCAGGTGCTCACCGCAGACCTGGTTGGGCTGCGAGGGAAGGGTACGAACGGCCGTCGACTCCTCTAACGGCGGGGATCGACCGAAGCTCCCGTGGGAAGGGCAGCGCTCCGGTAGCGAGAGCCGTCGCACAACCGGCTCGTACGCTGCCCCAAAGGGCCCGACAGCCCCGGCCCCGTCCACAGCCGAGCAACCGAAGAGCGACAATACGTTCCAGCAGATCAAGACGCGGATCCATCGCCGTCTCCTCGAACGGCTGAACCTCTCCAACCTCGACCGGCTGGAGCGGGAAGAAGTCGTCGTCGCGATCGGCAAGGTCGTTCAAGACCTCATCACGCAGGAAAGCATCCCTCTCAACTTGGGCGAGCGCGATCAGGTCGTCCGGCAGGTCGTGGACGAGATCTTCGGTCTCGGGCCTCTCGAGCCACTGATTCAGGACCCAGAGGTGTCGGACATCTTGGTGAACACCTTCAAACAGATCTACATCGAGCGGCACGGGAAGCTCGAAGGGACCGACGTGCGGTTTCAGGACGATCGACACCTCTTGCAGGTGATTGACCGGATCGTCTCGGCCGTGGGCCGCCGGATTGATGACTCCTCGCCCATGGTGGATGCACGCCTACCCGACGGATCGCGCGTCAATGCGATCATTCCACCGCTGGCGCTCGACGGTCCGCATCTCTCGATCCGGAAGTTCAAGCGCGATGCGTTGAGCGGCGAAGATTTGCTCCGCACGAACAGCCTGATTGAGCCGATGCTCGAAGTGCTGAGCGGCGTCGTGCAGGCGCGTCTCAACGTACTCATTTCTGGCGGTACCGGCGCCGGGAAGACGACGCTGCTCAACATTCTCTCCTCGTTCATTCCAGAGAACGAGCGCATCGTCACAATCGAGGACTCGGCGGAGCTCCAGTTGCGTCAGCCTCACGTGGTGCGGCTCGAGACGCGAGCAGCGAACGTCGAGGGTTCAGGTCACGTGCCGCAACGGCTACTCCTGGTCAACTCCCTTCGGATGCGGCCCGATCGCATCGTCGTCGGAGAGGTTCGAGGGCCCGAGGCGGTGGACATGCTCCAGGCCATGAACACCGGCCACGATGGGTCGCTCACGACCTTGCACGCCAATACGCCTCGCGACGCACTGAGCCGGCTCGAGACCATGATCTCGATGGCGAGCTTGAATCTCGCGGACAAGGCCATGCGTCAGCAGATCGCCAGCGCCATCGACGTGGTCATTCAAGTCTCCCGTCTCTCGGACGGCACCCGCAAGATCGTCAAGGTGGCGGAGATCGTCGGCATGGAAGGCGAAATCATCACGATGCAGGACATCTTCGTGTTCGAGCGAGAGGGCCTCGACGAGGACGGAATGGTGGTCGGCAGGTTTCGGCCGAGCGGCATCCGACCTCGCTTTGCCGAGCGCCTCAAGGCGTGGGGGATCGAGCTGCCGTCTGACATCTTCTCACCCCTCGCCGCCGCCGCGACAGCGGAGGAGAGCGACTCGTGGTAAGCGAGTTCTTCGCTCGCTGGGCGGCGCCTCTCATGGCGTTTGCCGGTGTCGCCCTCGGGAGCATCGGCCTGGCACTCTTGCTCGAGTGGTACCTCGAGTGGCGCCAGCGACAGGTGGTGCAGCGGCAGCTGCGCTCCCTCACCGATCGGCGCGAGGGTGCGGGCTCCGACGTCCTTCGGGGCGACGACGATCAACTCGGCTGGTTGGGGGGCGTCGGCCAGCAAGGCGCGATTCTGGCCGCGGTGAACGGCCGGATCGAGAAAGCCGGCGTCAAGTGGACCGCCCAGAGCTATCTCGTCATCACGTTCGGGCTGGCCATGGGGTTCGGCGTGGCAACGCTCCTAGTGACTGGGTTCTGGGTGGCGGCATTCGGTGCGTCAGCAGCCGGGGCTTGGATTCCCTGGGTCTATCTCAAGAAGCAGGAGCAAAAGCGCATCGACGCATTCGAGGAACAGCTACCCGAAGCGATCGATTTCATCGGTCGAGCGATCCGGGCCGGGCACCCGCTCTCGGCGGGACTCAAGATGGCCTCGGAGGAAGTTGGGGAGCCTGTCGCGAGCGAGTTCCGGCGTGTGTTCGAGGAGCAGCGCTTCGGCATGCCCTTCGAGGACGCCCTGCTTGGCTTGGTGGATCGCATCAATCTGACCGACGTGCGCATCATGATCACGGCCATCCTGATCCAGCGCCAGGTTGGCGGCAACCTCGCCGAGGTCCTCGACAAGATCGCGTACACGATCCGCGAGCGCTTCATGATCCGCCGTCAGCTGCGGGTCTACACGGCGCAGGGACGATTCAGCGGCTACGTGCTCGCCCTCCTGCCAATCGCGGTCGGCTCGGCGATCTACTTGATCAACAAAGAGTACATGGTGACGCTCTTCACCGATCCCATCGCCAGGATCCTGCTCGTCGTGGCAGTGATCATGCAGATCCTGGGCTATCTGTGGATCAAGAAGATCGTCAACATCGAGATCTGAGGGGCGGCTCGTGCTCTATCTCATCGCAGCACTCATTGCCATGTCGATCGGGCTCACCGTCACGGCAGCCACGCGCGCCGTGCCAGCCAGGCCGCGCGGCATCACGCGCCAACTCGCAGAGCTCGAACGGTCGCTGTCCGGCAAGAGCGACGACATAGCGGCGCGAGTACGTTTCGAGCGCTCATCGCGCATCAAAGTGCTCCTCGAGTGGCTCGGGACATCGTTTGCGAACCGCGGGCCCGACGGCCCGACGACACGCCAGTTCCTCACGTGGGCGGGGTTTCGCGATCCAGCGGCGCCCGCAGTCTATTGGGGCGCGCGCCTCGCCAGCCCGGTCGTGCTCGCCGGCCTCATGACGCTGATCATGGTCGTGGCCGGTGGCGGTGCGTTCCGGGTCGGGCTTGCCGTGCTGTGGTCGGCGGCGGTCGGCTGGGTCGCCCCATCCTTCTACGTGGGCGGCCGGGTGCGGAGCCGGCAGAAGAACATCCAGCGGGCGCTTCCCGACGCCCTCGATCTGATGGTCGTGTGTGTCGAGGCCGGGCTCGCTCTCAACCAGGCGATGGTTCGGGTGTCCGACGAGATCAAGCACGTGAGCGAGTTGATGAGCGACGAGCTGGCGCTCGTGAATCTCGAGATCCGGGCCGGCGTGCCGCGACATGATGCTCTTCGCAACCTCGCTGAGCGAACTGGCGTTGCCGATCTGCGGTCTCTGACTGCGATGTTGATTCAGACCGACCGATTCGGGACCTCGGTGGCACACGCACTGCGCGTGCACTCCGACACGATGCGGACGAAGCGGCGGCAGCGGGCGGAAGAAGCGGCAGCGAAGACGACCATCAAGCTCGTCTTCCCCCTTGCCACCTGCATCTTTCCGGCGCTCTTCGTTGTGATCTTGGGCCCCGCATTGATCATGATCTACCGAACGCTGGGTGGGATGAGTTGATGCAGTACATCACCGTCACCAACGCCACGCGCGGGAGCACCCTGGGCACGAGGGTGGGCGTCGCGGACCGCTGGTGGTCGCGGGCCCGTGGCCTGCTCGGACGCGGCGCGCTCACTGAGGGCGAGGGCCTGTTTCTGGCTCCCTGCCGCGCCGTGCACATGTGGGGGATGCGCTTTCCTCTGGACATCGCCTTCGTCGACGCCCGTGGCGCCATCGTGGCGCTCTACCATGGCCTCCGGCCCGGTCGGCGCTCGCGCTGGCACGGTGACGCCCACGCCGCGCTGGAGCTGCCGGCCGGCACGCTTGAGGCCAGCGCAACGGTGGAGGGCGACGCGCTGGACTGGACCCTTTCTTTGCCGGAGGCGAACGCCGCATGAGCCACGCTGCCCCATCCAGTGATGTCTTCACCGCGCCGCAACCACCGGTGCCGGAGACGATCGACGACACGGGACTCTCGCCCGAGGCGGTCAGTGATCTCATTCTGAAGACGCTCTACGTCCAGGGAGCGAGGACTGGCAAGCAACTCGTCGACGTGATTCGGCTGCCCTTCGATATGGTCGACGAGCGCCTCCTCACGCTGCAGCAAGCGCGGATCGTCGAGGTGCGTCGGACGACCGGAGCCGGCCGTGGTGGTTACGTGTTCGACCTGGCGGGGGAGGGACGCGCCCGTGCGCGCGAAGCGCTTGAGGCCAGCCAGTATGTGGGCCCCGCCCCCATCCCACTGAACGCGTATCGGGAGTGGGTCGACAAGCAGTCGATACGCAACCTGCGGATGAACCGCGAGCACCTCGCCGCGGCGTTCTCCGAGCTCGTCCTCGCGCCGGAGATGATCGAGGCACTCGGGCCGGCCGTCAACTCGGCCAAGTCGCTCTTTCTCTACGGCGCACCCGGAAACGGCAAGACGCGGATTGCGGAACTGATCGCGCGCTTGGCGAGCGGGACGTTCTTTCTCCCGTACGCCGTGGACATCGACGGGCAGATCATGGCCGTCTACGACCCGGTGCATCACAAAGCAGCTCCTGAGCCGGAACCCGAGGAGGACCCCAGCGGGGAAGGGCCGCTCTGGCTGCGCAGCGTGCCGGACTACGACCGTCGATTCGTCCTCGTGAAGCGACCGGTCGTGATCACTGGGGGCGAGCTCACGCTCGACCAACTGGATCTCCAATACGACCGGTTCACGAAGATGTACCAAGCGCCGTTCCAGGTGAAAGCGAACGGCGGGGTGCTCATTGTGGACGACTTCGGACGGCAGCGTGTCCCGCCGCACGAATTGCTCAACCGATGGATCGTGCCCCTGGAGAAGCGAATCGACTACCTCACGCTGCACACTGGTGTGAAGTTTTCGGTTCCGTTCGACTGCCTTCTCATTCTCGGCACCAACCTCGACCCGAAGGACCTCGTCGACGAAGCGTTCATGCGACGAATTCACTACAAGATTCACGTCCCGAGTCCGGAGCGCTCGCAGTTCGACGAGATCTTCCGGCGGTGCTGTGCCGATCGAGGCATCGAGCACAGCGACGAGGCCGTGGAGTATCTCTACCGGGAGTATTACGGGCGGCTGCAGTTGGAGCCACGTGCGTGCCACCCGCGGGACCTCCTCGATCACATCTGCGACGAAGCCCGGTTCGAGCAGGTGGAAGCCACCCTTTCGACCGACCTCATCGATCGGGCGTGCGGCAGCTACTTCCTGAACGACTTGAACGACGCCGCCGAGTTCGGAACAACGTGACCCAGACCGCCGCCGCGGAAACGGTGGCCACCGGAAGGTGGGAGAACGGATGAGCGAGCAACCAAAGAAGCCCAACACGGCGGCCAAGCCCAATGCTGCGGCCAAGCCCGACGCGGCGCTGTTCATGCGCCTGCAGAGGCTCGAGCGCGACAACGAGCGGTTCAGCCGCGCCACCTCGATCTTCATCGGCGGGATGGCAATCCTGCTCGGCCTGACTGTGACGTTGCTCGTGTTGTTCGTGCGTGGGCCACGCACCGGCGATGTCGTGCAAGCACGGAGCTTCGTGCTGCGCGACAACGCGGGACAGGTTCGAGCGACGCTGGGGATGACGCCGGAGGGCGCGGCCCAGTTCGTCCTTCACGATGCCGCGGGCCAGCCACGGGCGCGGTTGTCGGTCCTCGATGACGGGTCCCCCGGGCTCGCACTCGTGGACAGCGATGGACAGCCACGTGCGGCACTTGGCCTGCTGTCTGACGAGACCATCACGCTCGTCTTCGCCGATCGGGCTGGTAACAGCCGCACGGTTCTGGGACTGACGGCTCGCGAAGCCTCGAGCCTGGTGTTTGCGGATCGGAACGGCACGACTCGCGCCGGTCTGGGGGTGAACCCGGATGGCCGAGCCGCGCTGACCGTGCTCGACGGCAACTAGTCCTCCAGCTGTCGCGCGGGACGGTCCCCGCGACGGTTGGCCAACACGGCCGTCGCATTGCGACGGAGGCCGTCGCACTGGGCACGTTCCAACGCCGTGTCCCCAAAGCGGCGCTCGAATTCAACAGGATCGAGCGCCGCTAGCTCTTCGAGGTCGTGCGCCACCACCTCGATGCGAGGCGTGAAGCGGGGTTCGCTGGCTTCATGCGCGAATCGCACGTTCCAGGGACACACGTCCTGACACTCGTCGCATCCGAACAGCCACTCCCCCACCAGCTCCCGCTGAGACTCTTCGAAAACGGCACGGTGCTCGATCGTCAGATACGAGATGCAGCGCGTGGCGTCGAGAACGCGGGCGGAAGGAAAGGCGGCGGTTGGGCATGCGTCGAGGCAGAGCCGGCAGGTGCCGCATCGATCCGCCTCGAACGGATCGTCCACGCCGAGCGGTAGGTCGGTGAAGACCGTCCCAATGAACGTGAATGAGCCCAGCTGCGGAGCAATGAGCATCGTGTTCTTGGCGATCCATCCAAGCCCCGCCCGCTGAGCCAGCTCGCGCTCTGGAACGGGACCGGCGTCCACGTAGGAGCGTGTACAGGCAGCTGTCGAGCCGAGCTCGACCAGCATGCGACCAAGATCCTCCAGCCGCTCTCCCACGACCCGATGGTAGTCCTCGCCCCAAGCGTAGCGTGCAACCCTGCCCGCTCGGGCCTCCCGTGTGGGGGCGTCACCGGATCGCCAGTAGCTCTTCAGGACGACCACAGCCCGGTTCGCTCCTGGTGCGATGCGGGCTGGCTCGCGCCGGCGCGACGATTGGCGCTCGAGGTAGTGCATCGTGCCGTGCATTCCAGCCGCCAGCCAGCGGTCCAGCGCCTCCCGCTCCACTGGGCGGAGGTCGCAGATGCCGACGGCATCGAACCCGACTGAGTGGGCTGCAGCCTTTACCTGGGCTGCGAGACTGGTCACCCGCGCAGAAATCGCCGCCGCCATCGGGCGACTCGGATCACGTCTTCGACGGGGGGTACGGCGTTCTCGTCCCCGTACGCCGTGTGCATCCGCCAACGCACGTACTCGCGTGGCGGAAGCGGTAGGAACGGGAAGCGCCGATACCAGTTGCGCGCCCGCACGGACCACGCGAGGGCTGCGAGATCAGCCGCAAGCCGAGGGTTCACGAGCGCGCGCGGAACGAGGCGGAGAATGAGGTCGGGCCAGCTCATTGGTCTGGGGTGTCTCCGTTCTGTATATTCGCCCGCTATGTCGGTGGCAAGTGACGTCGCCGGGCACGCGCTGGCCGGCTATCGCAACGAGTTTCCGGTCTTCCGCGAGTCCATATACCTAAACACCTGCTCTCTAGGCGCGCTCGGAGACCGTTCACGGCACAGGGTGACGGGATTCCTCGATGAGTGGTCTCGGCGCGGTGCCGCCGCTTGGTACGACGTCTGGTGGGAAGCGTTGGTGAACCTTCGTGCCGCCTACGGCGCGCTCGTGGGCGCTCGAGCTTCGGAAATCGCCCTTGCACCCAGCATTTCGGTCGCCTTGAGCGCCGTGGCGGAATCCCTCGATTACGGCGCCCGACCGCGCATCGTGACGACGGCCCTCGACTTTCCCACGGTTGTCTATCAGTGGCTTGCGAGGGAGCGGGAGGGGGTAGAAGTCATCGTCGTCGAGCCCCCCGACGGAGTGAGCGTGCCGGTCGAGGCGATCGCGGCCGCCACCGACGAGCGAACGGCGCTCGTCGCCACGTCACACGTGTATTTCACGACGGGGGCGATTCAAGACATCGCCGCCGTCGCGGATGTCGCCCATGCCGCAGGGGCGTTGTGTTTCGTGGATGCCTATCAGTCGGTCGGCCAGCTCCCGGTCGACGTACGAGCCGCCGGGGTCGACTTCCTCGCGGCGGGGGGGCTCAAGTGGCTTTTGGGAGGCCCGGGGATCTGTTTCCTCTATGCGGGTGAGGAGGCTACCGCCTCGCTCTCGCCAAGGGCGACGGGCTGGTTCGCGCATCGCGACCAATTTGCGTTTGACCCCCATCGATTCGAAGCCCACACCGACGCCCGGCGATTCGAGACCGGCACGCCAGCCCTTGCCGCGGTGCACGCTCAACTCGGGGGCCTTGACCTGATCGACGAAATCGGGGTGCCGGCGATTCGGGAGGTGACGAGCGGGCTCGCCGAAGACTTGATCGCCCGGGCTCGGGTGCTGGGAATGGCCCCACGCGTCGCTGCCGCCCCGGGGGAGCGATCGGCGATCGTGCCGATCCCGCACCCAGCGCCGGCTCGAGCGGTGGCAGACCTTGCAGACCATGGCATCGTGGCCGACGCGCGACCCGGTCACGTGCGTCTCAGTCCATTCTTCTACAACGTACCGGACGACCATGTCGCGGCCCTCGAACGGCTCGCCGAGCCGGCCTGACCCCGAGGCGGTACCGATGCGCAAGCGCAGCGCGCCACTGCAACGGACGCTGACCGAGGACGAGCAACTCCTCCAGCCACCCCGGCAGTATCGCGCCGACGCGCTCGTCAAAACCGATCCCTGGCGTGTGCTGCGGATCATCGGCGAGTTCGTGGAAGGCTTCGACACGCTGGCGGACGTCGAGGATGCAGTGGCCATTTTCGGCTCGGCGCGTAGCACACCGGACGATCCGTCGTATCCCGCAGCGCGCGAGACGGCCCGACTCCTGGCAGAGTCCGGGTTCGCCATCATCACCGGCGGTGGCCCCGGAATCATGGAGGCCGCGAACCTGGGTGCGCAGGAGGGAGGCGCCCTATCGATTGGCTGCAACATCGAGCTGCCATTCGAGCAGGGTACCAACCCATACGTCGAGCGGGCGGTGAACTTCCGCTACTTCTTCGTCCGCAAGATGATGTTCGTGAAGTATTCCACGGGCTTCGTGGTCTTCCCGGGCGGGTTCGGTACCTTGGATGAGTTGTTCGAGGCATTGACGCTCATCCAGACGGGCCGGATCCGCCACTTTCCCTTGGTCCTGTTCGGACGCGAGTACTGGCGTGGGTTGTTCGAGTGGCTGCGTTCGACCGTCCTCCAGGATGCCAAGATCTCTCCCCGCGACCTCGATCTCTTTGTGGTCACTGACGATCCGCGTGAAGTGCGGGCGGCGGTGCTGCGCGCGCGCGAAGCCCGTGGCCACGACGATGCCCAGCTCAACCTCGAGAACATCTGATGACACAACACCATCCCTACCTCGGCGGGTCCAGCATCAACCCTGCCCCGGTCAATGGCAGCGAGCGCGTTGCCGATCTCGTCGACAACGCGTTCCTCTCTTACAACGCGGGCCGCCTGCGTGACGGGTGCCGGCTGTTCGCCGAGCAAATGCTCGCCGATGACTGCACGGTCGGGGTCAGCCTCACGGGTGCCTTGACTCCGGCTGGGCTGGGGATGTCCAGCGTGATCCCGCTCATCGAGGCGGGATTCGTAGACTGGATCGTCTCGACCGGAGCAAATCTCTATCACGATCTGCACTTTGGCCTTGGGCTCGAGATGCACCGAGGCACCGCCTTCGCTGACGACGTTGCCCTGCAACGGGAGGGGGTGGTGCGGATCTACGACGTCTTCTTCGACTACCGCGTTCTGCTCTCCACCGATCTGTTCATACGTCAGGTATCGGCCGGATCGGAATTTCAGCGACCCATGTCCACAGCCGAGTATCACTACCTGCTCGGCGGTTACGTGCTCGAGCGCGAGAGGGCGCTCGGCCAGCAACGCCGATCACTCCTCAGCGCTGCCCACGAGTGCGGGGTGCCGATCTACACCTCCTCACCGGGTGACTCATCCATCGGAATGAACGTCGCCGAGCAGGCGATCGACGGCGGGTTGCTTCGATTCGACGTTTCTCTCGATGTGAACGAGAGTACTGCACTCGTCTATGCCGCGAAGATGGCAGGCGGAACGAGCGGGGTGCTGCTCATTGGGGGAGGAAGCCCAAAGAACTTTGCTCTCCAGACGGAGCCACAGATCCAAGAGGTGCTTGGGATCGAGGAGAAGGGCCACGATTACTACCTGCAATTCACCGACGCGCGCCCCGACACGGGCGGCCTGTCGGGTGCGACACCGGGCGAGGCAGTGAGTTGGGGCAAGGTGGATCCAGCGAAGCTACCGGCGGCAGTTGTCTGCTATACAGACACGACGATCGCGCTACCACTTCTGACGGCATACGCGCTCGCCCGGCGCCCACGGCGGAATCTGAAGCGCCTCTACGACCAGCGTGGCGCTGCCTACCAGGCCCTCGTCGATGCCTATCGCGCCGCCCGGGAGTGGCGTGACGAGCGCGGCAAAGCGGCCGAAGCCATCATCGGCGACGGACCGTGATCTGCCGCAGTGAGACTATCGTCTCCGCACCAGCTCCAGAACGGGTTGGAGTTGCACCGTAACCACTCCTCCACGAGCGTGCACGAGCGCGGTGTCGCCACGCAGATAGAGTGTGTCTGCCGTGTGGCTCCCCTGCGCGCTGGAGATGATACAATAGCGTGCGTTGGTCGAGAACTGATCGCCGAAGGCGATCATCAGCGTGCGGCTGGAGTCTGGCATCACGTGCACCGTGTCTACCGTACCGATCGGCGTCTTGAGTGGTCGCATATCGGCGCAGGCGACATCGGTTTCCGGCAGCAACGGATCCTCGGCCGTTGCCTGGAAGAGATATACGATCTGACGGCTCGGAGCTGGGTTACGGAACCGGAACCCATGAGTGGGCTGGCAAGCTAGTAGTGTTAGTGCAGCCATGGTGGACAGGCCACGTAGCTTCATGCTAGCTCCCGCATCACACGGCGGTGAAGGCGACGTTGCCCTGGCGCCGTAGATGCCGACCAAGTGTGCAGCGAGATCGGGCTGGGCGCCAGATACGTCGGGATCGCGGCTGCGGATGCCGAGATGAGCGACTCCGCCACTGGGAAGTGGGCACTGCGCGTGCGGACGTCGCTGGCGGTTGGCAGGTATCGGTGGCTGGGTCGGTCCTTGAGGACGGAGATCGGGCTTACGACCGCCGGCTTGCCGAGCCAGCGATGGTCCCGCACATTGCGAAAGAGCACCGGAAGGTGTACAGGATGACGCCTGTAACGGCCGTCCGGAATGAACCAGGTCGGGAGAGCCGCCCGACAGTGAGGACATCCACCAGCCGCGAGGCCGCCTTGCTTGCAGATCGGCTTCCTGGGTGACATGAGAAATCGAGGCATACACGACCAGTAGCTCACTTCGCGCCGTGCGGCCCAGTACTTGGCTCACGTGGCATGCGGGCCTGCTCGAGCCGGGCAGCCGGGTTCTCGACTGGGCGTGTGGAACCGGCCGTCACGCTCTCTACCTCGCCGAGCGCGGGATGCGTGTCACGGCGGTCGACGTGGACGGCGAGGCTCTCGCGCTGGCCAAGGCGGAAGCCCATCGTCGCCACCTCGAAGTGCAGTGGATTCGTGCCGATTTCGAGACCTTCACAGTTCCCCCAACGAGCTTCGAAGCGGCTGTCGTTTTCAATTATCTGGATCGCGCCCGAATGAGCACGATCAGGGACGCCGTCCGCCCCGGTGGCCTACTGTTCTACGAGACGTTCCTCGTGTGGCAGCGCGCCTATGGGTGGGGCCCCACTCGTGACGAACACCTCCTGAAGCCGGGCGAGCTTCTCGAACTCGCCGCCCCATTTGAGGTCATCCACGCGCGAGAGGTGCTGGAAGTGGTGGACGATCGCCCCCATGCAGTGGCGAGCGTCGTCGCGCAACGAAGCGCCGGCACATAGTCCGGCCGGGTGCCGAACGGCGGCGAGTCCCGATAGCTTCCGGGCCTCGGATGCAGACAGGCAGAGAGTCGATGAGCCTTGGCACCAACGGACGGC
>JBDHCY010000102.1:0-11665 GCA_039591795.1 Gemmatimonadota bacterium | reverse complement strand
CTCGTATGGCGGGTCGTTCCTGATCATCGTGTCGGTCGCCCTTGCCCTCTGTCTGCGGGTGGCGCGGGAGTCTCGGCGCCCTGGCTATCTCGATATGTAGCAAGCAGTTGGGTGCCACGCCCTGGCGTGGAGACAGCTCCTGAATCAAATTGCCGCGCTATGGCGTGGTTTCGGAAGGACCGCAAGACCCGCACGCCGCGGGAGCGCCTCGAGATCCCACCCGACGCGTGGGACAAGTGCGACGAGTGCGGACACATCGACATTCGGGAGCGGTTCGAGCGTGCACTGAACACCTGCCCCGCGTGCGGACTGCACCGCCGCTTCGCCGCACAGGGGTACGTTGATCTCCTGAGCGACGAAGGGTCGTGGCAGGAGCTCTTCGCCGGTCTCCGTTCGGTTGACGCGCTCGACTTCGAATCCTATCGCGACCGATTGGACGTGGCGTGGAAGAAGGCCGGTCAGCTCGATGCCGTGCGGACGGGCTCGGCGACCCTCGAGGGAGACAGCCTTCACCTCGCGGTGATGGACTTTTCGTTCATGGGCGGGTCGATGGGGGCGGTAGTCGGGGAGAAAGTGGCGCGACTCGCCGTACGCTCTGCCGAGCGCCGCGTCCCGCTCGTCGTCGTCTCCGCCTCGGGCGGGGCCCGCATGCAAGAGGGCGTCCTTTCCCTCATGCAGATGGCGAAGACGTCCGCTACCGTTGCGGAGCTTCACGCTGCGGGAGTCCCATTCGTGTCGATTCTCACGAATCCAACCACAGGCGGCGTGTCGGCCTCCTTCGCCATGCAGGGCGACGCGATCATCGCGGAGCCTGGGGCGGTCATCGGATTCGCCGGGCCGAGGGTCATCAAACAGACGATCGGACAGGACCTCCCCGAAGGGTTTCAGACCGCCGAGTTCCTTCTCGAGCACGGGATGGTGGACATGGTCGTGGCAAGGGCGCAATTGCCGTCCAGGACGGCGGCTCTCTTGCGACTCATGCGCGGCCAGCCGGCGCGCGAGGCCGAGGCCTGAGCCGACCGTCCTTCGAGGACGCCTGCACCTACCTCTTCGCCCGGCAGGCGGGATCGATCAAGTGGGGTCTCGATACGACACGCGAGCTCCTCCGCGCTGCGGGCGATCCTCAGGCGACATGGGAAGCGGTGCACATCGGCGGCACGAACGGGAAGGGATCGGTCGCCGCGATGGTCGCCGCGACTCTCCGTGCGACCGGCCGACGCGTTGGCCTCTACACGTCTCCACACCTCGAGTCCGTCCGTGAACGAATCCGGGTGGACGGTGTTCCGATCGGAGCGGACGCGTTCGCCGCGTGGACCGAACGGTTACGTCCCACGATCGACCGGACGGGGGCCTCGTTCTTCGAGGCGACGACGGCGATCGCGTTCGCCGACTTCGCCGCCCGGGAAGTCGAGATCGCGGTGGTCGAAGTGGGCCTCGGAGGGAGGCTCGATAGCACCAACGTGCTCACCCCGCTCGCAGCGGCCGTGACCGTCGTGGCATTGGAGCATGCGGAGTACCTCGGCACCAACCTCGACGCGATCGCTCGTGAGAAGGCCGGGATCGCGAAGCCCGGAATCCCATTCGTGATCGGGGAGCGTGACCCGAGCGTTCGAGAGATCCTCGTCGCGGAAGCCGAGGCCCGCGGCGCTCATGTCGTCGTGCCCGACGTCGATACGCTGAGTGCGGCACCGTGGATTCGCCCAGCACTCGTTGGCGCGCACCAGCGGCGCAATGCCGCTCTCGCCGTGGCGCTGTGCGAGCACCTCCCGGCCCCATTCACGCCAGACCGGAACGCTGTCGCCCGAGGTGTCGCGGCCGCTCGCCTGCCGGGGCGGTTCGACAAGCGGGGCCTCCACCTGTTCGACGTGGCGCACAATCCACACGCCATGGAGGCGCTCGTGCGTGCGCTGGCCGACCGGCCGGTCCCGACCCCGCTCCACGGGGTCATCGCCATCATGAGCGACAAACCGTGGGCCCATATGCTCACGCCTCTGGTCCCGCGGCTGGACCGCCTCTGGCTCACGGTTGCTCCGGGGACGCCGCCAGATCGGGTGTGGGACCTCGCGGAACTCGCGAGCTGGTCCGAAGGCACGACGCTCCGAGGTGGGAGCCGTCCCGTCGTGGAGCCAGAGTTCGAGCGGGCGCTGGGGGACGCCTCCGCAGGAGCCGGGACGGTGCTCGTCACCGGCTCGTGCTACACAGTCGGCGCCGCACTGGCCGCCTTGCCGGGCTTTTCACCGATCCGTTAAGTTGTTGCGATGCAAGCAAAAGCGCTCCCGGGGTTCCGGGATTTCTATCCCGAGGCGATGGCCCTGCGGAGCTCGATCTTTGCGGTGTGGAGGAAGATCGCCCGCCGCTACGGATTCGAGGAATACGACGGCCCCCCACTCGAAGCGCTCGAACTCTACACGGCCAAGAGTGGTGACGAAATCGTTGAGCAGCTTTACACGTTCACCGACCGTGGCGGGCGAGCTGTGGCGCTGCGGCCGGAGATGACGCCCACCCTGGCTCGCATGGTGGGCACACGCGCGAAGGCGCTGCGCAAGCCGATACGCTGGTTCAGCGTACCGCAGCTCTTTCGCTACGAGCGCCAGCAGCGCGGCCGCCTCAGGGAGCACTTTCAACTCAACATGGACATCATCGGCGCGCCAGGGCCCCTGGCCGATGCCGAGATCATGGCGGCGGCGATTGACGTGCTGCGCGAGTTCGGACTCGGGCCGGCAGAGGTCAAGTGTCGTGTGAGCGACCGCCGGCTCGCGACGGCCGCCCTCTCGAAGCAGGTCGGCGTCTCACCGGACAAGATGCCAGCGGCGTTTCAGGTGCTCGACAAGGTCGGCAAAGGCGCCCGCGATGCCAGAGCGCTCGCCGAGCGACACTTTGGCGGGGAGGCGGCCGGCCAACGCATGCTCGAGGTCATCGACCACCTCGCGGCCGGAGAGCAACCGCCATGGCTCGAGGAGGCTTGGGAATGGGAAGAGGCGAGCCACCTGCGTGCAACGTTGGCCGCGGTCGAGGCGATGGGGCTCGGGGAATTCATGGTCGTCGATCTGGGCATCGTACGCGGCCTGGCCTACTACACTGGACCGGTCTTCGAGCTCTTCGACGAGGCAGTCGGCCTCAGGGCCATCTGCGGCGGGGGGCGTTACGACGGCCTGCTGGGTGCGCTAGGCAGCACGGACCTCCCAGCGCTCGGCTTCGGATTCGGCGACGTGGTACTCGGCGAGCTGCTGAAGGCTCGGGAAGCGACACCGACGACGGCGGGGGCGGTGGACGCGTTTCTCGTAGGGATCACCCCCGACGATCAGGCGACGATTCTGGGGCTCGCTCGGCGACTTCGGGATGCAGGCCGGGCGGTCGAGTTCGCACTCGCACCCACCGCGGTGCGGCGGCAACTCGAGCTGGCGGGAGTGCGGGGTGCTCGGTTCGCCATTATCGTCGGGCCCGACGAGCGGGCGGCGGACGAGGCCGTAGTCCGTGACATGACAACGAGCGAGGAGCGGCGCGTGCCGCTCGCGGAGCTGATCGATGCACATCTTTGGTAGGCTGTTCTTGACGATGGTCGTCGTCTTGGCTGTTGCGTGCGAGCGCGCGCCAGACTATTCCGTCAGCGACACACCCGATCTGACGACCGTAACCGCCCGGGTCATCGAGATGTGGGTCGATACACTGACCCCGGAAGCGAACCGTGTTCGCGCCGACCTTTTTCTCGAAGGTGATGTGACGATTGAGCGCGCCACGCTGGCCGTGACTGCCGTGCTCGACAGCCTGCAGGGTGCGCATCCGAATGTCACGATCGTACGCGGGATCGGGTTCATCCTGGACTTCGGCGCGGCGAAGGATCGGCGCGTCCCGCTCAAGCCCGTGCTCGAAGCAGTGCACGCTCCCCTCAACGGTGACACGCTGCATCTGGGCCCCGGCGTGACCTTTCGAACCCACGTGAACCACTCGGGCGCACTCCCGACCGAAGTCCAATGACCGACCAGCAGCTTCCGCGCCGGGCGGACGACTTCGCAGCGTGGTACAACGACGTGGTGATGCGGGCGGAGCTCGCTGACTACTCGCCGGTCCGCGGATGCATGGTTATCCGGCCGAACGGGTACGGCATCTGGGAGCTGATGCAGTCGAGCCTCGACGAGATGTTCAAGGCGTCGGGGCACCAGAACGCCTATTTCCCCCTCTTCATTCCCAAGAGCTTCCTGGAACGGGAAGCGGAGCACGTCGAGGGGTTCGCACCGGAGACGGCGGTCGTCACACACGGCGGAGGGAAGGAGCTGGAGGAGCCGCTGGTCGTGCGCCCGACGTCGGAGACCATCATCTACGCGATGCTGGCGAAGTGGATTCAGAGCTACCGCGATCTACCCGTGCTCCTCAATCAATGGGCGAATGTCGTGCGGTGGGAGATGCGAACCCGCCTCTTTCTCAGAACGACCGAGTTCTTGTGGCAAGAGGGCCACACGGCGCATGCCACAGAGGCGGAGGCCGAAGCGGAAGCGCGGCAGATGCTCGAGATCTACCGCACGTTCATGGAGCAATGGATGGCGATGCCGGTCGTGACCGGCGTCAAGACCGATCAAGAGAAGTTCGCCGGCGCGGTGCGCACCTATGCTCTCGAGGCGCTCATGCAGGACAACCGGGGGCTCCAGGCCGGCACGTCGCATTTCCTCGGGCAGAATTTCGCCAAGGCGTTCGGGGTGCGTTTCCAGACCCAGGCGGGGGATCTGGACCACGTGTGGAGCACCTCGTGGGGCGTGTCGACCCGCTTGGTGGGTGGTCTCGTCATGACCCACGGAGACGATCGCGGGCTCGTCTGCCCGCCACGCCTCGCCCCGACCCAGGCGGTCGTCGTGCCAATCTGGAAAACCGACACCGAGCGCGCCGCTACGCTCCAGAGTGCGGAGCTCGCGTCTGCCGCGCTCCGCCGGGCGGGCATCCGCGTGCACGTGGACGCCCGCGACGGAATGAAGCCGGGGGCGAAGTACTACTGGTGGGAGGAGCGCGGCGTCCCACTTCGGTTGGAAGTTGGGCCGCGCGACGTCAAGGCGGGGCAGGCGATGCTGGTCCGGCGCATCGGCGGCCCGAAGGTGGCCGCGCCCCTCGACGACCTCGCGACCCACGTTGGGGACGCGCTTTCCTCGATCCAAAGCGATCTGTTCACAGTCGCCAAGGCCCGACGTGAGAGCAACAGCGTCCGTAACGTGACGCGCGACGAGCTCATCGAGTTGATGGCCGGTCCCGGCGGGTTTGCCTACGGGGGGTTCTGCGGCGACCCGGAGGTCGAGAACGAGGTCAAACAGATGACGAAGGCGACGATTCGCGTCCTCCCGGACGCCGAGTTCCGGACGCCCGACGCCCCCGCCACCTGCGCCTGGACGGGAAAGCCGGCCGTGGTCGAAGCCTTGTGGGCCAAGGCGTACTGATCGACATCGCGGCCCGCGTCGGCACACCGGTCTACGTGTACGACGTTCGCGAGATCCATGAGCGGTATCAGGGGCTCGACAGCGCACTGGCGGACGTCGCTCATCGCATTCACTACGCCGTCAAGGCGAACGGGAATCTGGCGCTCCTCTCGCAGCTGAGGTGTTGGGGGGCGGGAGCCGACATCGTCTCAGCCGGCGAGCTGACCAGAGTGCTCCAGGCCGGATTCGATCCTGGCGACGTGGTCTTCAGCGGTGCCGGGAAGACGCGAGATGAGCTGCGCACGGCGCTTCGCTTGAACGTCGGCTGCGTGAACGTGGAGTCGGCGCGCGAGGCTGCTCACTTGGGGGCGCTTGCCGACGAGGAGGCCCGCACGCAGGCCGTGGCGATCCGCGTCAATCCCGATGTGCCGACGGAGACCCACCCATACACTCGGACTGGTGAGCTGGGGATGAAGTTCGGAGTGCCGCACGCTGAGGTGCCGACTGTGGCGCGAGCAATCGCGGCGAATGCCCGACTCAATCTCGTGGGGCTCGCCATGCACATCGGATCGCAGATCTTCGACGTGGCGCCGTTCCGCGAGGCGACGAGGCGCCTCGTGGCGCTGACGCAGACGCTTCGGTCCGAGGGACACGAGGCGCTCGAACACCTCGACGTGGGTGGTGGAATCGGAGTCCCGTATCAGGACGGGCCGGACGTGGACCTCGCCGCATACGTAGAGGCCGTAGCCAGCCCGGTCGCGGCCGCCGGACTCTCGCTGGTGGTCGAGCCGGGCCGATACCTGGTCGCCAACGCTGGCCTACTCCTCACTCGTGTTCTCTACCGGAAGGAATCGGGGCGGCGCTCGCTGGCGATCGTCGATGCAGGCATGACGGAGTTGTTGCGGCCCAGCCACTACGATGCCTATCACGGGGTGACCGTGGTATCTCGGGGCGCGGAGGAGCGCCCGATCGAGGTCGTCGATATCGTGGGGCCCGCGTGCGAGACCGGGGATTTTCTGGCGCTCGAACGCCCACTTCCGCGCGTCGAAGAGGACGACCTCCTCGCTGTGCACTCTGCGGGCGCCTATGGATTCGTGATGGCGTCGAACTACAACGCCCGACCCCGGCCGCCCGAGGTGATCCGCGACGGCGCTCGTTGGGCGCTCGTGCGGGACCGGGAGGCGCTGTCGGCGCTGATCGCGGGCGAGATCATCGAGCCCACGTCGTGGCAGGAGGTCGGATCGGAATGAGTGCGCGTAAGGGCATCTTGATCGTGGACTTCGGCTCGCAGTTCACCCAACTGATCGCCCGGCGGGTGCGGGAGCACCACGTCTACAGCGAGATCCACCCACCCACCCACGATTTGGCCTGGATCGAGCGCTGGGCGCCCGAGGGAATCGTGCTCTCAGGCGGGCCGGGCTCTGTGTACGGTGATGACGTTCCCGCGGCCGATCCCCGCCTCCTGACCCTCGGGATTCCCGTGCTCGGCATCTGTTACGGGATGCAGGTCTTGGCCCACCTGGCGGGCGGTGACGTACAGGCCGCGGCCAAGCGTGAATACGGCCGTGCTGAGGTCGAGGTCACGGGCGACTCGCCGCTCTTCGCCGGGTTCGAGACGGGCGAGCGGTTCGTGGCCTGGATGAGTCACGGCGATCACGTGGAGCAGCCGCCTCGAGGATTCCGAGTTGCGGCCACCAGCACGAACGCTCCGGTCGCGGCCTTCGCGCACGAGCGGCTTCCGATCCACGGAGTCCTATTCCACCCCGAGGTGGCTCACACGCCACGGGGCGGCGAGATCCTCCAGAACTTCCTGTTCGGCGTGTGCGGCTGCGAGGCCGACTGGACTCCCGGCCATTTCGTCGATACGGAGGTTGCGCGCGTGCGCGACCTCGTCGGGCCCGACCGACGCGCCATCTGCGGACTATCGGGAGGAGTCGACTCGAGCGTCGCGGCGCTGCTCGTCCATCGGGCGCTCGGCGATCGTCTGACCTGCATCTTCGTCGACCATGGGCTCCTGCGCCAGGGCGAGCGCGAGCAGGTCGAGCGCACCTTTCGGGCGCACCACCATCTCGATCTCCGCGTCGTGGACGCGGGGGATCGCTTTCTCGCTGCCCTCGGCGACGTCGAAGAGCCCGAAGAAAAGCGGCGGCGCATTGGACACACGTTCATCGACGTGTTCGAAGAAGAGGCTGGCACGGTCGAGGGAGATATCGGTTTTCTGGTACAGGGCACGCTCTACCCGGACGTCATCGAGTCGGTGGCCGCGCATGGTGGTCCCACGACGACCATCAAGACGCATCACAACGTGGGAGGGCTGCGTCCCAATCTGCCGTTCGCATTGATCGAGCCACTGCGCGAGCTCTTCAAGGACGAGGTGCGCCAGGTGGGTCGCGAGCTGGGACTGCCGGAGTCCGTCGTGGGACGCCATCCGTTCCCCGGTCCGGGGCTCGCAATCAGGATTCTCGGGCCGGTGACGCGAGACGCTCTCGACACCCTGCGTCGCGCGGACGCGATCTTCACCGAAGAGATCGCCGGTGCGGGGCTCTACGACGACATCTGGCAGGCGTTCGCGGTACTCCTGCCGGTGCGATCGGTCGGCGTCATGGGTGACGGGCGCACCTACGAGCAGGTCGTCGCGCTGCGCGCGGTGACGAGTCGCGACGGGATGACAGCCGATTGGTTTCCGTTTCCCCCCGACGTCCTGGGGCGGATCTCGAACCGTCTCATCAACGAGGTGCGGGGAGTCAATCGGGTCGTCTACGACGTCAGCTCGAAGCCGCCAGCAACGATCGAGTGGGAGTAGACGGCGTCAAACACCCTTCGTGCGTAACAGCTCGAGCAGCCCGGCAGGCTCAGCGAGAGTTGCGAGCTGCTCGGGCACGTCCGGCTCCTTCGCGAACTGCGCGATCTTGCCGAGCACGGGCAAGTACTGGTTGGAGATTTCGAGCGGCGGGGCGACGATCAGAAAGAAGTAGTGAACCGGCTTGTTGTCGATCGCCCGGAACTCGACCCCCTCGAGCCTCCGGCCGAAGGCGACGCGCAGCCGGCTCACGACGAGCGAGCGGCAGTGGGGAATCGCAATGCCGCGACCAATCCCCGTGGAGCCGAGGGTCTCGCGCCGTCGAAGCATCTTCAGCAGCTCCGACTCGGACTTGGCATCGAGCTGGAGCAGGGAGATCAACTCCCTCAGGATGTCGTCCTTCGACTCGCCCTGCAGGTGAAGGGCGATGGCCTCTTCGGTGAAGAATTCGCGCAACGTCATGCGCGAGAACGTAACGGTCCCGCCAGTCGAGTGTCAAACGCCCGATTGCCGCGAGTGGGCTGTTCTTTTATCATGACGCCAATGCGACTGCCATATCCCGTCGGGTACGATGTGCCCCTCATCCTGGCCCCGATGGCCGGTGTCTCGGAGGGGCCGTTTCGGCAGCTCTGTCGGAGCTTCGGCGCCGATGTCGTGGTGTCCGAGTTTCTGCCCGCGGCCGGCCTGGCACGAGGGATCCCTCGGGTGCTGGAGGAGTGCGCGTTCGAGCCGGTGGAGCGGCCGATTGGCATCCAGATTTACGGTGCCGATCGCGAGCTGATGGGGCGGGCGGCGGGGGTCGTGGTCGAGGCGGTGCAGCCGGATTTCATCGACATCAACTTTGGATGTCCGGTCAAGAAGGTCGTGCGCAACAACGGCGGCTCGGGATGCCTGCGGGATCTGGACCTCGTGACCGGCATCATTCGAGCGGTGCGCGAGGCGACCGATCTGCCGGTCACGGTGAAGATCCGAAGTGGGTGGAATGAGGCCACGCGCGACCCGGTGGCCATCGGCCAGCGATGCCAAGACGCCGGAGCGCAGGCGCTCACGCTGCATCCCAGGACGAGGACGCAGATGTACCGCGGCGATGCGCGCTGGGACGAGATCGCTCGCGTGGTCGATGCGCTGGACATTCCGGTGATCGGGAACGGCGACGTCCGGACGGCAGACGACGTCGTGCGGATGCGTCGGGCTACGGGTTGCGCCGGTGTGATGATCGCACGCGGCTCGTTCGGGAATCCATGGATCTTTGCTGAGGCTCGAGCGCTGTTGGAGGGACAGGAGCGACCCGCTCCGCCCTCCGCTGAAGAGCGATTCGAGACTGCCCTCCGGCACGCACGGCTTGCTCGGCGGCTGCAGGGCGAGACGCGCCGCACCGTCATCGAGTTCCGCAAACATCTCGGGTGGTACACTCGAGGGCTGCCTGGTGCGACGGATCTCCGCAGTCGGCTCCATCAGGTCGAGTCGATGGATCAGGTGGCCGCCATCTTCGAGGCATATCTGGCGCGGCGGTCGCTCGAGCCGGCCGCGTGACACCCGAGGCGCTCGCGCAGCTGCTCGGCGAGGTGGCAAGCGGTGCCGTCTCGCCGGACGCCGCCCTGACGCGCCTCGGGAACTATCCTGTCGAGCGTCTCGTCCATGCCCAGGTCGATCACCTGCGGCCGCTCGTCCAGGGCCAGCCGGAGGTCGTCTTCTGCCCGGGCAAGAGCGTGGACCAGGTCGTGGAGATTTGTGAGCGGCTCGCCCGCGCGTCCGGGAGCTTCCTCGCAACGCGCGCCGAAGACGATCAGCGGACGGCGCTCGCACGGGAGTTCCCTCGGGCCGAGATTCATGAGCTGGCGCGAACCGCGTACCTGGCCCCGGACCCGGAGCCGGCTGCGACGGGACGGGGCACGGTCCTGATCGTGACTGCCGGCACGGCCGACCTTCCGATCGCCGAGGAGGCTGGAGTGGCTGCCCGCGCGCTGGGCAACCGGGTGGCTCGGCTCACCGACGTCGGCGTCGCCGGGATTCATCGCGTGCTGGACGCCTCCGAGATGTTGCGGGAGGCAGCGGTGGTGATCGTGGTGGCTGGAATGGAGGGCGCGCTCGCGAGCGTCGTGGCGGGGCTCGTGCGCGTCCCGGTCGTGGCGGTGCCCACGAGCGTGGGGTATGGCGCCTCGTTCGGCGGGCTCGCGCCGCTGCTGGGCATGCTTAACTCGTGCGTGCCGGGGGTCACGGTGGTGAACATCGACAACGGGTTCGGCGCTGCGGCTGCGGCGAGCCGGATCACGCACGGCGGTTGAAGAACGTCGGCATTGAGGCTAACTTCCACTGTGACTTGATGTTGGGGGCGACTGGCTTCGACGGGTCTGGTGAAGCTCTCGCTGCGTGCCCAGGTCCCCGGATACCTGGCTAAACAACGGGACACTGTATAACTGCCAACTCTGAATTGGCACTGGCTGCGTAAGCACTGCTTGACGCGCCTGCGCCCAGTGGAGCCTGCCTGAGGCGACGCTGACGCGCATCGAAAAATCGGGCTGGCGGGCTGCCGGGCCTCGAGGTAGCCCACGAGAGATCGACAGGGGCTGGGGAGGGATCAGGCCGGCGTGCTGCCGGGTCCGTCCGACGGTGTGAAGGCGCGCCTACGCACGTAGATGCGGTTGCAGATTCAGGTTCGGACCGGGGTTCGATTCCCCGCGCCTCCATTGCGAGAACCCGCGTCGTTGATGCGGTTTCACGTCGTCTACCCCGCCTTCGTGTGCCTTAAGTGTGCCTTACGGCGAGGCGGCTTGGCTTGCTCCGCCACCTTGGCCAGTCCTTCCCGCAGGTCGGTCTCGTTGGTAATGGCGTAGCGCTCTGTAGATGGCCTCTGACTGGTGGCCCACGAGTTCCATGGCGACGGATCACCGCCGTGTGACCGACACTCTGGCAATGCGTTGGAATCGGATGCGGGGATCGGTCACCCCGCCTCTGCTGCGCGACGAGTCGCGCCCCGAGCAGCGGCATACTTCGTCTCGTAGTTCGATGTGAAGGGACACCCACGGCACGCCCGGACGCTGAGAGGGCCCGCGGGGCTGGACGAGGCGCGAAGCCGGGCACATCTTGGCCAGTAGGCGCAGCCCCTACCCAGCAGAGGAGGACACCCATGCGCGCCCTCGCGCCTGGTGCCGCTGCCATGACGATCGTGTTGGCGGCCACCGCCTGCAGTGACCCGGTCGCGCCCGAGAACATGGCGGGCTCGTACACCGTCTCGGTGTGGGAGCTCACGAGTGTCGCGACCCCCTCGAAGCAAGAGGAGTGGATCGCGGGGGGGGTGTCGATGAGCTTCGTGATCGGTACGGACGGCTCGTTCTCTATTACGGCCACCTGGGATGAGGGAGAGGCGGGTCAGGTGGATCAGGTTTGCCAGCGGAGCGATGTCACTGATCTGATTGACGCCGAGGTCCAGGTCCACGAGCCCGGTCAGGCCGGCCAGAGCCGAAGTATC
>JBDHCY010000101.1:0-12479 GCA_039591795.1 Gemmatimonadota bacterium | reverse complement strand
CGTCACCGTGACGGGCCTAGGCATTCACAATCCGGGCAACTTGATCGCTCCGGTGGGTACCGTGCTGCGGGATCTTCTCGATGCGTGTGGCGGCATGACCGACGACGCGCGCGAGATCGTCTTTGGCGGCCCGATGATGGGCGCGTCGCAGGCCAACCTCCATACGCCCCTCACGAAGGGGACGACGGGTGTCGTGGTCTTGGCCGAACGGGAGTGCAAGACCGAGACGCAGTACCCGTGCATTCGTTGCGGGCACTGCCTCGACGCCTGCCCGGTTTTCCTCAACCCGCAGCAACTCGGTGCGCTCTCGGCCGTCAACCGATACGACGACATGGTCGCGCTCCATCTCAGCGACTGCATGTTGTGTGGCTGCTGCTCGTACGTGTGCCCGTCGAACATCCCATTGTCTCAGCAGTTTGCCGCAGCACGGGTCGCGCTACGCCAGCGGAAAACGGCCGCATGAGCGGCCGGCCGTCGCTCATAGCAGCATCACCCCACCTCAGGAGCCCCGACTCGACCCCGAAGATCATGTGGTCGGTCGTGGGGAGCCTCGTGCCGGTGATCGCGATCGCGGCGTACTACTTCGGCCCCAGCGCGCTGCTCGTCATCGCGGCGGCCACCCTGGGCGCCGTGGGCACTGAGCGCGCTCTCGGCGGTGCGCGCAGCATCCGGGACGGCTCGGCGGCGATCACGGGGATCCTCCTCGGGCTCTGCCTCCCCGCAGGGATCCCGCTGTGGATGGCCGTGCTCGGGGGTGCCTTCGGCATTGGGTTCGGAAAACTCCTCTTTGGCGGCCTCGGGCAGAACGTGTTCAATCCCGCGCTGCTCGGCCGTGCGTTCCTGCAAGCCGCCTTCCCGGTCGCGATGACGACCTGGCCGGCGATCGCAGGAGGCTCGTGGTGGTCGCTGCGGGGTGACAACTTCGCCATTCCTCTCATGAGCGCGCGGGTCGATGCCGTGACGGCTGCCACCCCACTCGGTCTGTTCAAGTTCGAGCGGGTCACCAGCTCAGTCTCCGACCTCGCCTTCGGGAGCACGGGTGGCTCCATCGGCGAGACCGCTGCCCTGGTGATCGTCATCTGCGGCGGGTATCTGGCGCTCCGCAAGCATCTCAACTGGCGGATCCCCGTGAGCATTCTGTTCACGGTTGCAGTCTTCGCGGGTGCGCTGCACCTGGTGGACGCGACGCGCTTCCCCACACCACAGTTCATGCTGCTCTCGGGTGGACTGATGCTCGGCGCGTGGTACATGGCGACCGACATGGTCACCTCGCCGGTCACCAACCGCGGCGCGTGGATCTTCGGCGCCGGCATCGGCTTCCTCGTCGTGCTGATCCGCACGTGGGGAGGCCTCGCCGAAGGCGTGATGTACGCGATCCTGCTGATGAACACGCTGGTTCCGTTCATCAATCGCGCCACACAGCCGCGGGTGTTCGGCACCAAGCTCGGGAGCGCCGAGTCATGACGACGCCTGGCGCTGAGGCTCCTCGCACGACCTCTCCGACCCGGCTGATTGGGACGCTGGGCGGCTTCGGTGCACTGGCGGGGCTTCTCATCGTGGCGGTGTTCACCGCCACCGAACCACGTATCCGCGCCAACAAGGCCGCCGCTCTCGCCGCGGCAATCGGCGAGGTGCTGGGCGCCCCCGATCGCTACGACACGCTGTACGTGACCGACGGAGGCCTCGCCGCCGAACTGCCGGCCGGGGTTGCACCCGACCAGGCCGAGGCTGTCTACCTCGGCTGGCGGGGGGACCGGCCGGTCGGGTTCGCCGTGCTCGCGGAGGGTCCCGGTTTTCAGGACGATATCCGATTGATCTTCGGCTTCGACGCCCAATCGGCACGTCTCCTCGGCATGACCGTCCTTGAGTCGAAGGAGACGCCGGGCCTGGGCGACAAGATCATCAAGGACTCGAGCTTCGTCTCGCAGTTCACCGTGGCCGTGGCGCCTCTCGAAGGGGTGAAGGATACCAGGGCGACCGGAGGCCCCAGCGAGATCGTCTTCATCACTGGTGCCACGATCTCGTCCCGCGCGGTCGTTCGTGCCATCAATGCGACGCTGGAGCGTGTCGGCCCGCTCCTCGCCGACTACCGCCCTGGAGCGTGACGTGACTCCCGCGAGAAGACCGGCACCGTCTCAGGAGCTCGTCAAGGGCGTCTGGCGCGAGAATCCCGTTCTCGTTCAGCTCCTTGGCCTCTGCCCGGCGCTCGCGGTCACCAACACCGTCGTCAACAGCCTCGCCATGAGCGCCGCGACCTTCTTCGTGCTTCTCGGGTCGAGCATCCTCGTCTCGACGGTGAAGCGGATCGTTCCCACCGAGGTTCGCATCTCGACCTACATCCTGATCATCGCGACGTTCGTCACGATCGCCGATATGCTTCTCGAGGCGCTCGTCCCGGTGACTCACAAGGACCTCGGAGCGTTCGTCGCGCTGATCGTGGTCAACTGCATGATCCTTGGACGTCAGGAGGCGTTCGCCTCGAAAAACACCGTCGGGCGCGCGGCGCTCGATGCGATTGGGACCGGGATCGGCTTCACGATCGCGCTCACGATGCTCGGTGCGATTCGGGAGCTCCTCGGCAACGGAACGCTCCTCGGTTACTCGGTCTTGGGCCCGAACTTCGAGCCCTGGGTGATCATGGTGCTCCCGCCGGGCGGGTTTCTGGCTCTCGGGTGCCTCCTCCTGCTGTTCAGCTGGATCAGCAAGCGTAAGGCCGAGAGGCGGGATGGCCAGGCTCTTCCCATCGTGCCGGCACGAGAGGCCGCGTGAGATGAGTGAGCTCCTTTGGATCTTCGTCTCGGCTGCCGTGGTGAACAACTTCACGCTCGCACTGTTCCTCGGACTCTGTCCCTTCCTCGGCGTCTCCGCGAAAGTCGAGACGGGCCTCCGCATGGGCGCGGCAAACATCTTCGTCATGGTGGTCACGGCCATCGCGGTCTGGTTCCTCAACACCCTGGTACTCGATGCTGCGCCGTACCTCCGCATCATCGCGTTCATCGTCGTCATCGCCTCGCTGGTGCAAATCGTGGAGATGGCCGTCAAGAAGCTGAGCCCCGCGCTCTTTCGTGCGCTCGGGATCTACCTCCCACTCATCACCACGAATTGCGCCATCTTGGGTCTGGCCATCTTCCAGACGAACCGCGGCTACGGTCTGCTGGAGGGGCTTGCCTTCGCTCTCGGAGCGGGCGCGGGCCTGACACTCGCGCTGGTCCTCATGGCGTCGATCCGCGAGACCCTAGAGGTGGCCGACGTGCCGGCCTTCGCGCGCAATATGGGACTAGTATTGATCATCGCGGGAGCACTCTCGCTCGCCTTCATGGGCTTCGCCGGCCTGTTCAGCTCGGCATGATCCACGCCCTTCTCGCCGCCGGCGCGTTCGCCACCCTCTTCATCGGGTTCGGCCTCCTTGGACGAGGGCGCCCGCGCACCCCGTGCGACCACTGCACCTGCCAAGACGGCCATTGCCACCGCGCCCGCGAGGCGCCGCACATCGAGCTCGTGGAGTAACACATGCGACCCGTACCCTCTTCTTCATCGCCTCCTACTCGCCGACAGTTCTTGACGCTGGGCGTTGGTGCCCTGGTCGTGGCCGCAGTTCCCGTGGCCCTGCGGCGGAGGCTCTTGGTGCGGCGCACGGTGCCGGTCATGGGGACCCTCGCCGATCTCGCGGTCGTGCACTCCGACCGTCGCACGGCCCACGCAGCGATCGATGCCGCCCTGGCCCAGCTCCACGACGTTGAGCGCCTCATGACCCGCTTCAACACCACGTCCGACGTAGGCCGTATCAATCACACCAGTGGTGCCGAAGCCGTGGTCGTGTCGCCCCAGACGGCAGCCGTGCTGCGGGCGGCCGTCGACCTCGCCCACGCCAGCGAGGGTGCCTTCGATCCGTGCCTCGGCCGTTCGATCGAGCTCTGGGACGTCGCGAAGCGGCGTGAGCCGCCGCACGCCGCTGCCTCGAAGCCGCTGGCATCCAGGCATCTCTATCGCGCGCTCGACCTCGGCGCCTGGCGCGGGCAGCCTGCGGTTCGCGTGAACGACGCCGACGTCCGTATCGATTTGGGCGGCATCGCCAAGGGGTACGGTGTCGACCGCGCCGCGGCGACGCTCCGGGAGTGGGGCATCCGCGACGCAATCGTCAACGTGGGCGGTGATCTCTACACCCTGGGCGTCGCGGCTGACGGAGATCCGTGGGAGGTCGGGATCCGCTCGCCAGAACATCCCGATCGCATCGTCCATCGCCTTCGGATCACCAACCGAGCGGTCGCGACTTCCGGCACCTACCTCTCCTTTTTCGAGCACGGCGGGCGTCGCTATCACCACCTGCTCGATCCCGAGACGGGGGCTCCACGCCTCTGTACGATGCAGAGTCTCACGATCACTGCCGACGATTGCCAGAGTGCTGATGCGCTTGGGACCGCCGCGTTCGGACGAGAAGTGGGTGGGGCGACGCAGTTCGTCGCGGACTACACGCCCGGCGCACGGGTCGAGCTGGTGATCTGACGGGCCCAAGCTCCCAACGCCTAGACGCCCCGGGGGTAGTGTCTATATTCCGGCTCGCTCGACTACCGAGACCTCGTGACGCCCGATCTCCTTGAACGCCTGAATACGGTTCTCACCGGTCGCTATCGCGTGGAACGCGAGTTGGGGCAGGGTGGCATGGCGCTCGTTTTCCTGGCCCGAGACCTTCGCCACGACCGCAACGTGGCGCTCAAGGTCCTCCGCCCCGAGCTTGCCTCCGAAGTGGGGCCGGATCGCTTCCTCCGTGAGATCAAGTTCGCCGCGCGCCTCACGCATCCGCACATTCTCCCCCTGTTCGACTCCGGCGAAGCCGCGGGCTCGCTGTTCTATGTGATGCCGTACGTGGCGGGAGAGTCGCTCCGCGAGCGGTTGAACCGCGAGCGACAGCTTCCTCTCGAAATCGCCATCGACATCTCCCGGCAGGTCGCGGCGGCGCTCGATTTCGCTCACAGCCATGGCGTGGTGCACCGGGACATCAAGCCCGAGAACATCCTGCTCCACGACCGCGTGGCCATGGTCGCCGACTTCGGGATCGGCAAGGCGCTGAGCGCGGCCGCCGATACCGGCACGATCACCCGCACGGGCACCGCTGTCGGGACCCCCACCTACATGAGTCCGGAGCAAGCGACGGGACAGGATGAGATCGACGGGCGTTCCGACATCTTCAGCCTCGCCTGCGTCGTCTACGAGATGCTCGGCGGCGAGCCGCCGTTCACAGGTCCAACCCCCCAAGCGGTGATCGCGAGACGGCTGATGGACACGCCGCCGCACGTTCGCGCGCTGCGCAACGTGCCCGATCCAATGGATCTCGCCATCTGCAAAGGGCTCGCGCGCGAGCCGATCGACCGGTTTCCCACGGCGGGCGCATTCATCGACGTTCTCGTGAACGCCGCGCTTCCCGCACAACACGCGTCGCCGGTGCCAGCCACGGCCGCCGCGCCAGAGGTCTCGCTCCAATCGATCGCCGTCTTCCCGTTCGTCAATCTGAGCGCCGATCCGGAGAACGAGTACTTCAGCGATGGGATGACCGAGGAGATCATCAACGCCATCGGCAAGGTAGAGGGTCTCCAGGTGGCGTCCCGCACCTCGTCCTTCGCCTTGAAGGGGAAGAAGGTCGACATCGGCGAGATCGGTAGGACGCTCAAAGTGGGCACGGTCCTCGAAGGGAGTGTGCGCAAGGCCGGGAACCGGATTCGGATCGCGGCGCAGCTGATCAAGGTGTCGGACGGCTACAACCTCTGGTCGGAGACGTTCGATCGCGAGCTCGAGGACGTCTTCGCCATTCAGGACGAGATCTCTCACGCCATCGTCGACGTGCTCAAAGTTCGGCTCACCAGCGGCCAGCCAACCGATCACCGATCGCCGATCGTCGTGCCGGCGACCGAAAACCTCGAGGCCTACACGCTCTACCTCAAGGGACGGTTCTTCTACAACCGCTTCACGGAGTCCGACCTCAAGCGCAGCCTCGACCTGTATCGACAGGCCCTTGCCGAGGATCCCAGCTACGCCCGGGCCTATGCCGGGATCGCGGACAGTTGGGCCGACATGGCCGACGACTGGCTCCCGCCCGACGACGCCTACCCACGCGCGAAGGAGGCGGCCGCCAAGGCGCTCGAGCTCGATGCCTCGCTCCCCGAGGCGTTCACCTCCATGGGCAAGGTGCTCGGCTGGTACGAATGGGACTTCGCCGGCGCGGTGGCGGTGTTGGAACGCGCGACCAAGCTGAATCCCAATTACGCGGAGGCGCGCTTCGTGCTGGGCAGCGTGCTCCCGTGCCTGGGCCGACTCGACGACGCGATCGCTGAGATCCGACGGGCGCTCGAACTCGACCCGCTATCAGCCAACGTCGGGTATTGGCTCGCGCGCTTCCTGCTTTACCGCGGCGACTATGTGGAAGCGATCGAGCAGAGCAGCAGGATGCTCGACATCCATGTCCATTTCTATCGTGCCTACCTCAACATGGGACATGCCTACCTCGAGCTGGGGGACGTTGCGTCCGCGCTCGAGCAGTACCGCCGCGCACAGGCACTCGAGGGGAGCGTGCCGTCGTACGACGCCTTCGTCGCGCGTGGACTCGCCCTGAGCGGCGAAGTCGACAAGGCCCGCCGTATTCTGACCGGCCTCGTCGAGCGGGCCCAGGAACGCTACATCCGTCCCGAAGTGCTGGCCGTTGGGTTCGCGGCCCTGGGCGACACCGACGAGGCGTTCGCGCAGCTCGAACTCGCGCTCACGGCTCGCTCGGCGGGGCTCGTCTATCTCGGGGTCGATCCGATGTACCGTCCGCTGCGTGACGACCCGAGATTTGCCCGCCTCATGAGCGAGGTCGGGCTCGATCGGTAGGCGCCACGCAACGGCGCTCCGCACCCCACGCCATGATCCGCGCCTTCGATCCGCATCAACAGGCCCTGCGGGATTAGTTCTTTCGCGGTCGCCGCGATGCACAGCGACCCCGCCCGTCGTTCTGATCGCAATGGTCTAGGATTCAAGGGTCCGCATGCCGCGAAGCCGCGGGGCTAGCAGCGCGACCATCAGGAAAATGGGGAAGAGGCCGAAATAGAGGTTGGCACTTTTCGCCGCATCAGGAAGTGCGGTGAACGGCAGCAGGACGACGTCGGCATTGAATCCCGCGTGGATCAGAACCGCCATGAGCAGGCTCGCGCGCGTGTGAGCGAGGACCCACGTGTAGAGAAACGAGTTCCCGATCAGCACGCCCGCGTAGGCGGCCACTGCAGAGACGGTGACCGGCCCTCCCGAGATCGACGTTCCGGCCGGCGCCCAGAACAGTGGTGTGTGCCAGAGCGTCCACACCAGGCCGACGATGATGCTCGCCGAGATCGCGCCGTACCGCTTGACCAACCTCGGGAGTGCGAAGCCGCGCCAGCCGAGCTCTTCACCGAGGGGCCCGAACGGGAGCGCGGCGAGCAACGCGACCGGAACGAGGGCTAGCCGGCCAACATCGATTCGGCCGAGGGTGCCGCCCGCGGCTGCGAACAGCAAGACCGCCGCGAGTGTTGAGCACCGCGGGCACGGACAACGCGACGAGGTACCATCGGATCCCCGCGCGCCAGAGCACCAACTTGCCGAGCACGCGGCGCACGGCTTGGCGCCCGCCCGAACGAGCGGCGAACACGAGCCCCATGATCGACGGCCCGTATCCGCCGAACAACCACGCCACGAGGACCCACCAGGCCGCGTCATCCAGGGAGTGCTTCCTGAGCCACAGCGTCACGGGAACGAAGAACAGCCACGACCAGACGATCGTAGCGATGAAGAAGCTGAGCACGGCCAGGCGATTGGGTGGCGAATCGGTGGCGGGCGCGATCACGGGCAACCGTACGACATCGACTTCGGGAGGTTCCGGGCCGACCGGACGCCGATGACTCGAGGCTTCGTGCGCCGCCGGGCAACTTTCCGTCCCGCGGGACGTCGCGCCAGCGCAGGCTCACGACCCGACTCGTGGACGGCTCCATCCCGGCGGGGATCTGCCGCGCCGACCCACCGGCCGCCTTCGAGTGCCACCGCATGAACCCCGCCATAGTAGGCGTTCAGATTGCCCAGCATCAGGTCGGTCGAGGGGTCCACCAACCGCAACTCCATCTGCGACCACGAGTCCGCCAGGCTCGTGCCCAAGCGCTCGTCTTCAACGTAGACGCGGTCGTTCGGCACCACGTGGAGGCGCGGGCGCGCCACGTTCTCTGCGAGAGTGCCAAACCCGTCCACCCATCCCGCCAGCACCTGGGCGACAGCCGAGATGATGCGTGCGCTCCCCGGGCTGCCGAGTCCGAGGACGGGCTGGCCATCGCGAGCCACGATCGTGGGGCTCATGGAGGAGTAGGGCATGCCCCTCGGACTGAGGGCGAACGGGTGCTGCGGCTTATCCAGCTCGAACTCGTGCATGTACGAGTTCAGCAGGAATCCCAGGTTCGGGATGACCGAGCGGGACCCGAAATAGGCGTTGATGCTGGCAGTGACGGACACCACCATGCCGCTGCGGTCGACGACGGTGAAATGCGTCGTCTCGCCCGATTCGCGCTCCGCGTCCAGAAGCTCGCGCGCAGTGGTCTTCGACGTGCGGTGTGCCACGGCATCCTGAAACGCCCGGAGACTCTCGACGGGCGTTTCCCGACGGCTGCGATGACCGATCCGGAGCGCCTCTACGATCCGCTGTGGGCGCGTCGATGCCTGCGGTGCCAGCGCTGAGACGTCGGACTGTTCCAACAGGTTCAGGATCTGCAGCACGACCCATCCGGCACCAGGCGGCGGGAGCGTATAGACATCTACGTCCCGATAGGTTCCTCGTAGGGGACTGATGCGCTCGGGAATCGGCAGTCCGGCGAGGTCGGCGGACGTGATCCACCCCTCCCCTTCTTCCATCTCGCGGGCGATGGCGCCCGCGATCTCCCCGGTGTAGAAGTCCTCGGCTCCAAACGCCGCGAGCCGACGCAGCGTCTCGGCCAACACGGGCTGCCGGAAGATCTGGCCCGCGGCCGGCA
The DNA here is from genome assembly GCA_039591795.1 of Gemmatimonadota bacterium. Taxonomy (GTDB): domain Bacteria; phylum Gemmatimonadota; class Gemmatimonadetes; order Gemmatimonadales; family GWC2-71-9; genus JBDHCY01. The sequence goes on along the minus strand of JBDHCY010000101.1, from coordinate 3,465 downwards.
CGGTTCCGTCACGATTCAAGAAGAGGCGAGCGGTCTCGGGGTCAGCGGCAAGTTCGTCACGATGGCGCCGCCAGACGAGGTGTCGGAACTGCCCCACCACGAATCCGCTCTCCGCGTAGCGGATCGCAGGGGCCAGCAGGTCCCCCCATGGCACCGTGCCACTCCCGTGGTGTCGCCAGGCCAGCTCGAGGACTCGAACGGTGGTCGGCACGGTGGACGCGCGGTGGCCGGTGAGACCCTCCCGGTTCACCCGACCCGGCAGGGTGCTCGGGGCGTAGGAGGTGCCGTTCACGACGAGCGGTGGTTGGGTCGGCCCCATCATGAGAATCTGGGTTTGCCCGCCGAGCCCCGACATCGCCGGCTCGGTCACGGCGAGGGTGAACTGGACGGCGACGGCCGCGTCGATCGCATTGCCGCCGGCCGCGAGAATCTCGTTGCCCGCTTGTGCCGCCTCCGGCGTCGCGGCGGCGACCACGCCGCCGGTCACCCCCACGTCGCGCGCGCACGCTACGACGAGCACGGCCGCGAGAAGGCCGGAGCGTGGTGAGCGACGGATCATGATGACTGGTTCGGCCCGTTGCCCTGGCCGTTCTTGAGAAACGCGCGGCAGTCGATGACGACTGCGCGGTCCGCGTAGGCAAATACGGGGTTTGCCTCCAGTTCCTCGATGTCGGGGTGCGACAGCGCCGCCGCGGCGATCCCCAGGATCAAGTCGGCCAGTACGTCGCGATCGGCGGCCGGTTGCCCGCGATATCCATTGAGGATTTTCGAGAGGCGAATCTCTGCCAGCATCTGGAGCACCTCCTGGCGACCGACCGGGAGCCCTCGGAGCGCGATGTCTTCGTGCACCTCCACGTAGACCCCGCCGGCTCCGACGGTCAAGACGGCCCCGAAGTGCGGATCATGCTTCACGCCGACGAGCAACTCGGCCACCGGCTCCGGCAACATGGGCATGATCAAGACGCCGCGTATCCCGGGGACGATTCCGCGCGTCGCGGCGTGATGCGACACGGATTCGATCATACGCTCGAACGCCACCCGGGCATCGTCGGCCCCGTGCACGTCCAGGGCAACTCCTCCTGCTTCGCTCTTGTGCGAGATGTTGGCTGACACGACCTTGATCGCGAACGGCGGCGTGTGTGAGCTGATGCACCGAACCAGCTCATCGCTCGTGCGACAGAACGTGGCTGGCACCAACGGCACATTCTCTTGCTCGAGGATCGACCGCACCTCGGGCTCGAGCAGCGTCACGCGTCCCTCGCCGCGAGCGCGCTCGATCGCCTCCGCGTTCGTGCGTTGGAAGGTAGGCGTGGTGCGAGGCACTGGCTGCTCGGCGAGCAGCAGCCCCCGGGCGTGCAAAGCCCGAAAACAGCGGCTGCCGATCTCGACGGATCGCACGACCTGCACGTGGGCGCGCCCGAGCGCGAGGAGTGGCTCGGTGCGATGCGAGGCATAAAGCGTGTGGACGACGAGGGGCAGATTCGCCCTTCCCGTGCTCTCGATCATCCCGCGGGCTGCCTCGAGCTCTCCCGCCACAAGCGACTCGGCGAAGCGAACGGCGTAGCCCCCGAACAACCCCACCACGAAGACCCCACCGGCACCCGGATCGCGCGTGACGAGCTCCACCACACGAGCGAAGATCTCCGGATCGCGATCGGCCGCTCCCGCGAGGTCGATCGGATTGCAGAGCGCTCCGGGTGCTCGGAGCAGGCTACGCAGTCGGTCGCCGGTGTCGTCAGTGAGGGTCGTAAGAGGCACGCCCAGGGTTTGGAGGGCATCGGCGGCGAGCGTTCCGTGCCCTCCTCCGTCGGAGACGATCACCACCCCCTTACCCCCCGGAACCGGCGGTTGATAGGCGAGGGCGCTCGCCACGGGGTACAGCTCATCCGATCGATGGACCTCGCTGACCCCACCCTGGCGCAGCGCCGCGCGCAGCACCGGGTAGGAGCCGGCGATTGCGCCCGTGTGCGATCGGGCTGCAGCCACGCCAACGCCCGTGCGTCCACCCTTGAGGAGCACGATCGGCTTGATGCGGCTGACGCGGCGCGCGGCGACGATGAACTGACGCCCTTCGCGGAACCCCTCGACGTAGACGGCGATCGCCTTCGTCGGTTCGTGCAGCGCCAGAAAATCGAGGTACTCGTGGAAGGTGATGTCCGTCTCGTTCCCGACGCCGACGTAGATGGCCAGTCCGGCATCCCACCCGGCCATCTCGGTGAAGAACTCGAGCGCCACGTTGCCGGACTGCGACAACAGCGACAGCCCGCCGACGGAGACGTCGCGTGCGCCAACGAGATTCAACCGCTGCTCGGTGTTGATGATACCCGACGTATTGGGCCCAACGATCCGGATACCCGTCCGGTGCGCGATCGCGGCGATCTCGGCCTCGAGTTGCGCACCCTCAGGTCCGGTTTGGCGGAAAGCCCCGGCAGGCACGATGGCCCCCTTCCCGCCACGTTCGGCACATTGCACGATGATGTGAGGCACGGTGTGCGCGGGCGTCGCGACGACGGCCACGTCGGGCGGCTCAGGGATGGCGAACAGGTCCGCGTAGACCGGCAGTCCGAACAACTCGCCACCACGGGGGTGTACAGGATACACCGGGCCTGCGAACCCCGTCTCGACGAGCGTTTGCACGGTGCGGTGCCCGCGCTTGGTCGGATCCCGCGAGGCACCGATGACGGCCACCGACTTCGGCGCCANNNGGGGCGCTCGCCGCTCGGCGAAGGCGTCGACCCCCTCATGCCAATCCCGTGTCTGCATACAGCGCAACAGCGCGTCCTGCTCCAGAGCCAGCACCTCTTCGAAGGACAAGCGCTGGGCGCGGTCGAGCAGATCTTTCGCGAGCGCAACTGGGACCGGCGCTTTGGAGATCAGCTCGTGAGCCAATTCGATCACCGTGGGAAGGACGGCGTCTGCCGCAACGGCCTGCGTGACCAGACCCATCGCCTCTGCGTCGCGCCCCAACACCACGTTCCCGCGAAGAATCAACTCGCGGGCGCGGGCCATCCCGACGCGCTGCGCAAGCGAGTAGATAGTGCCCCCGCCGACGAACGTTCCGAGTCCAAGCTCGGGAAAGCGGAGCTTGGCGTCCTCTGCCGCGACGAGGAAATCACACGAGAGCGCGAGCTCCATCCCGGCGCCGATCGCATGCCCGTTGATGGCCGCGATCACGGGCTTGGGACAGCGCTGCAGGGCCCGGTTGGCCCGTTGGCCGGCGGCGACGTATTCGGTGGCTGGTCCCGAGCGATCGCGATTCCGGTGGGCTTTGAGATCGGCACCAACGCAGAATGCCCGCCCCGCGCCCGTGATGACGACGGCCCGCACTTCGGAATCGACGCCGGCGTGGGCGATGGCGCGCTCGATCGCTTCGTACATCTCGAGCGTCACCGCGTTCAGGCGGTCCGGGCGGTTGAGTCGGAGGGTGAGAAGCGGCCCCCGTTGCTCGGTCAGCAGCGGGGACCC
>JBDHCY010000100.1:0-19024 GCA_039591795.1 Gemmatimonadota bacterium | reverse complement strand
CCCACCGCGCGGGGCCGCAGTCAGGAGGGTTCTACGGCGGCTGGGTGACCCCCGAGGTCGTAGGCCCATTCAAAGGCGACCGCGATTCGGCCGGGTGGTGATTGCCGATCAGGCCAAGCCGCGTCACGCGCACTAGCCATCCGCCAACACGAACCTCATCTTCCCCTACCACCGCTCGCCTGCACGGTGCGGTGCGAGTCAGATGCGGGCAAACGAGGGGACGTCGAGCGTGACCGGTCCACATGCCTCCCGGCGGGCAGCGCTGTGCGCGTTGGTGTTGATCGCAGCATGCGCGCGCTCCGAGACGACCGTCGGGCTCATCACGAAGTCGAACACTAACCCGTTCTTCGTGAAGATGCGTGAGGGAGCTGAGGTCACGGCCAAGGAGCTGGGGCTCGAGCTCAGGACCTTTTCGGGCCGGTACGACGGCGACAACGACACGCAGGTTCAGGCCATCGAGAACCTGATCGCGGTGGGCGCGACCGCGATCCTGATCACGGCCAACGACCCCCAAGCCATCGTTCCAGCCGTGCAACGCGCCCGGGAGGCCGGTGTTCTCGTGATCGCGATCGACACGCCACTCGATCCGATGGATGCCGCCGACGCCACCATCGCCACCGACAACTTCAAGGCGGGCGAGCTCATCGGCCGGTGGGCAGCCGCCACACTGGGCGAGCGTACGGCGGACGCCCGGATCGCCATGCTCAATCTCAACCCGAACGCGATCACCGTCGACGTGGCTCGGGATCAGGGATTCCTGCGAGGCTTCGGGATCGAGATCCACGACCCGAACGTCGTGGGCGACGAGACCGACCCACGCATCGTTGGTCACGACGTGACCCAGGGCGCCGAGGAAGGTGGTCGCCGGGCGATGGAGAACCTCCTGCAGCGCGACCCGTCGATCAACGTCGTGTACACGGTCAACGAGCCTTCGGCGGCGGGGGCGTTTGAAGCCCTCAAGGCGGTGGGCCGCGAGCACGCGGTCACCATCGTCTCCGTCGACGGAGGCTGTGCGGGGGTCGCCGACGTGCGCGACGGCGTGATCGGCGCCACCGCCATGCAGTTTCCGGTACAGATGGCCGTGCTCGGCGTGCGAGCCGCCGCCGAGTGGTCTCGCACTGGCGCGATGCCCGAGCCGTCGCCGGGACTCGCCTTCTACGATACGGGCGTCGAGCTGATCACGGACCGTCCCGCCGGGGGGATTCCGGTCACGTCGTCGACCGATGGCTTGACCAAGTGCTGGGGATGACTCGAGCGCCACATGCTCGAACTGATCCATCGCTTCTTCCACCGTAACCCGACCGCGGCTCCCGGCATCGTGCTTCTCGTGGCCGTCGCCATCTTCAGCGCGGTCGCCGGCGATCGATTCTTCCAGCCCTTCAACTTGTCGCTCGTCCTGCAGCAGGTGACGATCATCGGCCTCTTGGGTGTCGCCCAAACGTTGATCATCCTGACGGCCGGCATCGATCTCTCCGTGGGCGCGATCATGGTGCTTGCCTCCGTGGTCATGGGTCGACTGGCCGTGGACTTTGGCTGGCCGCCTGCGGCGGCGGTTGCCCTCGGACTCGCGGTGGGCGCGGCGTGCGGCACCGTGAACGGGGTCATCGTGACACGCCTTCGGCTGCCGCCGTTCATCGTGACCCTCGGCACGTGGAACGTCTTCCTTGCGCTCAACCTCTGGTACTCGCGAAGTCAGACCATTCGCTCCCAGGACATCGAGAGTGCGGCACCACTCCTCCAGTGGACTGGGAGGTCCATGGAGCTCCTCGGCGCCCGGGTCACGGTAGGATCGCTCTTGATGGTCCTGCTGTTCGGAGTTGCGTGGTACGCGCTCAACTGGTCTGCATGGGGCAAGCACGTCTACGCCACGGGTGACAACCCGCAAGCGGCACAACTCGTCGGCATCCGTACGAATCGCGTGCTGTTGTCCGTGTATGCCGTCGGGGGCGTGATCTGCGCGGTGGCGGGCTGGGCCCTCATCGGTCGGATCGGCTCGGTGAGCCCACAGGCGGGGTTGACCGCAAACCTCGACAGCATCACCGCGGTCGTCATCGGTGGCACGAGCTTGTTCGGAGGTCGGGGATCTGTCGTAGGAACGTTGATCGGTGCGCTCATCGTCGGCATCCTGCGGAACGGGCTGGCGTTGACGGGAGTGGACGTGCTGTGGCAGGAGTTCGCGGTGGGGCTCTTGATCATCATTGCCGTGGCACTCGATCAGTGGATCAGACGGATATGACCGGGAACCGGCAGAGCGCATCGCCACCGATGCTCGAGGCCCATGGGCTGGTCAAGCGGTTCGGACGGGTCACGGCGCTCGACGGTGCCGACTTCGAGCTCTACCCCGGCGAAGTGCTTGCCGTGATCGGCGACAACGGTGCCGGCAAGTCCACGCTCATCAAAGTGCTGTCGGGTGCACTCGTCCCGGACGAAGGGGAAGTTCGGTTCGGCGGCGAGCCCGTATCGTTCAGGAGCCCGATCGAAGCGCGCCTCGCCGGGATCGAGACGGTATATCAAGATCTCGCCTTGTCGCCGGCGCTGGATATCGTGGAGAACCTGTTCCTCGGTCGGGAGCGCCGAGCGCGGGGAATCCTGGGTACCGTCTTCCGACGATTGGATCGTGTCGGCATGCACCGCGAAGCTGGCGAGCGCATGTCGGAGCTCGGACTCCTCACGGTGACGGATCTTTCTCAGTCCGTGGAGACGCTCTCCGGCGGGCAACGTCAGGGCGTGGCCGTAGCCCGCGCTGCCGTTTTCGGGAGCCGTGTCATCATCATGGACGAGCCCACGGCAGCGCTCGGCGTCAGCGAAACGAATCGAGTCCTCGAGCTCATTCGCACGGTGCGTGACCGGGGAACACCCATCGTACTCGTCAGCCACAACATGCCGCAGGTCTGGGAGATCGCGGACCGGATCCACGTGCACCGACTCGGCCGGCGCGTCGCAGTAATTCGACCCGGTACACACAGCATGACGGATGGCGTGGCCATCATGACTGGTGCGATGGGGCCGGGGGAACGTCACTGAGCGGAGCACCCCCGGGGTGCTCCGCCCTCTCCAAGTTCAGAGCTCTCGTCAACCCCGGTCGGACCCTCCCTAGGCCTACCCGCCCGAGGCTGGGTGCCCCTCAACGTACGCCCGCGCATGCTCGAGACGCTCGCGGGGACTGTCGGCCTGTGCCGTCACCTCGAGGAGTGCTTGGTAGTAGCGGACTGCACTCGCTGTGTCGCCACCCAGCTCCGCGGCCCGCCCTGCCCCGTAGAGGCTGTTGAACCGGTTCGGGCTGCGCCCGAGCGCCTCCTCGTATTTGCTGACGGCTTCCGTTGGGCGCTCCAGTTCCAGTAGCATGTCGCCAAGGAGCTCGCGCGCTGGGAGCACCTCCCCCGGGGTGATGGGGTGCTTTTCGGTGGTCGCCTCGAGGTCGGCAGCGGCGCTCATGGTCGCCAGTGCTGTCGCGTGGTCGCCCTCTTCGAACTGCAGCCAGGCAAGCGCCGACAGGCGTTGGACCTCGACCTGTGTACGCCAATTGTACGAGCCGGTGGTAGGAACGCGTTCCTCGAGCGCGGCAAGCGCCGCGAGGTCCGCCCGCGCCTGCTCGAAACGACCGCTCCGCGCCGCCCCCAGCGCGCGGGCGAAGTGGGTGATCGCCTCGACGGCAGGTGCCGTCTCCCACGGGTATCCCTCCGGTTGGCGGGGGGTGAGATCTGCCGCAGCCTCCCACTGGTGCCGCTCGAGCGCCAGGCGTGCGGGAACCGCGGCGAGCGTGTACGCCGAGGCCATGTGCACTTGGTGGGGCTGCTCGACCTCTTGTAGCTCTCGCAGGACTGCGAGCGCGTGCTCGTCCTGAGCGCCCTGGAGGTACGCGTACGCCAAGTAATCCAGCGCGTGGAAGTAGTGAAGCGAGACTTGGCCTCCCACCGGGCGCTCGAGTGCCGCATCGGCCGAGCGTCGGTTCCACTCGATCGACTCCTGCCACAAGCCGAGACGGGTAAGGGTGTGTGTCGGCATGTGCAGCGCGTGCGGGACGCTCGGTGCCACCTCGCGGTAGCTTCGGGCAACCTCCGCAGCCTCCGCCGCGAGGGCCGGGTTGTCGTACGCATGGATGATGTAGTGGTGAGCGCCGGGGTGGTCGGGAAGCTGCTCGAGGACGCGCGCCGCCAGCGCGCCGGCCGCCTGCTGCTTGGTGTACGTCTTGTCCGCCGGATCCGCGGTGCCGAGCTGAGCGAGTGCGTAGAACGTGGCTCCTTCGGTGTCGTCTGGATACTGCTCGTGGAATGCTTGCCAGCCGCGCTCGAGCCCTGCGAGATTCGGCCTCTCGGATTCGCCCCGGCCCACATCGTAGTAACTCGCGAGCGCCGCCACGTACGCCCGCTCGCGGTCGCTTCCGGCGAGGGTACGTGCCGTTTCGACGAGAGTCTTCCCACGCGCGAAGGTCGCCTCGTCGGGCGGGTCCGACCACAGCGGGTGCACGAACGTCATGGCCTGGCCCCAATAGCCCATCGCGCACGTCGAATCGGCCTCAGTGGCTGCGACGAAGGAGTGTGCTGACTCCTCATAGGTCATGCTGTGGAGCAGAGCCACGCCGCGTTCCAGGTGGATGACGGCGTCGTCCGAGCACGAATGGGCGAGCTGCACGGTGCCGAGCGGCGCCCCGGACAGTTCCGCCACGGCGCTTGCCGTGCGACCATCTCCGCCTTGGCGCTCGCCGCCCGCGCAGGCTGCGCCAAGCACGAGTGCTGCGAGGCTCACTGTCACATAACGCATGGTGTCGCTCCCTCCCTGATCAGTTCGAACCAGCGGTCTTTTCTGGTGTGACGGTCACGGCACCCGTCGCCCGCATCGCCGCGGCATCGGCGGCGGGCAGATGCCAGTCGGTATCAAACCGGCCTTCGGCGATCATGCTGTCGCGCGTTCCTTCAAAGAAGAGATAATCTCCCAGCCCCGCCAACGCGAAGGCAGCGACGTCACCTGCGAAGATCGACCTCGACGGGTTTGCTCCGCCTTCCCACCACGGAAGCCCCGAGTTGACCAGTATGTACCGGTCATCGACCGGGTAGACGTAGACGAGCCCGTACTGGGCCAACGCGCCATCGAGATGCAGGGGAAGACGGTCGCCAAATCGCGCGATGATGCTGTTGGTCTCTCGTGTGCCAAAGAGCACCAGATTGGCGCTTTCGAGGTCACTCGGCCGCACCTCGCGGTCGGACACCACGCGCGGAAACACCATGATGCGGCCCCAGAACGGACCGCGGTTCACCGACCACTCGGCGGCTTTCATTGCCAGCGTCTGCCGAGCCGCCAACTCGTCGTCCGACGGGTCGCCGCCGGTGCCGTACACGTAGATGTGCCGGCTCGCGACCGCTTCGCTTATCGGACCCTCGGCCCCTGCGCGCTTGGCCAGCGCCGGCGCGCGGCCCGCCACCCACATGCCTTCGCGCCGGTTGAACGAGAGCGCGTTGGTCGCAGGCACGTCGATGCGTTGCCCATCGATCTCGATGGCGAGGGGCTGCCCTGCCGGGAATCTCGGGTGTCCGGCCAGATCCAACGTGAAGCCATCGAGGTCGGATGTCGTCACGTCGATGCGGTTGCTGGCGGTGAACCGCGCGTCGATCGTCGCCAGGGTCCCCGGCGTCAAAGCGTCGAGCTCGACCCAGTAGGCCGTGGTGTACTTGTATGCGTCACTCGCAAACCGTACGTGATCGGGATGGGGGTTGCGCTCGTACTGGGCGAACCAATCGAAGATCTGGCCCCCCGCGTACGCGGGCACCCAACTGAAGTGGTCGACGCCCGGATACTCGGTGTACTCGATGTGAGTCCCCAGGTCGTCCAGCCGCTGCACCCACGCCCGCACGCCCTCGGGGCGCACGACGGGGTCCGCGTCGCCGTGAAAGATGCGCACGGGAAGGTTCAAGGCGTTGGGCGCCAAGGCCTCCGAGCCTGTCGGTGGCGCCGGGCACACCGGCGCGATGGCCGCCCAGATGTCCGGACGGGTGAGGCCGAGCCACAGCGTGCCGCCGCCCCCCATCGAGAGGCCCGTGAGATAGGTGCGATTCTCGTCGATCGGGAAGCGGCGCTTCACGTCGGCGAGCACGTCCAGAACGTCCTTCTCCGCCACGCCTTGATAGCCCATCGTGCCCCGCGCGTAGGGAGACGCCACGATGTAATCGACGTCGTCCCAATCAGGGAAATAGCGGCTCGCCTCCACGTCGTTTTCGCCTTCCGCATTGCTCTTGCCAAACACGCGTCGCAGGTTCAGCCGGTGATTCGAGCCGGCGCCGTGCAAACTCACCACGAGCGGATATCGCTTCGAAGCGTCGAAGGTCGGCGGGAGATAGAGCGCGTAAGGTTGTTCAGTGTCGTCGACGTCGGAGTAGAAGGTCAGGACTTGTGGTCCGGAATCGAGCGCCTGCCCGACGGCAACCCCGTGAGGCGCGACTACGAGCGCGAGGGTTAGGGAGAAGCTCTTCCATGCATTCACAGATTGCCTCCTGGTGCGAGCACCTGACTCAGGAGTATGCGCGACCGACCCGCTCGTACGGCACGTCACCGTCGTAACGTCCCGCGACGTGAACATAGCGCAATTCCTGCGACGCCCCGACCTCCGATGTGTAGTAGCCGACGAGGGTGAGTTCTCTGAGCCACGAACAGAAAGGGCGCGGCGAGTCGGCGGGCTGTTGAGCTTCTCGGTCGAGCGCCTCGAGAACGGCGACCTGCCGGCGAGGCGAGCTCTCGAGGAACGAGGTCCCGGCAAGCGCTCGTGCGCGCCCATCCACGGCGTCGAGCCCAACGAGAAAGCGGTCGCGCTCCTCGTCGGTGAGAAGGTCGGTCAGCAAGCTGTCGATGAAGGCGTCGACCCGGGCGGCGCGGGCGCCGGGAGTGTCAGTAGTCGGGATGATGAGCTCCGTGAGGGCTGCGAGCAGCTCACCTTGCTGCGGCGTCAGTGTGCGGAGCGCCTGGCCAGGCGGCGGCGCGGCGAAGCCGGCCTCCACGGCGCGGGCGACGCTCGGCGTCACGGCCGCACCGAGGAGTACGCCGATGTCTCGAATCGCGTCCCGACGGTTCACAGATTCCTCCGCTTCATCTCGCTGACCGCATGGTCCACGGCGCGGGCCGTGAGCGCCATATAGGTGATCGATGGATTCTGGCAAGGCGACGAAGTCATGCACGCACCGTCGGTCACGAACACGTTGGGCGCGTCCCATACCTGATTGAAATGATTGAGCACCGAGGTCTTCGGATCGCGACCCATGCGGGCGGTGCCCATCTCGTGGATGCCCAGGCCTGGCTCCGCGCCGAGGTCGCCTTCGGAGGCGGCCATGTCCGCGCGCATGGCCAGTTCGTTCTCTCCCCACGCGCAGTTGATTCGGAGCAGGGGGATGCCGTAGGCATCGACTTGATCACCGTCGAGTCGGACGTGGTTCTCGTAGCGTGGAAGCGTCTCGCCGAATCCGAGCATCCAGACGTTCCATGGACCGGGGTCGCGCAGACGTGCCTTCAGCTCGGAGCCGAAGCCGGGCAGGTCGTTGCCGCGCCGCCAGCTCGGACGGTAGGCCTCACCCTCGATGCCGTACCCGCGCACGAAGGTGTCCATCGTCGTTTCGGGACCGATGTTGCGGTAGCGGGGGATGTAAAAGCCAACGGGCCGGTTGCCGTAGTAGTACCGGTCCTCGAACCCCTCCACCTCGCCTGTGGCGCCGACCTGAAAGTGGTGGTCCATGAGGTAGTGACCGAGCGCGTCACTGGAACCCCCGAGGCCGTCGGGGAAGCGCGGCGAGCGTGAGTTGAGGAGCACTTGAGTGGAACCAAGTGCCGATGCGCAGAGGAAGATGAGCCGTGCGTGGTACTCCCGCACTTCCTTTGTTTCGGCGTCTACGACGCGTACGCCGACGGCGCGGTCCTCCTTCTCGTCATAGATGACGCTGTGCACGACGCTCTCCGGCCGCAGCGTCAGATTGCCGGTCGCCACGGCGGCCGGCAGCGTGCTGCTCTGGCTGCTGAAGTAGGATCCGGTCGAGCAGCCGCGCCAGCACGGCCCGCAGTAGTGGCAGGGCTGGCGGCCCGGGAGGGGCTCCGTCAGCACTGCCGCGCGCGCAATGGTCAATCGGCGCTCCCGGTACAGAGCCTCGATGCGGCGACGGAGGTCCCGCTCGACCACATTGAGCGGGGTCGGTTGCTGGAAGGCGCCGTCCGGCAGGTGCGGGAGGCCGAGCGACTCTCCGCTGATGCCGGCAAAGCGCTCCACGTAGGTGTACCACGGTGCGATCTCGGCGTAGCGGATCGGCCAGTCGGCACCGATCCCCTCCCGCGCGTTCGCCTCGAAATCGATGTCGCTGATCCGAAAGCAGTAGCGTCCCCATGTGAGCGACTTGCCGCCCACCTGGTGGCCGCGTACCCATGTGAAGGGCCTCTCTTCTATGTAGGGGCTGTTCGAATCTCGCGCGAAGAAGTGGAGGTTGGTCTCGCCCAGGAAGCCGGTGCGCCGCTGAATGAAGTAGTGCTCCTCCAGCAGCTCGGGGTCGAGCTGGCCGCGGTGCGCGAACGACCAGGGCGGGGCGTGCTCGGTGACGTAGTCCTTGCCGTGCTCCACGTTGCGTCCGCGCTCGAGCACGAGCGTTCGGAGGCCGCTCTCACACAGCTCTTTGGCAGCCCAACCGCCGGCAATCCCAGAACCGACCACGATGGCGTCGTAGGCCTCAGTGGGGCGAGCTACCTGCAACGCTTTGCCTCCGAAAGAATGAAGCGTCCGACAACCGCGGGCTTGCCAGCCCACTATAGCCGCCCGCGGATCTCCTCACCACCCGAGGGGAGGCCAACCTCGTCACTCACTCCGCGATCACCAACCCGATCCGGCATGAGCGCCTCGTGTCTCGCTGACGTCGTGAGATGACACTCTGGCGGCCTCTTCGAGCCCGTCGCATCTTTGTGGCGTTCTCCTGGCAGGAGCGCGCCGCGCGTGGCCGACCTGCTCGACCGCCTCACGAGTCCCAGATCTTGTTGTCGACTGAGCATCTCAAGGTGCCCATCTCCTGGGCCTCGCAGCAGCAGCTTCTGGCGTATTACGAGTACGAACAGGTGGCCGAGGAGAACATCTGGATCCTGCCGCCGGATAGCACGCCATTCCGAATGGTGGCATCGCCGTTCCACGAACGATCGCCGATGTTTTCGCCGGACGGTCGGTGGCTGGCGTACGTCCCGAACGAATCCGGGCAGAACGAAGTCTACCTGCAGCCGTACCCGGGATCCGGCAGCCGGCTGTTGATCTCGACCGATGGCGGGGTCGAGCCCACATGGTCCCACGACGGGCGCGAGCTGTACTACCGGCACGAGGATCAGATGATGGCGGTGCGCCTCGACGAGCGCGACGGGGGCCCGGGAGCACCACGCGCGCTGTTCGCGGGACCCTATGTCGTCGGGACGGCCGGCCACGGGAATCCGAACTACGACGTTGGGCCCAACGGACGCTTTCTGATGCTGCAAAACGCGGCAACGCCGGTCGCGCCGCGCCTGCACGTCGTGCTCAACTGGTTCGAGGAGTTGAGGGCGAAAGTGCGGGAGCCTTAGCCTCGAACGACAGAACGAAGACGGACGAGTCCACCTCGATCGCATGACGCAGGCTCTCGTGCACGGTGATGCGGATCCGGTCACCGTAGGGGGAGAGTCGCCTCAGCAGCCGCCGGAAATGGCGCACCTGGTCGTCATGGAGATGCTCGACGTGCAGTGTCACGGACGACCCCGTGTTCCGCAGGAGCCGCCTCAGGTGCCGGGCCGTTCTGGCAAAGAAGCGGCGGTCCAGCAAGCCCCGCAGGCGCAGCGACAGGGTCGCCGTCGCCGTGCGAACCTCGCCGAGCGAAAGCTCTAGGGCACCGCTCTCACGGTACCGGCGCAAGGCCCGCTCGAGCCGCTCGAAATGGCCGTAGCCCATGCGCCGCGCGCGCTCCTCGACACGGGGGAAGTGACGGTCGATGTAGTCCTGCATCGACAGCCCGACGATCCACTCCCCTATCGCTCGCGGAATCAAGCGCGGCCTCCACCAGGGAACCGAGCCGACGAAGCGCGCCAGCCGGCCAAGGCCGCCAGGAAACAGCCCGCGGCGGACGAACCTGCCGAGCAGCGTGAGCGGTTCCGAGAGAGCCCGCCACTCCCGAACCAAGGGGCTCTGCAAGTAGTGGAGCTTGTTCCGCACCCGCCCGGCGATGCCGCGATCGCTGAACAGCCGCTCGTGCAGAGCCCGGTAGCCGGCCACCATCTCGCGGTAGCTCATTCCCTTGGGCACCACGTTCGTTTCGAGTTTCACGTTGTCGACACTGTTGGCATCGGCAATGAGCCGCCCCTCCCTGCGGAGCCGCTCGTGCAACGGGGTCTTCGGCGTGGCCGTGAGCAACCCGACCATCGCCACCTGGATGCCGGAACGCATGATGAACCGGTACTGGAGATCGAACGTCTCCACCGTGTCGTGGTCGAACCCGATGATGAAACCGGCGAAGATATCCAGCCCGTTCGCGTGAATCGTCCGCACCGAGGTGAGGAGATCCTGACGGGTGTTCTGGAACTTGAGCGTCTCCTTGAGACTCGCCTCGTCTGGTGACTCAATCCCGATGAAGACCCAGCCGAAGTTCGCCTCCCGGAACAACCTGAGGAGCGTGTCGTCCTGTGCCAGGTTGAGGGACGCTTCCGTCCCCAAGTGGAATCGGTATCCGTGGGCCTGCTGGTAGTCCGCCAGGTACCTGAGCAGCTGCTTCGCGACCTTCTTGTTTCCAATGAAGTTGTCGTCCACGAAGAAGACCCTGTGCACGCCGAGCCGTCGGAGCGCATCGAGCTCCAACCCAACCTGCTCGACGGACTTGGTGCGGGGCCGTCGTCCGAACATCACGATGATGTCGCAGAACTCGCAGCGGAACGGACACCCCCGGGAGAATTGGAGGCTGATGGACTGATACTTGTCCACGCGCAAGAGGTCGAATCGGGGAACAGGTGAATCCTTGAGATCGACCACGCCCGTCTCGTGATACAGCCGCTTCGGCTTGCCCGCCTCTGCATCGCGACAGAACTCCGGCCAGACATACTCGGCCTCACCCGCGACGACCGTGTCCGCGAGACGCTCGTACTGTTCGGGGACGAGAGACGCGTAACTGCCACCGGCAACAACGTGGTACCCCTTGCTGCGGTAGTAGCCCAGCAGCTCCTTCTGCCGAGGGAACTGGACGCCCATGCCGCAGATGCCGATCATGTCGGCCTTCGGGTCCAGCGGGAGCGACTCGATGTTCTCATCCACGATGGTCACGTCCCAATGATCAGGACACAACGCCGCCAGCGTCGCCAGGCCGAGCGGCGGATTGATGGCCCTCCGTCCAGGCGAGACGGTGTCCACCGCCCATCTGAAGCTCCAGAAGCTCTCCGGAAACCGCGGGTTGATGAGCAAGAGTCGCATGGGCCACTCGGTAAAGGCACACGACCATATAGGAATGACTCCAGTGACGCTAGCAGGGTATAGGAGCTAAAACGCCGAGCGTGTAGGAGTCTTCACGGAAATCTCACTTCTCCTTCACGCCTAGGGCGCAGGTAGCGTGCGACGTCCGAAGCGTCGTCGCCGACCTTTGTGGAGCGCCCTCGATTCCTAGACGCGAAGTCTTTGTGTAGCTGGCACCAAATGCAAAGCGCCCGGCGGGACCGGGCGCTTCACCAAACCCGTCACAATGAAGGCAGTCGGACTCGATCACGTTCCCGTCATACCCGAGGGTGGCAGCTCAGTCTCTTCCGGGGGCGCTGCCTCGGATTCCGCACCCTCGCTCGCGGGCTGCTCCGAGCCCTCCGGGGCCGCTGCCCCAGATTCCGCCGCCTCTCGCGCCTGAGCCCGCTCCTCGGCGCGTTTGGCGCGCCGCTCCTGTTTGGCCTCACGCTTCCTTCGCTTATCAGCTTCCCGTTTACGCTTCGCTGCCGACAGTGGACCTCGTCTCGCCATCCTCAGCCTCCGCTTTCGTCGAGGGATCGGACCACCTGCTCGTGGGGCGCAGAGTGAGCCTCGTAAAGAAAGAAGCGAGACCAGCGCTGCGGCGCAATCCCGCTTTCTGATCGGTGTCCATCGGGCGACACGCGGCGTCACCCGTATCACGGAGGATAGTCGGTCTCCGTCACGCTGGCAAACACGCTGACCGGGCCCGATATCCCGCGGCTTCCCTTTCCGCCCCGGGTCGACTATCTTGTACCCCGTGAGCACGACAAGGGGCGTTATTCAAGCGCCACAGGGCACGCAACGCAATTGCAGGGGAACCGGCAACTGACGCGGTTCCCCTTTTCTATTGGTAGCACGCCGCACGACGCGGCACCCACCGCGGGGACACATCCGCGGACAACACGATGGACGATCGGCCAGTGCGGACATTCCGGACTCCGACGGGCATCGAACACAGAGGAGTAGGTATGTCACGCACTACCGGCAAGGTGAAGTGGTTCAGCGATCAGAAGGGCTTTGGATTCATCACGCCCGACAATGGCGACAAGGACTGCTTCGTCCACCACTCGGCGATCCAGGCGACGGGTTTCAAGACGCTCGCCGAGGGAGATGCCGTAGAGTTTGACGTGGTTCAGGGCCAGAAGGGCCCAGCTGCGGAGAACGTCTCCAAGGTTGGCTAGGCACATCGCGTAGCACTGCAGGAGATGGAAAGGGGTCGCATCGAGGAATCGGTGCGGCCCCTTTTCTCAACGCAGCACGTCAACCGTGTCGCTTTAGCGACACCAGCCGAGCCGCGGCTTCAGCCGCGAGCAACCGCAACCCCTCAATCGGCATCCCCGCGCAGTCTCTCCAGCCCCGCCACCTCATGCTCGATGGCCTCCCACTCGGCCATGAGGCCCGCGAGCTCGTCCTGCAGACTCTTCCGCTCCGCCTCACGTCCGCGCACCTCACCGGCCGGCGTTCGAGCAAAGTAGTCCGGCTCGCAGAACAGCCCGTCGATCTCGTGCACCCGGCCCTCCGCAGCCTGGATGCGCTCGGTGACTGTTTCGAGACGTCCGCGGAGCTTCTCGAGGGTGCGCTTGGGGCTCGCCCTGTTCGATGACGGTTGCGTAGACTTCGACCGGGAAGGCGTCTCCGGCCGCTTGACGTCTCTTCGTGCCTTGAGCACGACGCGGTCCACATCGAGATGATCGTCCCCACACGCATGGACGTAGTCGTCGTACGTGCCGGGGTAGTCGGTCATCCCGTCAGGCCTGATCTCGAGAATACGCGTGGCCAACTGGCTCACGAACCATCGGTCGTGTGAGACGAGAATCAGGGTGCCCGCGTAGGACTTGAGTCCTTCGACCAACGCCTCGATCGACTCGAGGTCGAGGTGGTTGGTCGGCTCGTCGAGGACGAGCACGTTGGGGCGTTCGATACTGAGACGGGTGAAGATGAGGCGAGTGATCTCGCCGCCAGAGAGCGCACGCAGGGGCTTCTTGCCGTCGTCGCCAGAGAAGAGCACCAAGCCCATGGCGCCGCGCACGTACCCGAAGTCGCGCTCGGGACAAAAGCTCCAGACCCATTGCTCGGCCGTGCCGCTCCGCGACTCGAATTCCTCCTCGTGGTCCTGCGCAAAGTAGCCCGGATGGGTCTCGTAGCCCCACGCCACCTGGCCTGCATCGGCCTCGAGTTGCCCCATCACGATCTTCAGGAGGGTCGACTTGCCGATGCCGTTCGGCCCCATGATGGCGAGACGATCGCCGCGGGCGACCGTGAGGTCCACACCGTGCAGCACCTCGTTGTCGTCGAACGCCTTTTTCACGCCCTTCACGGTCAGGACGTCGCGCCCGCTGTCGCGTCGCTGCTCGATGCGGAAGGTGGGATAGCGCCGCGAGCTCTGCGGCAGTTCCTCCAGCGCCTCCGCCTTCTTCTCGATCATCCGTACCTTGCTCTGCGCCTGACGCGCCTTGCTCGCCTTGGCACGGAAGCGATCAATGAACTTCTGGTGGTGCGCGATCTCTCGTTCACGAGCGGCGATGTCGTGCACACGTCGTTGCCGTTCGGCCTGCTTGGCCTCCAGGAAGTCGGAGTAGGTGCCCGCATACGACAGAACGGTCTCATAATCGATGTCCAGGATGCTCGTGGCCACGTTGTCGAGAAAACGATGGTCGTGGGAGATGACCAGGACCGCTCCGGGAAAATCTCGCAAGAACTTCTCGAGCCACCGGATCGACAGGATGTCGAGATGGTTGCTCGGCTCGTCCAGGAGCAACACGTCCGGATTGCCCGCGAGCACCTGCGCCAGGAGCACCCGGAGTCGGAACCCACCCGAAAGGGTGGAGATGGGATCGCGATGCACGGCCGCGGGAAGGCCCAACCCCTCGAGTATCGCGGCGGCCCGCGCTTCCGCGGTGTACCCGTTGTGCCGCTGTACGATCTCCTCGAGTGCGGAGAACCGGTCGGCATCGAAGGACTCTTCTGCGTTCGCGAGCAGCACGTCTCTCTCGACCATCGCATTCCACAGTTCGGGGTTGCCCTGGAGGGCGACCCCGAGGATCTCCTGCTCGTCGTACACGAACTGGTCCTGGCGGAGTACGCCGAGGCGGAGCCGTTTCGCAACGGACACCGTGCCGTCGTCGGGGGCGAGGTCGCCGCTCAGAATACGGAGCAGCGTGGTCTTGCCCGAACCGTTGGCGCCGACCAGTCCATACCGTTCAGCTTGGTTG
This sequence comes from Gemmatimonadota bacterium, assembly GCA_039591795.1. Taxonomy (GTDB): domain Bacteria; phylum Gemmatimonadota; class Gemmatimonadetes; order Gemmatimonadales; family GWC2-71-9; genus JBDHCY01. The sequence continues at coordinate 4,366 of JBDHCY010000100.1, read as the reverse complement.
AGCTGAAACGATGCCCCGGCGAACAGGGTCCGATCGCCGAACGATTTCGCGAGATTCGAGACGGAGATCACGGCCGGGCAATCTAACAGCGTGGCGGCAACCGCCCATATAGCCAGATCCAGCGATGCCGCGACCCGCCAGACCGCTCCGGGCGATCACCCTCGACCGCGTGAGGCCACACTCGCGTCCCGCGCGGCTGAGCCACATCTTATCTGCCATCTCTACGCTGGAGCCCCGATGACCACGACGCAGGCTGTTCTCGAACATCATCTCCAGTGTTTCGGGGCAGGTGACCTCGACGGCATCCTATCGGACTACGCACAAGACGCGGTGTTGTTTACCCCCGACGGACCGCTCACTGGACCGGAGGCGATCAAGCCGCTGTTCGTCGCGATGCTCGCCGAGTTCGGGAAGCCGGGAGCGAGCTTCGAGATGCAGCAGCAGTCCGTGGAGGGCGACTACGCGTACATCGTCTGGACGGCCGAAACGGCTGACAATGTGTACGAAGTGGCCACCGATACGTTTGTGGTGCGGGATGGCAAGATCGTGGCACAGTCGCTCGCCGGAAAGATCACCCCGAAGGGCTGACCCTCGCCGATCGCTAGATCTTCGAGCGTGGAATCGGCGCCGTGGCATGGCGCACGATGAGCGTGCTTTCACCAAGGGACCTGACATGCGCTCTCGCATCTTGATGTCTCTCTGCATCGTCCCAGTGCTTGCGATCATCGGCGCTCCACTCGCCGGCCAGACGACGCCCGACATGGCCGGGGCAGCTTCGGCGCTCACGCTCCGCAGCATCGGTCCGGCGATGGCTGGCGGCCGCATCGCCGACATCGCGGTGCATCCGACGCATCGGCACACCTGGTACGTGGCCGTTGGATCGGGCGGGCTCTGGAAGACCGGCAACGCCGGTGTCACCTGGACGCCGGTGTTCGACGACCAACCGTCCTACTCGATCGGCGAGGTGACGCTCGATCCGAACAACCCGGAAATCGTGTGGGTCGGTACCGGAGAGAACGTGAGCGGGCGGCACGTGGGCTGGGGCGACGGTGTGTACCGGAGCCGCGATGCGGGGCGCACCTGGCAGCAGATGGGGCTCCCCAACTCCCAGCACGTCGGGAAGATCCTGATCGACCCACGGAACAGCGACCTGATCCTCGTCGCCGCAGAGGGGCCGCTCTGGTCGGACGGTGGCGAGCGCGGTGTGTATCGGAGTGAAGACGGCGGGCAGACGTGGGCACCCGTGCTACGAATCGATGCGAACACCGGCGTCACCGATCTCGAGTTCGCCCCCGATAATCCGGATCTGGTCTACGCCGCAGCCTACGAGCGTCGGCGCCAAGTCTGGGGCTTCCTTGCCGGTGGCCCAAACTCTGGCATCTGGAAATCCATCGACGCAGGCCAGACGTGGCGGAAGATCACCACCGGCCTCCCCAAGGGAGACATGGGGAAGATCGGCCTCGCCGTCACACCAGCCGACCCGTCGCTGGTCTACGCAACCATCGAAGCCAACGACGAGGAGCGCGGCTTCTACCGCTCCCGCGATCGCGGAGAGAGCTGGGAGCGCCTGAACAGCTACGTCTCCGGCGGCACCGGGCCGCACTACTACCAGGAACTCGAAGCGTCGCCGACCGACGCCGATCTGGTCTACCAGATGGACGTGTTCGTGAGAGTGACCCGGGACGGAGGCACCACATTCAGTATCTGGGAGACAGGCCATACGAAGCACAGTGACAGTCACGCGCTGTGGATCGACCCTGCGGACGGGAATCACCTGCTGGTGGGGACCGACGCCGGACTCTATGAGACCTTCGACGATGGTCGCGAGTTCCGACACTTCCCGAATCTCCCGGTCTCCCAGTTCTACAAAGTGGCGCTCAGCAATCGGGAGCCGTTCTACGACATCCTCGGTGGCGCGCAGGATCTCGGCACACTTCATGGCCCGTCGCGCACGCTCAACCGCGACGGGATCCGCAATCAGGATTGGTACGTGCCGATGGGTGCCGACGGCTATGGCGTCGCGTTCGATCCACGCGATGAACACGTCACCTACCTGATGACCCAGCAGGGAAATCTCTACCGCACCGATCGCCGGAGCGACGAGGCACTGGGCATCCGACCACAGCCGGCGGAAGGTGACCCAGCCGAACGGTGGAACTGGGACTCGCCGATCCTCGTGAGCCCGCACGATCCGGATCGGATCTACTTCGCCTCCCAGCGGCTCTGGCGGAGCGACGACCGCGGCAACGCGTGGACCGCAATCAGCGGGGATCTCACGCTGGGGCTCAACCGGTACGAGCAGCCGTTCATGGGTCGAGTCTGGAGCGTGGACGCGCTGCACGACAATGGGGCGATGTCGAAATACGCGACCATCACGGCGATCGCGGAATCGCCGATCACCGAGGGCGTGCTGGTGGTGGGGACCGACGACGGATTGACACAGGTATCCGGTGACGGGGGAGCCAACTGGACGCGCGCCGGTGCGCTGCCGGGACTGCCCGCGCTTTCGTTCATCAACGACGTGGAGGCCTCACTCTACGACGGCAACACCTTCTACGCGGTGGCCGACGCGCACAAGACAGGAGATTTCTCGCCCCACGTCTTCGTGAGCAGCGACCGCGGCCGGACGTGGCGGTCCATCGCGGGCGATCTACCCGAAGGCACGATCGTCTGGGCCTTTCAGCAGGATCACGTGCTCCCCGAGTTGCTCTTCCTCGGTACCGAGTTCGGGATCTACTGGACTCCGAATGGCGGGACGAACTGGTACAAGCTGAACGGAGGCGTGCCGACCGCTCCATTCAGGGATCTCAAGCTCCATCGCCGCGACGACGATGTGGTCGGTGCGACATTCGGCCGCGGGTTCTACGTGCTCGACGACTATGCTCCCCTGCGCGAGATCGCGGGCGGCGCTCTCGCAGCAGAGGGTGCGGTCTTCCCGGTCCGTGACGCCTGGTGGTTCGTGCCGGCGGCAGTGGCGCAGGCGCCGGGTCGTCCGACCGCAGGGAGCGACGACTACACGTCACCCAACCCCCCGCACGGAGCGCTCCTCACCTATTGGATACGTGAGGTGCCGACCACCGCCCGCGAGGCACGCGAGTCAGCGGAGCGTGCGCTGCGCGATGCCGGGCGCGACGTACCGTTCCCGGGCTACGATCAGCTTCGCGCGGAGGCGATCGAGAGCGGACCACGCGTCTTCCTGCAGGTGACCGACGGCGCGGGGCGTCCCGTGCGCCGGATTGAAGCGTCGAGCAAGGCAGGGCTGCATCGCATCAACTGGGATCTCCGCGGACCGGTGCCGAATCCGATCGACCTGAGCCCTCCCGGATTCCGGCCGCCCTGGAGCGGCGATCCGAGGGGCCCGTTGATGTCACCGGGCCAATACAACGTCGAGTTGCTCGTGGTGTCCTCGAGCGGAGTCCGCCGGCTGGGCGCTCCGCAGTCGTTCACGGTGAAGCCAGTGGGCAACGCCGTTCCCGGTACGGACTACGTGGCGGTCGCGACCTTCCAGCAGGAAACCGCCGAGCTGATGCGGCAGATCAATGGAGCCGCCACGGAGTTGAGCCGCACGCGCGACCGCGTACGCCACATGCGAGCGGCGCTGGCCCAGACGCCGCGCGCAGACCCCGCACTGCATGTCCGCATGGACTCGATCACAATGAGGGTGGCCGATCTCGCGATGCGACTGAACGGCGATCCCGCGCGGCAGCGGCTTGACGAGGCCACCAGCCCCGGGATCCGCAATCGCGTCGGTGAGGTGATCGGCGGGCACTGGGATACTCGGCAGGCACCGACCGCGACGCATCGGCAGAGCATCGCGATTGCGCGGACCGGGTTCGAGGTGCTGGCCCGGGAGCTCGCCGCGCTGATCGCGGAGGATCTCGCCCGGTTGGAGGCGGACCTCGAGGCGGCAGGTGCGCCGTGGACGCCGGGTCGGCGGGTTCCGGACCCGTGAGTTCGAGCGAACCCGAACCATCGGAATGTCAGTCGTTTACATGCTCCGAAGGATGTAAATAGCTTGATTGTCCATATTGAACAGGCTATTATAGCCTTATGAAATCTGAGTCCATTTCGAACGCGAAGAACCGGCTGAGTGCCTTGATCAAGCAGGTCCAGCAAGGGGAGCCGATCGTGATCACGGATCGGGGCGTTCCGGTTGCCCAATTGGTGCCGATCCATCTCGGCACCGGGGTCCCGGCTCGGATCGTCGTTTTGGCACAGCAGGGGCTGGCCCGGTTACCTGAACAGACGCCTGATGCTGGGTGGCTCGGCCTGCCTTGGCCGGAGCTCGAGCCTGGTCCGAGTCCGGTGGACCTGCTTCTGGACGAGCGCCGGGGGACGAGCGGACGATGAGGTTATGGGCTTCCTC
>JBDHCY010000099.1:0-12396 GCA_039591795.1 Gemmatimonadota bacterium | reverse complement strand
TTGGTGACGGCGAGGCGCGCCCGGCTGCCCGAGAGAAACCACCAGGTGGCCAGTGCGACCAATGCAAGGAAGGCGATACTCGTTGCCACTATGAGATTCCTACGCGATGGGCGGTCGGGGGCGGTCGGCGGCGGTCGTCCTCCACCGCCGTCCATCGTCTCCCTCCGTCCTTGACCGTCCTCCACCGTCTTTGTCCGTCCTTGACCGTCCTCCACCGTCTTTGTCCGTCCTCGACCGTCCTCCACCGTCTTTGTCCGTCCTCGACCGTCCTCCACCGTCTTTGTCCGTCCTCGACCGTCCTCCACCGTCTTTGTCCGTCCCTCCTCCAACGCTTCCATTACTTCGTCAGCCGACCCATACCTCTCCCCCGGCTGCTTCGCCAGGCACCGTACGATGACGTCCGACAGCCACTCGGGGATCCGTCCATCCAGCTCGGCCGGCGGCGTCACCGGCTCGAACACGTGCTTCCCGACGATTTCCTGCGACGACTCGCCCTCGAACGGCGGTGTGCCCGTCACCATCTGAAAGAGGGTCGCGCCCAACGCGTAGAGGTCACTCCGTCCGTCGAGCGCTCCCTGCCCCAGCGCCTGTTCCGGACTCATGTAGTGTGGTGTACCGACGGTGATGCCGGTGGCCGTCTGGTGCGACGCGCGCTCTGGCTCGAGCACTTTTGCGATCCCGAAGTCGAGGAGGAGCACGCGCTCGCTCCCGCGCTCGACCAACACGTTGTCGGGCTTGATGTCGCGGTGCACGAGACCGGCGCGGTGGGCGTGCGCCAGGGCATCCAGGACGGGAGTGGCGATCGCCACCGCGAGGTCGGGTGCGAACGGGCCGCGGTCGCGCAGGATTGCGGACAGCGAGTCACCCTCGACGAACGGCATCGCGTACCAGGTGAGCCCCTCTGACTCTCCCACGAAATGGATGGCGAGGATTGCCGGATGGCGGAGCCTCGCGAGCGTGCGTGCCTCCTGCCGGAACCGGGCGAGCATCCCGCTCGTCCATGCGATCTCGGGATCGAGCACCTTCACGGCGAGACGCCGCTCGAGCTCCCGGTCCCAGACTTCGAAGACGAGCGCAAAGCCGCCGCGGCCAACGAGCCCGCGCACCTCGTAGGCTGTGCCCAGTGCGCGGGCGAGTCGCGCCTCCACTGGAGCGTCCAATGCCCAGGGCGGCGGAGTGGCAGGCGCCGCCAGCTCGCCGCTCAACACGGTGGGGGTGGGTGCCCCGCACTCCATGCAGTAGGAAGCGCCGTCGGCGAGGCTCGTCGAGCATCGCGGGCAATGGGTTGCCATGGCTAGGACTCGGGGACGAGCTTGACCTGCAAGCCCGCGATCCAGGGTCCCCCCGGTGTGGGGGCGAGCTCCAGGCGAATCGATGCGGGCTCCGCCCGCAATCCCAACCCGTCGAGCTGTCCTGACGCTATGCGCAGCCTCCACGAGCCCGGTTTCACACCCATCACGTAGAACTCCCCGTCGGAGAAGGTCTCGAGCGAGCGCAGCTCACCGGTGACGCGATTGACGAGCTCGAGCCGCACGCCGGGGGCTGGCAGGGTGCCGCTGGAAGTCTCGATCATCACGCGGCCCGACACCTCACCCGCGGTGGCGATCGGTATATCGAGCCGCCGGTATGACGCGGGCGACACGTGCACTTCGACGCTGCCCCACCGCGGCACCCGTCGCGGGTCATCGATCGACAGGGAATCGACGGTGAGTCGAAGCGGCTCGAACGGTACCAGATCCCACACGCGATAGCGACCGGCCGTGTCGGTGACGACACTGTGCGTTCCGCCGAAGAGACGCACACCGCCCAAGCCGCGCTCGCCCTCGTCGCGGACGCCGTTCGCGTTGGCGTCGAGGAAGACATGGCCCGCGAGCCCGCCGCGATCGAGCCCCGGGCCCGGGCCAAACGCGATGCCGCCCGTTGCGCGATCCCACTGCGCCGTGCCCTGGAGCACCTGCGCGACACGCGTCTCCGAGTCCTCCGACGCGAACAGCTGGGTTACTGACCGGAGCCCCGGGAGATACGCCGTGGCGGTGAGCGTGAGGCTCGCGCCGACGCCCCGCACCCACGCCGCGGCTGCTTCGACCCGCCACGCCTGAGACAGCTGCTGAGCGATTTGCGCGCGCCATCGAAACAGGCGGCTCGCGTCCTCCAACTCGAACTCGGCGCGTGCCCACAGGCCGTGGCGCTGTCCGTTGCGAAGGAGCGCCGTGACCGACGCACTCTGAAAGTCGCGCGAAACCCGCGGCCCCACCGCAGCACTCGACGCCTCGTGCCGCACACCGCCGTCGAGCCTGAACGCGCCGAGTTGGAGCGATTGGCCCGCACTCCAGAGGGTGAGCGTCCCGGTCGAGAGCTCCTCTCGCACGAGCCCGCCCTCGAGGAACCAACGCGCGAGCCGCGGCAGTGGCCGCCAGAACGCTTGCGCCTCCGTCGTGCGTCGGCGCGCCGCGTCGTGCAGCACGGGCGCGGAGGTGCTTCCCGTGAACCAGGTCTGCGCCGCTCGCGCACGCAAGTGCGGCGACGGCTCGAAGGCGACGATGCCCCGTGCGAACGCACCGGTCACGCCCTCGGCCGTCACCTGCCACGCCGGCGTGATGGCGCCGGAGACGCCTCCATAGACGTGGCCCAGATCGGGCAGGGTGTCGCGCCAAAACCCGTCGAGCCCGGCTCGTACGGTCCACCGGTCCGAGATGCCGTAGCGGGCGTCGAGATTTCCCGTTGCCCGGCAGCGCGACGAACGGCAGTCGCCCGCGCTGGCGCCCCATTCGAAGCGCCCGCCCTGGAGCCGGTTGCTCGGCAGCCGAATCAGTCGCTCCGACGTGATGACCTCGCCGTGCGGACCAAAGGCCACGACCTCGATCGGGTTGTCGCCGTAGCGTACCGGCACGTCGAACGCGAAGGCGCCCGACTCGTCGGCGCGGCTCACGTCGAGGAGCCGTCCGCTCTGGCGCAGCTCGACGTCCCAGCCCGGCCCCACGCGTCCGCTGTAGTCGGCGACCCCGAACTCGGGTGGCCGCAGGTAGGGCGCGTTGGTGGCCGCAACACCGCGGAGGGTGCGAAAGCGCGGTCCGGTCGCGAACCCGTCGCCGAGCTGGAGCTGGCGGATCCAGGGTCGGTCGCGCCACACCGCGAGATAGGTGGCGTCTACACGCGCCCGGCCGTCGGTCGCGCGACCAACGCTCTGCGTCGTCACGGTGAGCGAGCCACCGAGCACCTCGCCGGCCAGACCGAAGCCGTAGGCAGCGGTGCCGGGCAGATCGTCCAGCGTCCCGGCCAGCGACCAGTCGGCAACGAGGCCATCGAGGCGCCCGCGCTCGGGGCCCAGAGCGAGGTCTGGCGGTGCCGCGTTGGCCCGCGCCAGTGCCGCACGCCGTTCGGCTTCGCGCCGGAGCCGGCGCCCCACCGGGAGTGCTTCCGGGTCCACCACGGTGACGGCCAGCTCCGACCATTCCGTCCGGATGATGAGGCCAAAGAGCTGCTCGAGGGTCGGCGCAGCGACGTACAGTGCCTCGTCCTGCCACACGACGCTCCCCTGGTCGAGCAGCACCGGCCGGGCGTCGAGAAATGCCGTGTCGCTCCCGGCCGTGATCTCGACCGGTCGGCCGCCAGGCTGGCGCGTGGCTCGGAGCCGCCCCGTGGAGTCGACCGCGCAGGCAACTTCGCCGAGCTCGAGAAGCATGGCCGCGGGAAGGAGCACCGTCTCCCCGTCGCGCAGTGCAGCAACGGTCTGCCGCGCGAGCCGACCGATCCGGATCTCGACCAGAACCTCGATCGGGGGATCGTCATCGCCGCGCGCCTCGACGGCGTGCGCCGGGACGTTGAGTGCCGCGACCAGACTCAGCGCGAGGGCCGGGGGGTGACCCGTCCGCACACTCGCTCCGTCAGCGCCTGACGACGACCGCCGAGTCGGCCACCGGCAGCGTCCGGAGGCGGTACGGACGAGGGATGTCGTCGCGCTCGGTGGTGAGGGTGAGCCGCACCCGATAGGTGCCCGGGGGAAGATCGGCGATTGGATACACCAACCGACGAGCAAGCTCGTGATAGACGGCGACCTGCTCCTCCCACCGGCCCACTTCGCTGCCCGCCGAATCGGAGACCGCGATCTCCATTCGACCCACATAGGCCGCATCACCGACGCGAACGAGGCGAGGGTGGAGGACGAGTGAGTCCGCCACGATCGTCGGCGCGAAGTCGGAGAGCGCGACCGCCGTGGAGACAGAGCCCTTGCGGTAGAGCACGGCGATGATCGTCCTGACCTCCAGGTCGAGCCCCACTTGAACGGCGGCGGTGTCGCGTACCCCGGCGACCGGAATGCGTTGGCCGCGACTCGTCACGACGAGCCGCGCCCAGTACTCCCCATCCGGAAGATCGGCGGGCGGGTCGGCGAGAAGGCGCACGGTCTGGCGGGCACCGGCAGGCACCACCATCCGGCGTGGATAGGGCCGCAGCCACTCGGCGGCCGAGCGACCCGACGCCGTTGCCACGGCGGGGGCCTCCATACGGAGATAGAGTCGCCCGATACTGTCGGTGGCGGGGTAGCCGAACGCGGGCTCGATTGCGACCTCTTCGGGTTCGCCCGATGGGTTGTAGAGCGTGATGCTCGCGGACCGGCTGCCGTGATCGAGGAAGACCGCCGTCGGTGCGACCACGACGGCGACGACGTTCGCCGCCGGAAGCAGCACGGCCGCGACGAGGGAGGCCAGTATCGCCTTTCGGGCGACTCGAGCGCTTGGGATAGGTGCCATCAGATCCCCACGTAGCTCACGATGAGTATGACGGTGGCCGAGTAGGCGCCGATTGCCGCCTGCCCGGGCGGGAGGACCGTGCCGCCGAAGTAGATCATCCCCTTGCCGTTGTTGTCGAGCGTGATCGTGTGCGGTGCGCTCGGATCGAACGGCACGGCGCTCGCCGGGTTGCCGGCTGCCGAGTAGGCCGCATCGCCCGGCCCGAAGGCGAGCGGGAGGGTGGCGCCCCCCGGGCCGATCAGCTCGACCGGCAGCAGGAAGCTCACGAGCACCTGACTGAAGCGCCGGCCTCGTACCTCGAAGTGTCCGGCATTGCCGACGTCGGTCCACGCGACGGTGCGAGGCACGCTCCCGAGGAGGTCTCCGAACGCGAGCGGTTGGCGACCCCGGACCCCGAGCGGGCGGCCCTGCGCCTCCACCGAAGCGGCTACGAGCATGAGCACGAGCAGCCAGCGTCGCATTGCGCCTCCGCGTGCCTCCGGTCGTGCGACGCGCCGGCAGCCGGGGCCAGCCCCCCACCACCGGCGTGTCCACTTGATCCGCTGCCCACTACCCCAATCCCGCACCCCTAGCCGCCCTCAACCGTCCTCGACCGTCTTTTCTTCAGCTCCCCGTATACGCAACAGTCAGCGTAACAGTGCCGCTGTACCCGCCTGGCGTCTGGGCCGCCGCGGGTGTCACCGTTCCGCCGATGAACACGTAGAGCGCGCCACCGACCAAGTTGGCGTTCGTCACGCCCGACGGATCGAACGTAGACGACACCGTGCTGATGTTGGGACCGTAGCCAGCCGAGTTACCGCCGAACGAGATCGGCATGGTCGACACGACGCCGTCGGACAGGGTGCCGGGGAGCGTGAAGTCGAGAGAGACCTCATAGGTGCCCGTGCCACCGATCTGGAATCGACCGGCACCGCCGTCGGCGGGTGCCACGGTCTTCGCGAGCCCGGGAAAGACGTCGCCGAACAAGAGGTCCTGCTGGCCGGTGACCGTCAGATTGCCCAGCACGTTGGCCGTCGCCTGCACATTGGCCGAGACCGGCGTGGCCTGCCCAAGCAGCGATACCGGCAGCGCCGCGAGCCCGATCGCGATCATCCAAGGGAGATACCGCATTGCCCGTCACTCCTGTGTTGATGAAGGGGCCTATCGTCTCGCGATGCCGCGGCCGCCCCCGGTGGCCGGGCTCACGAGGGCCCGCAAAGGGCAAGCGTGGTGCCAGTGCTGTCGTGCGTATGCAACTGATGGATTGGTGCAACAGGGTGGCAACCTACATCCGGGGCGGGGCACGGCGGGGAGCTTACCCACCACAGCGGCCTTACCCACGAACGTAACCACCTTGTACTACAGTAAGTTACGGCAGACTACCGCTGTCGGGCTGGGCGAGATCCACCGGAGTGTGGTACGAGTGCATCACCGAACGTCGTCCGTAGGTGTGCCCCGGGAGAGCGCCTAGCAGATTTCGCCGATTGCGACAGCCTGTCCGAGCGGGTGGCACATCCTGCAATATTAGTGTGGCTCGATGCAACAGCCCCGGTGGTCAGTCTTCGGGGTCTTCTCGGTCAGGAAACTCCACCGGCTCTGCGGCCAGAATCCAGGCCACGTGCTCGCAGCGGCCGGGGCCACAACGAGAGCAGACCCAGTCCCAATGGCCCTCAGGGTCGAGAATCGCCTCGACCTCGGGCGGCTCTTCGAGTTGCCAGCGCCAGCGACGGTAGCCGGGGCGCCGGTCGGCGAGTTGGGGCGCAGTGGGGATATGGCTCACGGGGACCTCCGACGGACGGCTCGCCCATTGGTGATTCCACCGTGTCATATGCTACGATTTCCCGCCGACCGCAAGCACCCCGTGCCCCGGCACGGGGTCCAGCTCGCGATCGCTAGGTGTGTGGGCGGTCAGCCGCGGCGCCGGCGCTCGCCCTCGGAGCGGCGCTCGGTGCTACGTCGGTCGCTCCCGTCCCTCCGTTCCGACGCCACGTGCCGAGCATCGTTCCGCCGGTCCCCGTTCTGCCGTCGCTCACTACTGGCCCGCCGTTTCCGCATCCGCCGCTCCGCGGTTTTGGTTTTCGCCATCTGAGCCTCCAAGCCCCGGAAAACAGGACCAGATGCCGCAAACCCAATGCCGTCAGAGAGCACCAGACGCTTGTGACCGATCAAGTCCGTGACCTAGCTTGCGTTCATGGAACCTGCCTCCGACCCTCAAGCCCTGTTTGCCGCGGCGGCGCGGCTCACCGAAGGCCCTGGCCGAGGGGCCATCGCCACAGTCGTCGGCCGGCGCGGCTCACTCCCCATGAGCACGACGGCCAAGCTCCTGGTGCGAGAGGACGGCACCCGATGGGGCACCGTGGGTGGTGGCTGTCTCGAGGGTGAGCTCACCGAGCTCGCGCTGGACGTCGCCCGGCAAGGCGAGCCTCGCCTCGTCGAGCGGCATCTCACCGCCGACCTCGCGGGCGACATCGGGCTCACCTGCGGAGGGACCGTCGAGCTCCTCGTCGAGCCCGTTTTCCCCCACCCCTCCTTGGCGGCCGTCTACCAGGGCGCGGTGGCCATCCTCGCCGCCGGGGGAGCGGGCGCGTGCGTCACGGCACTCCCCTGGAACGGGACACCGGCCAAGCTCCTCGTCGCCGACGGTGAGATAGTGGGCGGGACGCTCAACACCGACCACGATGCGGCGGTGGAGCTCACGCTGGCCGCGGGCGAGGCAGCGCGGCGCGTGCAGCTCGGCTCCCGCGACGCGGTGCTCGAGCCCATCACCCAGGCGCCCCGAGTCGTCGTGTTCGGCGGCGGCCACGTGGGAGTCCACGTCGCGCGGGTGGCACGGCTCGCGGGCCTTCGTGTCACCGTCATGGACGATCGCGCCGAGTACGCGAGCGCGGAACGCTTCCCCGGCTGCGAGGTCGCGGTTGGCCCCTACCACGAGATCGCGGCCCACGTCCGCGTCCCTGTCGATGCATTCGTGGTGATCACGACCCGCGGCCACGAGCATGACGCGGTGGTGCTCGAGCAGGTCTTGCAGGATCCACCGCGTTACGTCGGCATGATTGGGAGTCGGCGGAAAGCCGCCCTGACGCTCAAGGCCTTGGCGGCGCGCGGGGTGCCCGCTGACCGTCTCGCGCTCGTCAAATCTCCGGTTGGCCTCGCCATCGGTGCCGACACGCCGGGCGAGATAGCGGTGAGTATCGTTGCCCAGCTCGTCGCGGAGCGGCGGGGCGCGGCAGGAGGGTGACCACGTCGGCCGCTCCCATCGATCCGGTCGCGCTGTTCAACCGGCTCTCGCAGGTGTTCGGACGCAGCTACCGACCGGAGCGGCTCGTCGCTTCCTCAGCCGAGCGGGCACTGTGCCTCGCCTGGGACATGATCCTCAAGCGGCGGGTCGCCCTGCGCGTGCACCTCCTCCCTGAGGTCCCCGGGCGCGACTGGTTTCTCCGCGAATCCGAGGTGCTTGCGCGCGTGGATCATCCGGGCTTCCGCCGCGTCTACGCGGCCGGCGCCGAGCAAGAGCTGGTCTACCGGGTGAGTAACTGGATCGAGGGTGAGAGCTTGGCCGAAGCGACGGCACGTAGCCCGCGGCCGATCCCCGACGTGATGACGCTCGCCCGAGACCTGCTCTCAGCCGTGGAGCACGCCCACGGTCGTGGCGTGATCGTCCGTCGCATCGTGCCCGGGACGGTCCTGCTGAACCTCGCCGGGCGTGCAACGATCATTGACCTCCGTTTCAGCAATCCTTGTCTCGACGTCGTGGTCAGCTCCGACGATCGCGTGTCGCTCCCCTTTCTCCCACCCGAGACCCGCGGCGGCCAGCCGGGGGATCCCTCGTCTGACGTCTACGTCGTCGGAGCACTCCTGTACTATGCCGCAACCGGTTCTCCCCCCGCACTCGAGCCCGAAACGATCGTGGCGCCCGTTGTCTTGCGACCCGTGGTGCCTGTCGCGGTGAACAGCGTGATCCAGCGGGCCCTCTTGGCTCGGCCGTCGGACCGCTACCTCACCGCGGTCGAGATGCTCGACGACCTCCAGCAGTATGCTGGCGCCTGGGACGAGCCCGGGAGCGAACCGCTGCCCCCGCCGGCCCATGCCGGCCCGATTGACGCCGAGGCGGCACGTCGCTGGGAGGCGCGCCTCCGCCGCGCCCTCGGCGACGACTACGAGCTCCTCTCGGACCTCGGATCGGGGAGCTTCGGAAGTGTGTACCGCGTGCGCGATCTCCGGCTCGAGCGCGAAGTCGCGCTCAAGGTGCTCCACCCGGAGCTCACCGTCGATCCCGCAGTGGTCGAGCGGTTCCGCCGCGAGGCGCAGCTCGCGGCCGGGCTCCAGCACCCGAACATCGTGTACATCTACGGGATCCACGGCCGCGCTGGACTGCTGTGGTACACGATGGAATGGATTCGCGGCCCGTCGCTCGGCGGACTCGTCGAGCGCGACGGCCAGCTTCCCGTCGATCGGGTCGTTGCGATGCTCGACGAGGCTCTCGACGCGCTCGAGCACGCCCACGGCCGGGGCCTCGTGCACCGCGACATCAAGCCCGAGAACCTTCTCATCGATCCGAGTGAACGCGTGCTGCTCACCGACTTCGGCCTCGCCCTGGCACTCCGGGGCCAGGCCGGGGCGGGCGGCGCGACGAGCCGTAGCGGGACACCGCAGTTTGCGGCGCCCGAGCAGCTCCTCGGCGAGCAGGTGGATCGGCGCACGGATGTCTGCTCGCTAGCGCTGTGTGCGTATTACGCGCTGCTGGGACGGCTACCGTTCGAGGCGGGCACCCCCGAGGCGGTGATCGCGCGACAGCTCGCGGGCAAGCTCCCACCCATCGGGCCGGAGCGACCCGACGTCACGCCCGAGCTCGAAGCGGTGCTCCGGCGCGCGGCCGACCCCGAGCCAGCGCGGCGGTACGCCACGGCGCCAGCGTTCCGCGATGCAATCGCCCGCGCCGTGCGGCCACCCTCGCAGCACGGCGACTGACCGTCCCGTGGTATGGCGCGTTGAAACGCGCGCACGGGGGCGCGGGACGCGCCGCTCAACGCGCGGGCCTGTTCCACACCATGACCTCCTCCAGCGGTTTGCGCCTGAGGTCTGGGACTTCGGCGTCGTCGGCCGGGTATCCGACGGGCATCACGAGGAAGGGGCGCTCGCTCTCGGGCCGCTCCAGCAAGTCGCTCAGAAACCCCATCGGGCTGGGCGTATGGGTGAGGGACACGAGGCCCATCAGGTGCACGGCCGTGATGAACATCCCGGCGGCGATGCCGCAGCTTTCGACGGCGTAGTAGTGCGACCGGCGCGTGCCATCCGGCAGAACCCCGTATCGCTGAACGAACTGCACCACCACGTAAGGGGCGTCGGTGAGATGCGTCTTGACGGCATCGGTGCCGAGCGGGGCGAGCGCTTCGAGCCAGGCGGGGGGCATTCGCCCGCCGTAGTTCAGTCGCTCTTCTTCCTCGGCCGCATCACGAATCGCCTGCTTGAGATCGGGTTGGTCCACCACCACGAACGTCCACGGTTGGAGGTGTGCGCCCGAGGGCGCGGTCGACGCCGCGCGTATCGCCAGTTCGATCAGGTCGCGGGGCACCGGTTCCGTCGAGAACTGGCGGGTGGTCCGTCTCCGGCCCATGCGCTCGAAGAAGTCGCGGGCCCGCCCGGACATCTCTTCCGAAGAGAGTCGCTCGAAGCCCAGAGGAACGAACTGTGCTGGTTTAGTCACGCCACCTCCAACAGCTGACGGGTAACTCGCCGCTTGCAAGATATCTCGCGAGCGGTCGGATCGGGGCGTCGCGAGACCGCCACAAACGAGCCATGAGGCCACGTAGGAACGGGCTTTTCGGGCCCTCACGCCGGCGACCGCAAGCGGCCCGGACCTTGCAACGTGGGCAGACATCATGGACGGAACAACTGCCGGTCAACAACCGATCGCCGATTACGCGCTCGAGACGGGCGTGGGCGCGCGAGTAGCACCCCCCGCGCTCCCGGCAGTCACGTTCGACCAGATCGAGCAAGCTGGTCGGCGTCTCTCCCGGTTCCCCGGAGTCGTGCGCACGCCGCTCTTCCACCTCGTCAACCTGGAGACCATCCCCGCGCTCGCACCCCACCGCATCCGGGTATGGGGCAAGCTCGAGAATCTCCAAGTCACCGGGTCGTTCAAGCCGCGTGGCGCCGTCAACTGCGTCGTCGGGCTCGGACAGCGCGAGCGTGCCCGCGGCATCGTGGCCGCCTCCACGGGCAACCACGCGCTGGCCGTCGCGTTCGCGGGCGAGGCCTGCGGCGTCGGCCGCACCGTGATCGTCATGCCCGCCGACACCCAACCCAAGCGGATTCGGCAGGTCGAGCTGGCCGGCGCCGAGGTCGAGGTGTTCGGCGACTCGCTGCGCGAGGCGTACGGTAGGGCGCGGCATCTGGCGGCGGCCGACAAGCTCCACTTCGTGCACGGCTACGACGACCGCGCGGTGATCGCGGGTCACGGTACGGTCGGGCTCGAAATGGTCGATGCGGTTCGACCAGACGACGTGGTGATCGTCCCGCTCGGAGGCGGGGCGCTCGCGGCTGGGGTGGGCACGGCGCTCAAGGCGTATCACCCGCGTCTCACCCTGATCGGCGTGCGCGCCGAGGCCGGTGCTGCGCAGCTCGCGGAATGCGTCGCGACGAAGCCGATGGGCGACTTCACTGCCCCGCTGGTGCGCGACCTCGTCGACGAGGTAGTGACGGTCTCGGACGAGCAGCTGAAGCGTGCGGTTGGATACCTGTCACTCAAGGCGAAGCAGACGGCAGAGGGTCCCGGTGCAGGACCGCTCGCCGCCGTATTGGAGCAGCCGGAGCGCTTCGCCGGCCGCCGCGTCGTTCTCATCGTGACCGGTGGCAACATCGATCCCGCAGCCTACGCGCAGATCGTCGGCGAGTACCTGACACTCACTGGCAGGACACTGCACGTGGCATTCACGATTCCTCAGCAGGCGCTGACCGATGCCCTCGATTTCTGTAAGGCATCGGGTGCGCGGTATGAATTGGCGACCGCATCGGCGGGGGCGCGCTCCACGTTCACGGTCGGTGATGAGGCGCAGCGGGAGCGCCTCCACGCAGAGGTGGCGCGGCGGGTGGAGAGCTGGCGGGGGCAACTGGCATAGCCCCGAGTCGACCTACGACCTCGACAGCTCTCGCCCGCCGCTACACACCTCAATGCCTCCGGGATTGCGCCACTCTCGTGGCCACCGAAGTACCCGGAGCGCTTCAAAATTGGGAGCCGGCGGGGACGGTTGCATAGCCCCAAGTGGTCTGCTGTACCCCGTCGGCGACCCGTCATGAAAAAAACAAGAAAAGACAGGCAGGACGGTCGAAGACGGTGGGCGGGTAGGCGGGTTAGCGCGCGTTGGGTGACGAGATGTTCTTGAACAGCGCGAAGAGCGCGAGCACGAGCAGGCCGATCCCGATGGCACCCCAGTGGTCGGATGCGACATCAGCCACCTTGCCCAGAAAGACCAACGCGCTCTCGAGCGCGCGGCCGGCCGTCAGCACCGCGTATTCGACGGCGGCCTGGCTCGCTGGCGCAACAAAGAGAAGGGCATTCACGGTCGGTGATGAGGCGCAGCGGGAGCGCCTCCACGCAGAGGTGGCGCGGCGGGTGGAGAGCTGGCGGGGGCAACTGGCATAGCCCCGAGTCGACCTACGACCTCGACAG
>JBDHCY010000098.1:0-11904 GCA_039591795.1 Gemmatimonadota bacterium | reverse complement strand
TTGCTCATCGGGGAGTTCGGATTGGTCACTTGAAGGCCCCGCAGCACGAGCTCTCAACGCGCAAGGCGGAGGTCGGCCTCCGCCAACTCCACTCGGGCTCCGATCGCCTCCGTTCCGCTGTCTTCGATCGCGCGTCGGACGGTGCGATCGAGCAGGAGGACCCAGAGCCCCACCACGAGTGCCAGGAAGAGCAGCAGTGGGACGATCGCCCGCCAGCGGAACACACGCACCGTGCTACTCCGCCCGGATGACCCGATAGAGGTTATAGAGCTTTGAAGCCTGCACGGCGCGGACGAACCTGCTGCGCCTGAGGCGCTCGAAAATCGTGGCGCGATACCGCGTGACGCTCCAGCGCGCCAGGAAGTACACAGGAACGGCTAGGATGCCCCACGCCAAGAGGCTCCCCAGCACCACCGTGTTGTTGAAGTTCGTATACGGCGCCACGGGGGCGTTGTACAGCTCGGTCCACGTGCGGGTGAGCCCGGTCGACTCGAACAGGAGCTGCACGCCGATGGCGTGAAACACTGGGTCGAGCGCGAACCCCAGCGGCACGAAGAGAGCCCAACCAAGCATCACCCCGGCGAACGAGACGTTGAGGAGCATCGCGATCGCAACGATGACGAGGTTATGAATGTTGAAGAGCGGTGTTAGCCCGAGCGCGGACCCCAGCGCGATCCCAGCCGCGACCTGTCCAGGCGAGCCCTCGGAGTTGAGGGCCTTGACGAGCTGCTGGAGGAGCTTGAGGATCAGCACTGCGCGAGGGTAAGGGCATGGCTAGGCGCGGGTCAAGGGACGGCCAGGAAACCACCGCGCGGCCCAGGCGTATCACCTGTGAACGACTCGAGGGGGAGCTCTATGCGCGGAGTACTCGCCGGCAGCGCGGTGACCACGATTGGACTGGCGCTTGTCGCCATGGTCGGTGTTGCGACCGGCCAGGAGCCGACGTCGCCGGAGGCGGGCAGGTTTACGCCGGCCACTGCACCGTGGCAGGAGGGGCCTTGGCCCGGAACGCGTGTGGCGACGCTCGAGGCGAGTGGCGCCGGAGCGGCGTCGGCGAGGACCTTTTGGCTCCTACTCCCCGACGGCTTCTGGATCATGCCGCACACCCACCCTACGGTGAAGCGCGTCAACGTGATCAGTGGGACTCTGCTGATCGGTCGGGGTGAGCGCTTCGTGCCATCGGCCACGGAGGCGTTGTCTGCCGGGGGCTTCACGCGCGTCGCTGCCGACGTCCCGCACTTCGAGGGCGCCCGCGGCGAAACGATCGTGCAGTTCTCTGCCGTCGGGCCCTGGGGCACGCGGTTCCTCGGCGAACAACAGTACCGGGTCGAGACGCCCGACGGCGGTGCCGCACCGTGCGCAGCCGACACGGCGTGGCGCGAGCTGGATTTCTGGCTCGGCGAGTGGGATGTGCTCGCGGGTGGGCGCCGCGCCGGCACGAATCGCATCGCTCGAGTGCTCGGGGGGTGCGCGATCATGGAGCATTGGACCGATGCCGGGGGCCGGGAAGGGAAGAGCCTCTTCTACTACCAGCCGATCACCGCCGAGTGGAAGCAAGTGTGGGTGACCGATCGGGCGGGCGTCGTCGGCGGTCTCAAGGAAAAGGCGCTGGTCGAGCGCCTCGCGGGCGGGGCGCTCCGCTTCCAGGGCGAGATCCCCATGCCGAACGGCGGCAGCTACCTCGACCGGACGACGTTGACCCCGCTGCCCGACGGTCGTGTGTGGCAGCTGATCGAAGTGTCCCGTGACCGGGGGCGCACCTGGCAGACCTCATTCGATGCCGAGTACGTGCGGTCGGGCTCGTGAACCGATAAGGCCATCAACTGTTTCAGCGGCGAGGCCCACCGCGCGAGGCGAGGTCTCTTCACGGCGCTCAGTCTTCCTGCGCGCGCTTGGTGAGCCGGTAATGGGCCACGTGCCACTCGGTCCCGCCGCGGTAGCTGAACAGTTCGGCGTACACGAGGAAGAAGAGGCGCCAGCGGTAGTACCAGCGTTTCGCCGACGCCGCACCGTAACACTCTGCCAGGATCGGCAGCACAAGCTCGCGGCGAGCCTCGAGGTTTACCCGCCACGCCTCGGCCGTTCGGGCGTAGTGCTCCCCACTCACGGTCCACCTGTCTTCTACGGCCAGGTCGTTGGCAAAGTGGTCGATGAGGTCGGCCGATGGCATGATCGCTCGGCGCAGGAAATGGCGCTCCAACCAGCCGCGCGCTCCCTCCATCTCGAGCGGGTAGACGCGGCTCGAATGGCAGAAGAGGTGGAGAAAGAACGTCCCGTTCGCGTCCAGCCAGCCGCCGATGTGCCGGAGCAGGAGCTTCCAGTTTCTCATCCGCTCGAAGGTCTCGACACTCACGATCCGGTCGAAGCGACGACCGGTCGAAAACTCGCTCATGTCGGACGTGATGACCTCGAGGTTCCCTGGTCGGCGCGACTCGATGAACGCGCGCTGGGTCACTGAGTCGGTGACGGCCACGATCCGGCTCTCGGGATAGCGGCGTGCCATCCAGATCGAGAGCGCGCCCCATCCACACCCGAGTTCCAGCACGCGCTGGCCGTCGGCGATTCCCGCCCGTTCACACGTGAGCGCCAACATCGCCGCCTCAGCATCGTCGAGAGTGGCGATATCATCCGACCAGTAGCCCGACGAGGACTTCACGTGGCTGCCATAGACTTGCTCGAAGAAGGCTGCTGGAACTTCGACGTGTTGCTCGGACGGCGGCGAGTGGGGGACGATTGGCCCGTCCCCCAATTCGGCCAGCACCGCGTCGCGCCTGGCAGCGTGTGCCTCCGCCCGCAGCCTCGCCCGGAGGAGATGCCGAATCCCGGCCCGTACGAGTGTCACGGGCACCAGGTCCCGCTCGGCGAGCGAGAGGCTGACGGGGAGCGCCATCAATAGAGCGGCAACAGACTCGTTCATGCGTTCGGAAAAGTGTGTGGCCCGGACGAGAAATGATAGGCGAGTGAGGCGCCCCGCCCCACATCGTCCTCACGGCTTCGTCCCCCGCACGAACGCCGCCATGAATCGGCCGTCGATCAACGGGGCGACAGCATCGGCGTCGAGCCCCGCCTCGTGGAGGAACGCACGAGCGTCGTCGGCCCGGTAGACCCGCGCCGGCTCGATTTCGACGTCGGTGAACCCTGTCTCGATCAGGAGGTGCCGGAACTCGGACTCCTCGAGCGCCCCGGCCACACAGCCGATCCAGAGCTCAACGCTCCGTTTGATCTCCGCCGGTACCTCGCCCCGGACTACCACATCGGAGACGGCGAAGCGGCCACCGGGCTTGAGCACGCGGAACGCTTCCTGGAGGACCCGGCGCTTGTCGCCGGAAAGGTTGATTACGCAGTTCGAGATGATCACGTCTACAGACGCGTCGGGGAGCGGGATGTGTTCGATCTCACCCTCGAGGAACTCAACGTTCGTGACGCCGGCCTTGCGCTGGTTTTCCCGCGCGAGGGCGAGCATGTCGTCGGTCATGTCGAGACCGTAGGCCTTGCCGGTGGGCCCTACGCGCCGTGCCGAGAGCAGGACGTCGATCCCGCCGCCCGAGCCAAGATCGAGCACGATCTCCCCCGCGTGTAGCTCGGCGAGCGCCGTTGGGTTCCCGCATCCGAGGGAAGCGAGGACAGCCTTCGAGGGGAGCGCCTCGGTCTCCTTCGCGCCGTAGAGGTCGGCTGTGATCGGGTCGGAATCATCTCCCGCGCAGCAGCCACAGCCGGATTGTCCGCCGCCCTCGGCGATGCGGCGTGCCGTGGCACCGTACCGCTCGCTCACAATCGTTTTGAGGTCCTTGTTGTCGGTCATCTCGGTCTCCCGGCGGCCTTCGTGGGCTCGCCTCATTCATCAAGAGTCATTGATATGAGTATCCCAAAAAAACACCCCGCTCAACACACGCAGTCGCTCGGCTGCGCCATTGATTGCCGCATTCCCTCCACGAACTGGTCCACCGCCGCAAAGGCGTCTGGCGCGATCGCGTAATAGACCCATCGTCCGGCGCGACGGTCGGTCACGAGCCCAGCATCCTTGAGTGCCTTCAGGTGGAACGACAAGAGCGACTGACCGGCCCCGACGGCGTCCTGCAAGTCACACACGCAGCGCTCTTGGGTGGCCAGGAGCTCGAGGAGCCGAAGGCGCGTGGGGTCGGACAGCGCGTGAAAGCGCCGAGCCAGCACGGTGCGCGAACGCGTTCGGGGAGCAATCTGCGTCAACGGCATGGAGTCAATATATCAACATTCCTTGATATGTCAAACCCGGTGTACCGGCTCACATTCCTGGGACGTGGCGCGGGGCGGGGACCTGGTGACCGCGCTGCGCCCCACTTAGGTTCCTCCGCTCCCCGCGGCCGGGTGGCCGCTGGACGGATCGGTCATGTTCAAGTCTCCGAGTCGACAGATGCCACGATCGTTCATCACTCTCGCGGTCGTCAGTCTTTTGGGACGAGTGCTGGTGTGCGCACCTCCTGTGTACGCTCTTCAAGCAGGATCCTCGGGTGTCGTCGAGGAGTACCGCGACGTCGCCGATCGTCTCATCGACGCGGCGCTCGCCGACAGCGCCGCATACGACCGACTCACCGAACTGACCGATCGCTTTGGGCACCGCTTCAGCGGCTCCGAGAGCCTCGAGCGTGCGCTCGACTGGATCCTCGCCGAGATGCGGACAGACGGCCTCGACAACGTTCGGGGCGAGCCGGTGATGGTGCCGAGATGGGTGCGCGGCAAGGAATCGGCGGAGCTCATCGAGCCCATGCGACGCACCCTCCCCATGCTCGGGCTGGGGGGGAGCGTGGGCACGCCGCCGGACGGCATCACCGGCGAGGTGCTCGTGGTAGGGAGCTTCGAGGACCTGGCACAGCGCCGCGACGACGCGAGGGGCAAAATCGTGCTGTTCGACGTCCCGTTCACCAGTTATGGGGCGACCGTGCGGTATCGGACTGAGGGCGCGATCCACGCTGCCCGAGCCGGTGCGGTGGCCAGTCTCATTCGGTCGGTGACTCCCTACTCGATTCGGTCGCCGCACACGGGCGCGATGCGCTACGACTCGCTCGTCCCGGAGATCCCACACGCGGCGATCACGGTCGAAGACGCTGTGGCACTCCATCGGATGCAGAATCGAGGCGATCGGGTCGTCGTCAACCTCCGGATGGAGGCGCAGACTCTGCCCGACGTGGAGTCGCGTAACGTCGTGGCGGAGATCGTCGGTTGGGAGAGGCCCGACGAGATTGTCGTGCTCGGTGGCCACATCGATTCGTGGGACGTCGGCACGGGCGCCATGGACGACGGCGGGGGCTCGGTGGCGGCATGGGAGGCCGTGCGCCTCATGCGCGACCTCGGCCTCCAGCCTCGTCGAACGGTGCGCGTGGTGCTCTGGACGAATGAGGAGAACGGGCTCCGTGGGGGGCGCGCCTATCGCGACGCGCACATGGCACAGCTCGATCGCCACGTGCTCGCCATCGAGTCCGACGGAGGCGTGTTTCAGCCCCGGGGGTTCGGCTTCACGGGCTCCGACGCGGCCTACGCGACGGTGCGGGACGTCGGCCACCTGCTCGACCGCATCGGGGCGGGCGAGGTGCGTAGGGGTGGGGGCGGTGCCGACATCGGGCCCATCATGCGAGAGGGAGTACCGGGGATGGGGCTGCGCGTCGACGGCACTCGGTACTTCTGGTACCATCACAGTGAAGGAGATACGGTGGACAAGCTCGACCCGGCGGAGATGGCAGCGTGCGTGGCCGCGATGGCAGTCATGGCGTACGTGGTGGCCGATCTGCCCGAGCCGCTTCCGCGCGCAGAGCGCTAGCACCGACCCGCTTCCCACATGAGGCCCGGGCGGGACGCCCCTCCGCGGCCCGTCACGGCTCCAAGTAGGAGTGAACGTCCTGATGAGCTCAACCAACGTAGTCCGCACCGCACTGACTGCTGCCGGAGTCGGATTCCTCGCCACGAGCTGCGCCCCCTCGGATCGGGTTCCCGAATCTGCACTCGCCGGCTTCACCACCGAAGGACTCGCGGCACACATCGAGACGCTCGCGTCGGACGCCTTCGAGGGTCGCGGTCCCTCCTCCCACGGTGAGGAGCAAACGGTTGCCTACCTCCAAGCCGAGTTCGAGAAGCTCGGGATCGAGCCGGGGAATGAGGGGAGCTGGACGCAGGACGTGCCACTCGTCGAGATCACGGCGAGCCCGGATGCGCGACTCGAGATCACTGGCGCCAACGGATCGCAGACGCTCCGGTACGGTCCGGACTTCATGGCGTGGACAAAGCGCGTCGGAGGGAGCGTCTCCGTGGGACATTCGGAGATCGTATTCGTGGGGTACGGTGTCGTCGCGCCCGAGTGGGGCTGGAACGACTACGAAGGGCTCGATGTCCGTGCGAAGACGGTCGTGATTCTCGTCAACGATCCGGGGTTCGCCCGTAAGGACACCGCGCTGTTCGACGGCCCGGCGATGACCTACTACGGGCGGTGGACGTACAAGTACGAGGAGGCGGCACGTCAGGGGGCAGCCGCGGCGCTGATCGTTCACGAGACTGAGCCGGCCGGCTATCCGTGGGACGTCGTGACCGGAAGCTGGTCGGGTGGGCAGTTCGATCTGGTCCGTGACGACGATGGCATGTCTCGCGTGGCCGTCGAGGGGTGGATTCACGGAGACCGCGCCCGCGAGCTCTTCCAACTCGCTGGGCAGGACTACGATGCGCTCAAGCTCCAAGCCGATCAACGCGGTTTCGAGCCCGTGCCCCTCGGGCTGCAAGCGTCGGTCGCACTGCGGAACACGACCCGCCGCTCCGTCTCACGCAACGTCGTCGGCGTCCTCCCCGGGGCCGCGCGGCCGGATGAGTTCGTGATCTACATGGCACATTGGGATCACCTCGGCCGCGATCCGACGCTCGAGGGCGATCAGATCTTCAACGGTGCGCTCGACAACGCGACGGGCACCGGGGGGCTCCTCGAGCTCGCGAAGGTCTACGCCTCGCTCGAGGCGCCACCCCGGCGCTCTGTGGTCTTCCTCGCCGTGACTGCCGAAGAGCAGGGCCTCCTCGGATCGGCCTACTACGGGACGCACCCTCTCTATCCGCCGGCCCAGACCGTCGCAGCCATCAACATGGACGGGCTCAACATCTACGGGCGGGTGCGCGACATCGTCGTCGTGGGCTACGGCAAGTCGGAGCTGGACGACTACCTCGCGTCGGCGGTCGGGCTGCAGGGGAGACGTGTGGACCCCGATCCCGAGCCGGAAAAGGGCTTCTACTACCGCTCAGACCACTTCAGCCTAGCGAAGGCGGGCATCCCTGCGCTCTACACCGACGCCGGGATCGATCACGTCGAGCACGGCCAAGAATGGGGTCGGGCGCGACGCGACGAGTACACGGCGGATCGGTATCACAAACCCACGGATGAGTTCGACCCATCGTGGGACCTCTCGGGCGCGGTGGAAGACCTGCAGCTCCTCTTCCACGTGGGCTACCGGCTCGCTGCAGGATCGGATTGGCCAAACTGGCGGGACGGGAGCGAATTCAAGGCCGCCCGGGACGCGCAACGGAGGCAATGGCCGTGAAGACGACGCTCCGCCCACTAACGGCGCTCGCCGTGTACGTCGGCATCGCAGCCACGTCACCCGTTTCCGTAGAGGCTCAGGAAGACCGCGAGTTCGGCTGGTTTCTCACTGCCGAGTTCGCCGCCGTGTGGACCGGTGGCAACTCCGAATCCAACACCCTCGGCCTCGGCGCGACCCTGCGCCGGGTGTGGCCGCGCTCGGGGCTTCGCTTCGACGCTGGGGCGATCCGAACCGAGTCATCCCTCAAGACCCGGACGGCCGTGGGCACGTCAACCGACTTCAACCTGATGGTGGAAAAGACCACCGAGACCACGGCAGACAACATCTACGTGCGTGGCCGCTACGATTTCCAAGTCTCCCAGCGTTTCTTCTTGTTCGGCGGCTCAGATTGGCTGCGCGACACGTTCGCCGGTATCGACAGCCGTTTCCTCGTGGTGGCTGGTGCGGGGAATACGTGGGTCGATAACGATCGCGTGCAATTCAAGACAGACTACGGTGCCACCTACACGTTTCAACAGGACGTGATCGACAATCCGTTCATCAAGACGAACTTCCCCGGCGTTCGGCTCGCCTATGGCCTCACATGGAAGGTCACGGAGTCCACCGAGTTCGCGAGTGATCTGATCGGCGACTGGAACCTGCACGATACGGACGACCTCCGCCTCGACTTCGTCAACTCACTCCCCATCGCGATTAGCGGGGCGCTCTCCTTGAAGCCGAGCCTCAAGCTCGCGTGGCGGAATACGCCGTCGCTCACCGAAGTCGGCCTCGTCGCGCCGGACGGGACCCCGACGGGGGAGACGGTTCTTGTCCCCCTCGAGAAGCTCGATACGTTCTTCACGGTTGCGCTGGTGGTGAAGTTCTGACTCAACGCCGCTCGACGAGCCCTGCAAGCTCGGCTCGCGTCATCGGCTCGCGAAGGATACGTAGCGACGACACCGCTAGGGCAGATCGCGTCGCTCCGTCGACGTCCAGACGTTGTTTTCCCGATCGACATCTGGAAAGAGTTGTTCCGGATCGATCTCGACGCGTACCGCGGTCGCGGCTGTCTCAACCGCGACGAAGGCCGTCGTCTCCCCTGCGAGCCACGTCTCCACGGGAATCTCTCGGCGTATGACCTCACCGTCGGCGAGCGTGATCGCGAGCCGCGCAGGCATGGGCGCCCATCCGCGGTCTTCAATCGTGATCCGCGTCTCGCCACCCGCGCTCTCCACGTCCGCGACGGCGTGGTCGAGCGTCCACGTCTCGTAGTACCAGGCTCGCCAGAACCACGACAGGTCTCGTCCGGCCGCCTCGTCGAAGGCATGGAAGAAGTCCCACGGTTTGGGATGCCGGTAGGCCCACGCCGAGAGGTAGGCACGGTAGCCCGCGAGGAACACGTCGTCGCCGAGCAGGCCGCGTAGGGCCGCGAGCAACGATGCCGGCTTCTGGTACGAGGCCACCCCAAATGCCTCGCCCGAATAGTGGTAGTCGGCCCACCGCATCAGCTCGCCCTCTGCCCCCGACCGCGTCATAGCGATGTAGGTCTGCTGGTCGGAGAGGTCGTGGTTCACCCCTGGGAAGAATTCTTTGCGAGCCTGGTTCTCGTTGAACGTCGTAGTTCCCTCGTCCATCCACGAGTGACGGCGCTCGTCCGTCGCGACGATCATCGGGACCCACATGTGGGCCAGCTCGTGGGCCGTGACGTAATAGAGGGCGCTGTCCCCGCGCTCGTTGTAGTCGCCAATGAGCGTCATCATCGGGAACTCCATCCCGCCGCCGATAATTCCCGCGCCTTCCACCGCGGTCATGTGGGACCACGGATACGGGATGCCGGTGAACCGCGAGAGGAAGTCGATCGCGTGCTGGGCATAGCGCCATACGTGCTGCCACCGCGGCGCATTGGCGCGGTAGACGGCGTCCACCCTGGCGTAGTCCGTATCGCCGTCGCCGTCACGGTCGCCCACCGGAGTGCGCGCGGCGTCCCACAACGACGCGCGGGTGGCGCTGAACGCCAGGTCGCGCACCGAGTCGGCGTGGAATCGCCAGGTCAGCGTGCCGAGTGCGTGCCGACGTGTTGCGCGGCCCGGTCCGAGATCGTTCTCGGTGAGGATGTGGATCGCCGTATCGCTCCGCTCGGCGCGAGCGAGCCGCGCCTGGGTGAGATCGGTGAGCACCTCTTCGGGGTTGACCAAGCTTCCGGTCGCGTGAATGACCCACCCCTCTGGTGCCTCCACTCTGAGATCGTAGCTCCCGAACCCGGCGTAGAACTCCGCCCGGCTCAGAAACGGATCGACCTGCCATCCCACGACGTCGTCGTAGACGGCCATCTGCGGATACCAGTATGCCAAGTGGTAGAAGTCGTCTCCGCTCCATCCCATTCGGGCACCTGCGCCCTGCTGCGGCACCCGGAAGTTCCACGCGATGGACAGCGTGACCGTGGCTCCGGGACCAACGGGCGCGGGTGGCCTAACGAGCAACACCGTTCCGTCCACGTGGTAGGGGAGCCGCCGGCCGCTGTCGTCGGCGACGCGTGTGAGCTCGACGCCACCTGTGACCTCTCCCGGCTCGTTTCTCGGCACTCCCGCCGCGTGGAGGTTCTGTGCGAGCTGGAGGGCGAGCACCGGGAGGGTATCGGGCGAGCGGTTGTGATACACGATGGTGGCATCGCCGTCGATCCGCTTGCGTATGGGGTCGAGCCGGACCCACAACGAATAGTCGGTCCATTGCTGCCAGTACGCCGGCCCGGGGACTCCCGTTGTCGTGCGCGTGCCGTGAGCGACGGCGCGCTGGAAGTCCGGCGACGGCACGACTGGGCCGAGCGGCGGTCGAGACTGCTGGGAGCGGAGCACGCTGTCAGAGGACTGCGACTCGGCGGCCGTGGCGACCACCAGGAGAGCGACGGCGTACGCAACGCCTGTGCGCATCGGAGATGCTCCAGCGGAGGTGAGTCAATCGCGTGACGCGCGGAGCCTATCGAGCATATCCGACGCAGGCAAGCCCGGGTGTCGAGTTGCCCGGACACCAGGAGGCGCGTTAGGTTCTGGCCCGCCTGGTGCTCCACCGCTGTGAGGCATCCAACAGAGAGGAGGTAGCCTTCGTGATCGACTGCAAGCGCGGACGCTTGGCGAGCGTCTCTCTACTGCTTGCGACGACGGGCGGGCTGATCGGGCTCGTGCTCTCCGCCGAGGCTGCGCTCGCACAGGCCGACACCGTCATTCTGCGGAACGGCAACCCCGTGATCGGCGAGGTGAAGTCGCTGAAACGCGGCTCGCTCGAGTTCGATACCGACGAGATGAGCCTCGTATCCATCGACTGGGAGGACATCGCGCTTCTCTCCAGTGCGGAGTTCTTCGAGGTCATACTGTCGTCGGGTCAGAAGTTCTTCGGCAGCCTCCAGTCGGCAGATACGGCCGTGCTCGTGATCGTCGGTGCGGCCCGTGCGGACACCGTGCCGTTCGAGGACGTGGTCCTCATTGGGCCAATCGAGCAGGGGTTCTTCCACCGCACGAACGGGTTCCTCGACCTCGGCACCAATCTCACCCGCGCCAATCGACTCAAGTCGCTGCTGGTTACCGGACGGGCCAACTACCGCGGACCGAAGTGGGGGCTGGAGTTGACCGCGGAAGCGTATTGGCAGCAACAGGAGTCGGTGGGCGAGGCTGGCGACACGACGACTCAGCAAACGAGCCGAAGTGCGACGTCATTCGGCGCCAGCCGCTTCATCGCTGGGAGGTGGGCAGCGGCGGCGACTGGACAGTTCGAGCAGAACGACGAGTTGAATCTCGAGCTTCGCGTGCTAGGCGTGTTGGGCGGCACCTACCACGTCATCCGCAACCAGGGGTTGGAGTTCTACACTGGGGCTGGAGGCACCCTCAACGACGAGCAATTCGTCGGAGAAGAGCGCAACAGGACCGGCGAGATCCTGGTGGTGGTCGGGTTCGACGCGTTCGACGTGGGCGCCGTGGATTTCTACACCAACATCACGACGTACACGACCCCGACCGACGGCGGGCGGTTCCGCGCGAACATCGACGCGCGCATCGCCTGGGAGATCTTCAGCGACTTCACGGTGGGTCTCAACGTCGTCGAGCGGTTCGACAGCAAACCGCCCTCGGCCGACGCGCAAAAGCGAGACTACCAGTACGCGTTCTCCGTCGGGTGGAGCTGGAGCTGACCGCGATGCGACCTACCGCCACGCTGCTCGCGTTCGGCACCGTCCTCACGCTGGCGGCCGCCGCGTGCGGTGAGCCGTCCGCTGTGCGGCGGGCCGAAGTGCACAGGGGTGATCTCGCCGAGATACAGGCGCGCGGGCGTCTGCGCATTCTCACGCCGCGCACGTCCGATGCTCGCGGCCTGGCACGGCGCCGCACGCCGCTGC
>JBDHCY010000097.1:0-12059 GCA_039591795.1 Gemmatimonadota bacterium | reverse complement strand
GATGAAGGCAACGGCCAACAGAGCTTCGAGGATGACGAGCGCGACCATGACTGTCGGGAGGGCGAACCCACGACCCGTGACCGGCCTCATGGAAGTGCCTCCGGCTCGGACCGGACGCCCACGATCGTCTCGAGGCTATCTCCGCGCGGCCCCGCGGCGCGCAGCCCAATCGCCACACTTCGGCCGTCCTGTCGCCAGGCGAAGCCGGATGAGGGGTCGAATGGTCCCGCAAACGGCTGGACCGATTTCCATCCGGTCGGGCCCGCGGTCGCCAAGCCGAGCCAGTGCGCTCCATCGGGGCCTCGGTAGACCCGAAGCGCCGCTCGCTCGAAGCCGACGACGGGGGCGCCGGGATGCGCAAGCGTGCCCGGGACGACGGCGGACCAGCGCTCGAGAACCACGCCAACCCCGGCGCGCCCATCGGGACAAGTGGCCGACGCGACATCGACCACCAAGAGGACCTCCCAACGGCCGTCGGTCGGGTCGGCTGGATAGCCCTCGAGCCAGACGAGCGCCGAGTCGCGCTGCGCGATGGGGAGACGCTCGCCGAAGAGAGGGGCCGCGCGAAGGGTGAGGCGGATTTGGCCGGACGCGGTCGACGGCCAGCGACAGGTCACTCCGGTCCATCTTCTGGCACGATATTCAACCGCATTGCTGGCCACACGCATGGCCGAGAGCCCACCGGCATGCCCCCTCAACTCGGCCGCACTGACCTGGCTCGCGGCGCGGAGTGTCTCGCGCCGCTCCGCCTGCATCGTCACGCGCCTCGCCGACCTCGCTCCTGCGAGAAGGGTGGTCACGACCAGCGCGGAGACGGTCCCCCACAGCGCGAGCGCCGCGATGAGATCGATCGGCGTGCTGCCGGATTGTGTCGTCACGCGCATGCGACCTCCGTGGCCAGTGTGTCGACCACCGGAGGGCGCCCAGCACGTTGGCTGACGGCGACCACTATCACCAACCCACGGCCCGAATCGGGACAGGCGAGGCGAGCGGCTTCCAGCCGGCGCTGGGCCGCCGCCACCGCCTCGAGACGCTTCCAGGTATCACCGTCGAGCCGAACCAGCGCCCCGGCTCCACCCGCTACTGCCACAACCCCTAATGCGAACACCACGAGGGCGATCAGCACCTCGATCGTAGAGAATCCTGCTTGCACCTTGGTTGCTCCTGTGAGGAGGACGCTCCAAGGTGAGGGCGCACGGCAGGCGGGGGAGTGCCCGTTCGGTGCGCGCCATTTCGAATTCGCGCACTCGGGCGAACAGGCAGAGGACACACAAAAGACGAAGGGCGACGGGAAATCCGTCGCCCTTCGATCCGCCCGCGTACGTGGGGCTACCGGTTAGTTACAGCCCGGCTCGCCTTCAACCTGCGTCAAGCCACCAGGGCCCGCAACCTGGGCGCCGGCGATGAAGATCTCGCACGTGCGGCCTGGAGCACTGGCGTGAACCGTGGTCGCATTCCAACCCGCGCCACCGGCTACGATCGCACCGTTGATGGTCACGTTGGCAGACGGCACGAAGCCGGTTGCCGGATCCGGCACCGGCGCGCCAGCGGCCAGGTTGCTGGCGGCCACCGCCGCGTAGAGACCGAAGTCGGCGAAGTACGCTTCCTGCGCCGTCGCGAGGTTCCGGAGATCCGACTTCATCGAGGCGACGTACGCCTTCTCCTTCGTGCTCGCAAACTTCGGAATGGCGATCGCGGCGAGAATGCCGATGATGACTACCACGATCAGGAGCTCGATGAGCGTAAAGCCCTTGCGATTCAACATGTCCTGCCTCCCGTGTAGGTTCGTTCCGCGGGCGTCAAGGGCCGCGGCCCGCCCTTGTACGAAGGCAACGCGCGTGCCATTCGGCAAGGGGTTTGTAAGTTATTACTAATCAATGACATCGAGCAAGCGCCAATTACGGATGCGGGCTCAGAGCGTCGCCCAGGCCGCGTGAATTGCAACCTGGCTGGCGCCTCGCACCGCCCCACCTGGACGCAGGATGCCATAGTTGGATCGCAGATTGCGGCCAGAGCGCCCTAGTCGGCTGCCTCGCCGTAGCGGCTGAGCTTCCGGTAGAGCGTGGACGGATCGATGCCCAGCACCTCTGCGGCGCGGGTCTTGTTGCCCCCCTCGGCGTCCAGCACCCACATGATATACGCGCGCTCGACGACCTCGAGGGTCGGGTTCGCCGGGGGTCGGTCTGCCACGAGAGGTTCGGCTCGTCGCTCAGTGATGCGCTCGGGGAGCGCTCCGGGCTCGATCACCTCACCGCGAGCCATGATCGCGGCTCGCTCGAGCGCATTCTCGAGCTCGCGGACGTTGCCCGGCCACTCGTAGGTCATCACGGACCCCAAGGCGTCGGGAGACAGGCGCCTGGCACCAGACCCGCGCTCGTCTTCGATACGCTTCAGGAACGCATCCACGAAGAGCGGGATGTCGTCGCGCCGGTCCTTCAGCGGTGGCAGTTTGAGCGAGATGACGTTCAGCCGGTAGTAGAGATCGCTGCGGAACCGGCCTGCTCGGATCTCCTCCTCGAGCTCCCGATTCGTGGCCGCGATCACGCGCACGTCTACAGGGATCGGCTCGGTACCGCCCACCGGGATCGCCTCGCGCTCCTGCAGCACACGCAGCAGACGCACTTGAGTCGCGGGAGTCATCTCACCGATCTCGTCGAGGAAGAAGGTCCCGCCGCGGGCGGCGGCGAAGAGCCCCTGCTTGTCCCTCACGGCGCCGGTGAACGAGCCTTTGACGTGCCCGAAGAGCTCCGATTCCAGGAGGCTCTCGGGTAGCGCCCCGCAGTTGATCGAGAAGAACGGTCCTTCCGAGCGGGCCGAGAGGCCGTGGATGTAGCGGGCGAGCACTTCCTTTCCCGTGCCCGACTCGCCTTGGATCAGCACCGTGCTCTCTGTCGGTGCCACCTGCTCGGCCAGCCGCAGCACCTCCAGAAAACGGCGGGCCTTGCCTATGGGCTTAGTCTGCCCGGACCGCTCGCGACGGCGGATCTCCTGCCGCAGTTGGCGGTTTTCGGACTTGAGGCGTCGATGCTCCGCGGCCCGACGACAAATCGCCACCATGTCGTCGTTCGAGAACGGCTTCTGGATGTAGTAGAAGGCGCCCTCGTTCACGGCCTGGATTGCGGTCTGCAGCGACACCTGAGCCGTCATGAGAATCACCGGGAGATCCGGATCCTGCTCTTTGGCGGCGGAGAGGATGTCGAGCCCAGTGACCTGAGGCATCCGAACATCGCTCAGCACGATGTCGGGCGGTGAGCCCTGGAGCGAGTCGAGACCAGCCTTCCCACCTTGGGCGGCCTGGACGTCGAACCCCTCACTCCTGAGCAGAATGCTCAGCGTCTCGAGGATTCCCTGCTCGTCATCGACGACGAGGATGCTCGGCTTAGCGCTCATGCTGCGTCTCGCACGCTCCCGGAGGCCGGAAGCACAATGGTGAAGGTGGTTCCCCGCCCCGCCTCGCTGTCGACCAGCACGAGGCCGCGGTGAGCTTGGACCGCGCGCTGCACGATCGCCAGCCCGAGTCCGCTCCCCCCGGCTCGCCCGCTCACGAAGGGGTCGAAGAGCTGCTCGCGCACGTGGTCGGGAATACCGGGCCCGTCGTCGGTCACGACGAGTGTCACGGGCTGGTCGAACACGACGCCACGCGGCAGCAGATCGTGACTCGTGGGGGCGACGTGGACCGTGACACGGCCCGCTGCGCCGGCGGCTTGCACACCGTTCAACACGAGATTCACGACGATGCGGTGCAGGAGATCTTCATCCCCCTCGACGAGGGAGGGATCTCCGCTGATTTCGACGGTCGCACCGGCGGGGCAGTCGGGGTGCTCGCGAACGAGCCGCACGGCCGCCTGCGAGATGCGGAACAGATCCACAGGCTCCACCCGCGTGACCCTGACGCGGGAGAAGTCGAGAAACTCCGACAAGAGCCTGTTCAAACGATCGCTCTCGCGCACGATCAGATTGGCGAGGATGGCTTCCTCGCCCGCACGCGCACCCGTTCGCGAGAGCTGTTCCACCGATGAGCGGATCGAGGCGAGGGGGTTCTTGATCTCATGGGCGAGCGACGCCGAGAGCGCCGCGACGGCCTCGAGCCGCTCGGCACGCAGCCTCAGTTCCTCCACACGCTTGTGCTGGGAGATGTCGGTGAAAATGGCCGTCACCCCTGCGGGCGCGCCGCCGACACCGCTCTCCAACACGGTGGTCGTCACCCCGATGGGAAAGGAGCGCTTCCCCTTGTGCACCACCGCCTCTTGCCGCACGAGACGCACCCCGTTGCGCACGGTGGTCTGGATCGTCGCCCAAAACTCGGGAGAGATGCGGGCCAGCTGTTCCGTCACCACCCGACCGGTCCAGTCGCTTGCCCGAAGCCCGAGAATCTCCTCGGCGGCCGGGTTGGCGAACAGCAGCCGCCCCTCACTGTCGACGGTGAGCACCCCGGTGCGAATGTTCCGGAGGATGTCGGCAGCCTCGAGCTGGACGCGTGACAGCTCCCGCTCGAGTACCGCCTTTTCCTCGCCGAGCACCCGCACGCGGCTCCCGACGTACGCCGTGAGTGTCGCCACGACCAGGAAGACGCCGAGCTGCAACCAGACCGTTGGGGTCATGTTGGCCAAGTGCCCACCCGCTTGGCCCCAGAAGATGTCGGCGAAGTAGACGAGCCCGGCCAGCGCGCTCACCAGGAGCGTGCCGTGGACGGGGATCATGACCGCGGCGATGGCGATCACCGGGATGTAGAGCGGGAAGAAGTCGCTCTGGGCACCACCGGTCACGTGGACGATGACGGTGACGAGGCCGAGATCGAACACGCTCTGCAGGTACAGGAAGCTCTCGCTGGCAGGCTGCCGCCGACCGTGCGTGTGCCAGCTGGACACTCCCGTGAAGACCAACGCGAGCACGAGCGCCACTGATGCGATGACGAACTCGGTCGCTCCTCCCTGGGGGAGGCGAACGAGCAGGCCCACGTAGATCACGGTCGCGAGGGTGACCCGGACCAGGTACACCCAGCGCAGCAGGCTCCGATGACCCGGGAGGCCGCTCCATCGAACGGACCGGCTCCGCCGGGCCGGGGTTGCGGTTTTGGCGCTCACGGGACCCAAGATTCACCTATTGATTGCATTACGCAAGCTCAATAAATCGCAGTGTGCGGCGACGTTGTTGCATTTTTCGGTCCAGGACCACGGCTGACCCGGTTCGGAGCGGGCGCCCTGCCCGCCAGTTCGGGCGCTCCCTCCGGTGAGGAAGCCCGCAAGTTATTGCCATGAAATGTGATAGAGCGTAGTGGTCGGTCCTTGATCGTGTGAACTGCCGCCGGCGGATGGTCCTGCAACGAACGAGGCCCCTCTACGGAGGGGCCTCGCGAATGGCAACGGCGTTTGCGGATCAGCCGATGGTGTTGATCATGTCGAAGATCGGCAGGTACATGGCCACGATCATGCCGCCGACGATCACGCCCAGGACGACGATCATGACCGGCTCCATGAGCGACAGGAGCGCGCTCACGGCGGCATCGACCTCTTCGTCGTAGAAGTCCGCGATCTTCGTCAGCATCTCGTCGAGACCGCCGGTCTGCTCCCCGACGGAAATCATGGAGATCACCATCGGGGGGAAGACGGCGGATCGCTGCAGGGGCGCGGCGATGGTCTCGCCGCCGGCTATCGATTTCCGACTCTCCATCACGGCGTCGTGGATCACGCGGTTGCCAGCGGTGCGTGCCGTGATCTCGAGACCGTCGAGAATGGCGACGCCCGACGAGACGAGCGTGCCGAGCGTGCGTGTAAATCGCGAGACCGCCGACTTTCGGAGCACGTCGCCGAGCACCGGGGCCCGGAGGAGCATTGAATCGATCTGCAACTTGCCTGCGGCTGTTTGGTAATAGCGGTTAATGGAGAACGCGAGGATGGCGATCCCTCCGATGATCGCCCACCAATAGCCGGTGAGGATCGCGCTTGCTCCGATCACAATCCGTGTCGCGAGTGGCAGTGTCATGTTCACCTGCGCGAACATGGTCTGGAACGTCGGGATCACGAAAATCAGGAGGACGGTGACGGCGATGATCGCGACGGCGAAGATGACGCTCGGGTAGATCATTGCGCCCTTCACCTTCCGCACGATCGCGTCGTTCTTCTCCAAGTAGGCAGCGAGCTTGAGCAGAATGGTGTCGAGAATACCTCCGGCCTCGCCGGCGGCGACCATGTTCACGAACAGGTCGCTGAAGGCCCGGGGATGCTTCCGCAGAGCATCGGCGAGGGTGTGCCCGCTCTCGACGTCGTATACGACCTGTCGCAGTACACCACCAAGCGTCTTGTTCTCACTCTGCTCCGCGAGGATGTTGAGTGACTGGACGAGCGGCAGCCCTGCGTTGACCATCGTTGCGAACTGCCTCGTCATGATGACGAGATCGCGAGTGCGAATCCGACTGCCAAAGCTGATCGACAGCAAGGACAGCTGTTTCGGTTGCTCGCGCGCGCTCACGAGGTTCATGCGATTGCGGCGGAGGTGCTCCGAGAGCGCGTTCCGATCTGGGAGATCCACGGAGCCCCTGGTCAGGTCGCCCGTGGCTGTGCGTGCGGTGTACTCGAAAACTGGCATCCGGCCCTCCCCGGCCTATCGGCGTCCCGCGGTGGCAGGGCGCTGCCCGGCCGATTCCGCGTCTGAGGTCGTTGCCTCGCCGATCATGCGGAGGAACTCGTTGGGGTCTTGCGCCACGCGAAGGCACTCGTCCTTCGTCACTTCGCGTGCCATGTAGAGCTGATAGAGGGAATCGTTGAGCGTCTGCATCCCGTGCTTCTTGCCGGCCTGCATGGACGAGTAGATCTGGTGGACCTTGTCGTCACGCATGAGCGCCCGGATGGCTGGCGTACAGACCATCACCTCGGCCGCCATGACGCGCCCCCGGCCCCGAGCCTTCGGCAGCAGCGATTGGGTAATGACGCCTTCGAGCACGAAGGCGAGCTGCGCCCGGACCTGGGTCTGCTGATGAGACGGGAAGACGTCGATGATGCGGTTGATCGATTCTGCAGCCGAGTTCGTGTGCAACGTTGCGAAGGCAAGGTGCCCAGTCTCAGCGATCGTGAGCGCCGCCGCGATCGTCTCGAGGTCGCGCATCTCGCCGATCAAGACGACGTCGGGGTCCTGCCGGAGCGCGTATTTGAGAGCCGCCGCAAAGCTCCGCGTGTCGGTCCCTACTTCACGTTGATTGACGATAGAGCTCTTGTGCTGATGGATGAACTCGATCGGGTCCTCGATCGTGATGATGTGGCCGTGCAGCTCGCGGTTGATCTTGTCGACCATGGCCGCGAGCGACGTACTTTTCCCCGATCCGGTTGGCCCGGTGACCAACACCAACCCCCGGGGACGCTCACAGAACCGGTTCACCACGGGAGGCAGGCCGAGCTCTTCGATGCCCTTGACATGGAAGGGAATCTGCCGGATGACCATCGACACGCACCCCCGCTGCTTGAAGGCATTGCCGCGGAAGCGGGCGAGGTTCTGGATGCCGAAGGAAAAGTCGAGCTCGTCTTCAGTCTCGAATCGCTTCTTCTGATTCTCGGTCAACACGGAGTAGGCGAGCGCGAGCGTGTCCTTCGGCGTGAGCACCTGGTCGACGGAGGAATCGGTAATATCGCCGTCGATACGAATCTTCGGACGCTGACCGGCCACCAAGTGGAGGTCGGATGCGTCCCTGGCGATCATCTCCTCGAGCAACGCGCGCAGATTCAGGGTCATCCGGCAGTCTCCTTCACGACCTCCTCGAGCGTCGTGATCCCCTTCTTGATCTTCATGATCCCGTCCATCCGGAGCGTCAACATCCCCTCCGCCCTGGCCTGCTCGGTGATCTCCTCAGTCGAGGCGCCCCGCAATACCATCCGGCGGATCTGGCTGGACATGGTCATCACCTCGTACAAACCTTGCCGGCCACGGTAGCCGGTCCCGCTGCAAGTATCGCACCCCCCGCCCTTTTGGAATGTGATCTGTTCCACATCTTCGGGCGGCAGTCCCAAGCTGGACAGCTCCTCCTCCTCATAGCGGTGGGGACCCTTGCAATCCGCGCAAATCCGCCGCACGAGCCGCTGTGCCACGATCACATTCACCGCACTCGCCACGTTGAACGGTTCGATTCCCATGTCGATCATGCGGGTGATCGTCGATGGCGCGTCATTCGTATGTAGTGTGGAGAGTACGAGATGGCCGGTGAGCGCTGCCTTGATCGCGATCGATCCGGTCTCGAGATCTCGGATCTCCCCCACCATGATGATGTTCGGATCCTGACGCAGGAAGGCGCGGAGCGCGGCTGCGAAGGTCATCCCAACTTCGTTTCGCACCTGTACTTGGTTGATCCCGTCCAGGTTGTACTCGACCGGATCCTCAGCCGTCATGATGTTGACGTCGATCTTGTTGATGCGCGACAGTGCGGAATAGAGCGTCGTGGTTTTGCCCGATCCGGTCGGCCCCGTCACGAGCACCATCCCGTACGGGTTCAAGATCGCCTTCAGGAGATCGCCCTCCGACTTCGGCTCGAAGCCAAACTTCTGGAGATCGAGGGTCAGATTGCCCTTGTCGAGGATCCGGAGCACGATCTTTTCACCGAAGATCACCGGAAGGGTCGAGACACGAAAATCGATGACCTTGTTCTCGAACTTGAGCTTGATTCTCCCGTCTTGCGGTACGCGCCGCTCTGCGATGTTGAGGTTCGCCATGATCTTGACGCGAGAGGTGAGCGCCGCCCGCAACTTGATCGGTGGCGTCATGACCTCCTGCAACGCTCCGTCGATGCGATAGCGCACGCGGAGCGCCATCTCGTAGGGCTCGATGTGGATGTCGGACGCGCCTCGACGCACGGCGTCGGTCAGGACTCCATTGATCAGCTTCACTACGGGCGCATCTTCGGCACCGATCGCCCCGGCCGTCGGGTCTTCGTCTTCCTCCTCGATGATCTCGACGCCTACGTCGGACGCCTCGATGTCTTTGAGCAGCGTGGCGAGCTGAGCATCGGTCTGCTGGTAGTACCGCTCGATCACCGCGCGGAGCGTGTACTCGCCCGCGATGACCGGGAAGATGTCGTATCGCGTGATGAACTTGAGATCGTCGACCGCGGCGACGTTGGTTGGATCGGCCATCGCGACCGTGAGCGTGCGGCCTTCGCGCTTGAGCGGGAGCACGATGTGTTTAATGGCGAGCTCTGCGGGCACCTTCCTCAGAATCTTCTGATCGACTTCGAACCGCGACAGATCGACCGCCGGCATCCGGTACTGTCGGGCCAGCATCTTGGTGATTTCGGTCTCCTCGACCAGACCACCCCGGACGAGGAGGAAGCCCAGCCGGTGGCCCGTGGCCCGCTGCTCCACGAGGACCTTTTGGAGCTGCTCTTGGCTGATGAGCCCGGCTCGGACCAACAGGTCACCGAGCCGCTCGCCACCAGCTGCTGCCGTCGCCATCTAACTCCGAGTCGCGAGAGAGGGTGGAGGGCAAGTCCTTACAGGATAATAAAATAGGATTCCCTCAAGGGGTGTCAAGTGAGCGTCGGGGTGCGTTGACACCGGAAAATGACGCGTGCGGCCGGATCGCCTCGAGCAGCTTCGGCCCGATTCCCGTTACCCGATCGAGCGCCTCGAGGCTCCCAAACGGCCCCCGTTCGGCTCGGTCGGCCACGATCCGCGCGGAGAGTGCCGGGCCGATGCGTGGCAGCCTCGCGAGCTCGGCGGCATTGGCTCGATCGAGGTCGATCCGCTCGCCAGGCGCCAATGGCCTGGCCAAGCGGGCGGCCTGCTCCGCCACCTCACTGTGCGTCGTCGAGTCGGTCGGCCGCCCGACCGCCAGGTGGACGTCACCAGGTGCCCTGGCGCCCGGGGCCAGCACCAGACGCGCGCCCACTCCGAAGGCGGCAAGCACGGCGAGCAGCAGAGCAGCACGGGCGTCGTCACGAGACATGCCATCTCTCGGGCTCGAACCGCCCACACGTTGGTCGGGGCAGCAGAGGGCCGCCAACCCCCACACCGCACGGGTTACCGCAACAGCGCCATCGCGATGTCACCGACGATTTGGAGACTTGCCGCACTCACCTTGTCGACGGTGTCGTCGGTCGTGTGCCAGTACCCGTTGCCAGGCCCGTAATCGAAATCGATCACGTCAACAGCTTTGATCCCGACAGCGTGGAGGCTCACGTGATCGTCGGTGATCGTGTGCCGGACCCGCGCCGGGAAGTGCTGACCGTAGCCCAGCCGATCGGCCGCGTCCCAGACCCGCCCGACGATTTCGGGTGCGGCCAGCATCGAGTTTCCTTCCTGGAAGACCTCGAGATCCGCATCGCCCACCATGTCCCACACAACGGCGAATTCGGGAAGCGGGCCCGGCAGCAGATGATCGGCGTAGTGCCGCGACCCGAGGAGCACGTCACGACCTACGCCCCAGTCGCCGTAGTCCTCACCATCGACGAAGACGAGGTCGACGCCCATCGCCGGCGGCCGTGTGCGCAGCGCATCCGCGACACCGAGCAGGATTGCCACCCCGGAGCCGCCGTCGTTGGCACCGGGTAACGCAAGGCCTTGCGCTCCCAGATTCGGGCTCCGATCGGCGATGGGCCGTGTGTCCCAATGCGCCAGGTAGAGGATGCGGCGCTGGTCGTCCGGCCGAAACCGTGCGATGAAGTTGCGAAGCGCCAGCGTATCCCCGTCGACCGTGACGTGCTCGAACGACTGCACGATGACGGTGTCGGCACCGCTCAGCCGCTCCAGAATCCAGTCGCCGGTGGCGACGTGGCCAGTCGTGCCGGGAATGCGCGGCCCGAAATCCATTTGTTGCTCGATGTCGCGCAGCGCCTGCGCCCCATCGAACTCCTGAGGGGCCGTTGAACCGCACCCGGTGACGAGCATGCCGGCGACCAACAGCGGCAGCCTCATCGGATCTCTCCCGAGATGAAGGACAGTTGGATGAATGCCGTGAAAGTAAGCTGCGAGAACTTGCGGTCGAAGTGGCGCTCTTCGCTCACGAGATAGGACGCCGACAGGCCGCCGGTGAGGTTGGGCGGGAAATCCGTGTCGGCCTGGAGGCCCCACTCCCGTCGCCCGGTGAACGAGACGGACGTGCACTCGCCGCTTCCGGCCGTCTGGAGACATCGGCCGACGTCGGAGACTGAGAATCGGGCCTGCGTGCGAAGATCGTTCGGGAGCCGAATCAGACTCGATGGCGGCCGCCAGCTGAAGTTGACGTTGACGTTCCACGTCTCCTGGTCGGTGCGGCCCACGTTGCCGTTGGTGAGGTCCACCACCTGAGAATTGGAGTACTGGAACGACGTCAACACACCGTGCAGCCACGTGAGTGAGAGGAGCGGCGTGAGTGCCCGTTCCTCGGTCCGCACGCCGCTCCGCCCTCCAGTGGCGAAGGGCACCTCCGACCCCGTCTCCCGCTCGCGATACTGCACCTGGGCGTTCACGAACACGAGCGCATCCCGAAGAAGCGGCACCGTCGGCGCCCAACTCCACGACAGCGACCCGGACGGCCATTCGCGGCGGGAGCTCCGGAGCTCGGTTTGCCCTGCGCCACTCCGCGTAAACGCAAGCCGGTTCTGGTCTTCATAGACAACGCCAACCCGCAGACCCAGAGGGAGCGAGAGCCCGGCGGTCGCAGTTCGCAGGAAGCTCTCCGACGCCGAGACGGCTGGGACACCGGCGAGCTCCCTCATGTCGTCCAGTCCGCCCAAGCCCAGCTGGTACCAGATCGGTGGGGTGAACCCTGTGCGATCGTAGACGGACTGCCGATCTCGCACGGTGCGAAGATCCGAGGGGACGAGAGCCCCCAAGACCCGTCCGGCGAGGCTGGTCTCTCCGAAGGCGCTCTGAGCGAGGACTGCCCAGTCGATCGTCAGGCCAAGCTCGTTCCGCCGAGAATTGGAGAAAGCAGTGGCCAGCGCAAACGCTCCAGCGGTGTCGCCCTCGAGGCGAGCCGGTGCACGGTTCGGATCGCGCGCCATCGAGAACGACGCGGTCGTGAGGAATCGGGGTCGGAGCCACGAGGCGAGGGGTTGGGTGATCGAGAGTGTAGTGAGCGAGCGCCGTGCGGACTCGAAT
>JBDHCY010000096.1:0-12112 GCA_039591795.1 Gemmatimonadota bacterium | reverse complement strand
CTCCAGCTTCTACATGGTGGAGCCAGCGGAGCGCGGCGATCGGGTGCTCACGTTCACCGACTGCGCCGTGCTTCCGGAGCCCGACTCGAGTGAGCTGGCGGAGATCGCGTTGTCAGCGGTGCGGGCGCGACGCGCCGTGGTGGGGGACGAACCCGTCGTCGCCTTCCTCTCGTACTCCACCAAGGGATCCGCCGACGGGCCGCCGGTGACGGCGGTTCGGGAGGCGCTGGCGCGGTTTCGGGCGCTGGCCCCCGATGTCGCCGCCGATGGAGAGCTCCAGGGGGACGCGGCCACGGTGGCGCAGGTGGCGGCTCGGAAGGCACCCGGGTCGGCGGCGGCGGGCCGGGCGAACGTTCTCGTCTTCCCGAATCTTGACAGTGGGAACATCGCTTACAAACTGGTAGAGCGGCTCGGGGGCTGGGCGGCCATCGGGCCCATCCTGCAGGGCCTCGCCCGCCCCGTGTGCGACCTGTCGCGGGGTGCTTCGACGGACGACATCGTGGACGTCGCGACGGTCGCTTCGCTACTCGCCTGGGAGACAGCATGAGTTTCAGTGTTCGGAGGGACGCCAAAGGCGTCATGGTCATCGGCGTGGATGGGCAGTTAATCGTCGGCAATCGACACGAGCTGAAGTCACAGGTGACCGAGGCGCTCGAGCGCGGCGAGCGGAAGTTCCTCGTCGATTTCACGAAGACCGGCTATATCGACTCGTCGGGCCTCGGTGTGCTGGTGTCCCTCTCGAAGCGGATTCGAGAGAGCGGAGGCGAACTCCGGTTGGCCGGGCTCAACGACGACCTCAAGACGCTCTTCGAGCTGACCAAGCTCGATACCCTCTTTGCCGTGTCCGACACGGCTGAGGAAGCGCTGGCCGCCTTCTGAGCGGCGGAGCGGCATGACCGTTCCCCTCCGACTCTCCGTCCGACACACCTCGTCAGCCGACGAGGCCGGGCTGCCCTTCCAGATCGCACTCGCGGTGCCGAGCGATCTGGGTCTGGTGGAGCAAGTGGTCGATCTGGTGGCGCGGCACAGCCTCGCCGCTGGCCTCCCTCCGCGCCGGGTCCGGTTCCATCTGCGCACGGCGCTCGCCGAAGCGCTCGCGAACGCAATGCGGTACGGCAACCGCCTCGACCAGGCGAGGAAGGTGTCGGTCCGAGTCGAGTTCGCCGTCGAGGCAATTCACCTGCACGTCGCCGACGAGGGAGACGGGTTCGATCCGGCTCGAGTGCCCGACCCGACGGCTCCCGATCGAATCGGGGCCGATGGGGGCCGTGGGTTGTTTCTCATTCGGAGCTTGGTGGACGGGCTCGAGTTCAACCAGA
Source organism: Gemmatimonadota bacterium (assembly GCA_039591795.1). Classification (GTDB taxonomy): domain Bacteria; phylum Gemmatimonadota; class Gemmatimonadetes; order Gemmatimonadales; family GWC2-71-9; genus JBDHCY01. The sequence continues at coordinate 10,793 of JBDHCY010000096.1, read as the reverse complement.
AAGGCAACGCACTCTGCATGACGCTTCGTCGGACCTAGATCACCTCGAGGCAGCCCTCGAGGCGCTGGCCGAATTGGTCGGCACGCGCTTCGAGCTGTGGCGGTACGATGGTCGCTCGGTGCGGGCGGTCCGGCGCGGTGCCCGTTCGGAGTCACTCAAGGTCGTGCCGACGGGCACTGCCGGCTGGGTCACCACACAGACTGGGGAGGCGTGGTGTGCTCCGGTGCCCGGAGCCACGGGATTCTGGCTCACGGCCCGGGGCCCCGAGGCACCCCGCGCGGCCACGCTCGCGGCACCGGTGCTCGCCCAGGTCGTGGCCGGTCACCGCGAGGTCGAGCGGGTCGCCCGAGAGTTGAGTGAGCGGTGTCAGGAGATCGAGCTCCTCTACACGATGAGCGAGGTGCTCGGACACACCGTGCAGCTGCGTGAGGCAGCGCAGATTCTCCTGCGCGAGGTCGCCGACGTCGTGGGCGCGCGGCGAGCGAGCATCGTCGTCGCCGACGACGACGATGCAGAGCTTCGGGTCGTCGCGGCCCGAGGGTTCCTCGCCCACGAGCTCGCGCCCGTGCCGGTGAACGACGATCTGTCCGTTGCCGCTCGCGTGTTCCGCGAGCAGCGGATCCTGGCGTACGATCCAACCGATCCTCGCACCGTGCCCGCCACGGGCGAGCGGGAGCAACCCTACCGGGGCCGCGCCTACCTCTCGGTGCCGATCGTCTACGCGCCGGCCGGTGGGCCCCTCCGGCCGATCGGCGTGATCAATCTGACGGACCGGTTAGGCGAGGACCGGTTCAGCGACGGCCACCGGCGTCTGGTGGCAGCAGTGGCGCATCAGATCGGGGCAGCCATCGAGAACATGCGCCGTGTCGAGCGCGATCTCGAACAGCAGCGCGTCGAGCACGAGCTCGAGCTCGCGCACGATCTGCAGATGCGGCTGCTTCCTTCCACCAGCTTCCTCGCGGGCCACGCCAACGTGGCCGCTCGATGTCAGCCGGTTCGCGACGTGAGCGGCGACTTCTATCAGTTGTTCCGGCTGCCCGGGGGCCGTGTGGGCGCGATGATCGGCGACGTCTCGAGTCACGGATTCGCTGCTGCGCTCATCATGGCGCTCACCATGTCCGCCGCCGCCATCCACGCCGAAGCGGCGGCGAGCCCGACCGAGACGCTCAAACGACTTGCACAGTCACTCGAGCCGGAGCTTGCTCGCACCGACATGTTCCTGACGCTCCTCTACGCGGTGCTCGCGCCGGAGCAAGGAGAGCTCGTGTACGCGAGCGCGGGCCACGCCCACGCATTCCGGATTCGCGGCGATGGGGCCCCCCCGGATCGTCTCCCGGCCACCGCGCCGCCGCTCGGCCTCGCCGCCACCGAGACGTTGACCGACGTGCGCATCCCGTGGCGCGCGGGCGACGACCGACTCCTCCTGTTCACCGACGGACTCGTGGACGCGCTCAACGCCGGCGGCGAACGCTTCGGCGAGACCCGCCTGCTCGAGCTGGTCGCACGCCTGTGCGACTTCCCGATCCAGGCGGTGGTGGACGAGGTGTTCGCGGAGGTCGAAGCGTTTTCCGAGGGGACGGCGGAGACGGCCGACGACCGCACGATGCTCCTCCTCACGACCTAACGTGCGGCCTCGGAAGGGGCTGAGCCAGCACTTCCTGCGCGACCCGCGGATCCTCGCCCGCATCGCTTCCGCCCTCGACCCCACCCCCGACGATGCCGTCCTCGAGATTGGGGCCGGCGAGGGCACCCTCACCTCCGCCCTCGCGCCTCGCGTGGGGCGCCTGGTCGCGATCGAAAAGGACCGCGAGCTGGCCGCCGGCCTTCGGGACCGGGCGGCGCGGGCGTGGTCGGGCGCCGTGCCACACGTGGTGTGTGGCGACGCGCTCGGCCTCGACTGGCACGAGCTGATGGGCGGACCGTTCAAAGTGGCCGGCAACATCCCGTATCGCATCACGTCTCCGCTCATCGAGAAAGCGTTGCACCCGCCCCGACCGCTGCTGATCGTTTTCCTCGTGCAGAGCGAGGTGGCCGACCGGCTGGCTGCGCGGCCCGGCACTCGCGCCTACGGCGCATTAAGTGTGGGTGTGCAGGCAGTGGCCACCGTGGAACGAATGTTCGGCGTGGCGGCGGGGGCGTTCACGCCACGGCCGCGGGTCGCGAGTGCCGTGGTCCGGCTCCGTCCGCGCGCGGAGCCGCTGGTTGGCGTTGGCGAAGACCTCGCTCTCCGGAGGTTCACCACGGCGTGTTTCGGACAGCGGCGACGGCAGCTCCGCCGCGCGCTGCGCACCGTCTGGGGAGTAGGGGCACCTGAGGTCGAGCGGACACTTGCCGAGCTCGGGCTGGATCCGGCGCAGCGACCCGAGGCCCTGAGTGTGGCGGATTTCGTCTCCCTCTTGCGGGCAGGGGGGTCATTGTGAAACATTTCACAAATGCGCAAGATCCCCGAGTCCACCGTCCGGCGCCTCGCGCTGTATCTGCACCTGCTCGAAGAGTCGGAGACGGCCGGCCGGACGACGATCAACTCGGGTGAGCTCGCGCGGAGGGGAGGGACCACTGCCGCGCAGGTTCGCAAGGACCTCTCCTTCTTCGGATCGTTCGGGAAACGCGGCCTCGGCTACGCCGTCACCGAGCTCGCCAAGGAGATCCGGGGCATCTTGGGGCTCGACCGCCCGCACCGCGTGGTCGTCGTGGGCGCGGGTCGCATCGGCTCGGCGCTCGCGCAGTACGAGGGTCTTGGGCGGCGCGGGTTCGAGGTCGTCGCCCTGTTTGACCGGGACCCGAACAAGGTGGGCACCAAGTGGGACGGCCTCGTGGTGCGCGACGTGGAGCAGCTCGAGATCGAGGTTCGGGGCAAAGCGGTGGATATCGGAGTCGTGGTGACGCCGGCCGGGGCCGCGCAAGAGGTGGCCGACCGCTTGGTGGCTGCTGGGGTGAGCGCCATTCTCAATTTTGCACCGGTGCGGGTTCTGGTTCCCTCCCACGTTGAGATCAAGCACGTCAATCTCGCCGTTGAGCTCGAAACATTGAGCTACGCCCTGGCCCACCGGTAGATTCGCTGCATGGGGCGCGTAGGCGTGTCGTCGGAGATCGACCCGCTCCGGGCTGTGCTGGTGCACGCGCCCGGGAACGAGCTCCGCGCCGTGACTCCCGAGAATCGCGAGGCGTACCTCTACGACGACATCGTCGATCTCGAGCTCGCCGAGCGTGAGCATCGGCGCCTCGTGTCGGTGCTCGAACGGTTCGCCGAAGTGCATCACGTGCAGGCGTGTGTGACGGAAATGCTCGAGCGTTCGGAGGCCCGGAGCTGGCTCGTCAGCCGCATGCTCGATGTCGTCCCCTCGCAGCCGCTGGCGCGGCGTCTCTCGCAGCTCCCCGTGACCGAGCTCGTGCAAGTCCTGATCGAGGGCTCCGAAGAGGAGCCGGGCCCGATCGCCCGGGGCCTCAACGAAACGGGCTACGATCTGCCCCCGCTTCCGAACCTCTTCTTCACACGCGACGTCGGGGTCGTCATCAACGAGGACGTCGTGATCAGCGCAATGCGCCACGGCGTACGTTGGTCGGAGGAGCTGCTCGTCAAGGCGCTGTTCAACAACCATCCCGCGTTCGCGCACGAGGGTATTCTCTACGACGGATCTGAAGAGCGGCGGCATGGCTACTCACTCGAGGGTGGGGACGTCCATCCGCTCCGCTCCGATCTCCTCGTGCTCGGATTCAGTGAGCGGTCGAGTCCTGCGGCCCTCGATCACCTCTGCGAGCTCGTCTTCGCACGGGGCAGCGTCACGGACGTAGTGGTCGTCGTGCTTCCGAATGCTCCGACGGCGGTGCATCTCGACATGGTCTTCACCCAGGTTGACCGAGAGCTCTGCGTCGTGTACCCGCCGCACTTCATCGGACCCGAGCGGCTGCCCGTGCTCCATCGCCGGAAGGGTCGTGATGCGGTCCGGCAGATGCCCAACTTCTTCGCCGCCCTGCGAGCGGTGGACCTCTCGCTCGAGCCCATCCTGTGCGGAGGCGAGCATCGCACCGCACAGGATCGGGAGCAGTGGGCCTCGGCCTGCAACTTCTTCACCGTGCGGCCGGGCGTCGCTCTGGGCTACGCGAGAAACGAGGGAACGCTTGGCGAGATGGGCCGGGCTGGGTTCCGGGTCCTCCCGGCCGTCGATTTCTTGACGGGCGACCAGACGATCGGCGATGGTGATCGGGCGGTGATCACGATCGGGGCGAGCGAGCTCGTGCGCGGCGGCGGCGGACCGCGTTGCATGACGCTTCCTCTGCGGCGAGAGAGCGCATGAGCGATCTGGTGCACTCGTTCCAGGTGGCTGGAGTCACGTGCCATGCCCTCGACGCGGGTCGGGTGGGCCTCGATGGAGGCGCGATGTTCGGCGTCGTGCCAAAGCCGCTGTGGGAGAAACGCATCTCCCCAGATCCGCGGAACCGTATCTCGCTCGCGATGCGCTGCCTCCTGGTCGAGCACCCCGACGGGCCTATCCTCATCGATACCGGGGCCGGGAACAAGGAAAACGCGAAGTTCCGAGACATCTATGCCCTGGAGAACGAGGCGGTCGATGCGCCCACGCGACTGGAGGTCGCACTCGCCGCGGCCGGACTCGAGCCGCGCGACGTGCGCTGGGTGGTCAATACCCACCTGCATTTCGATCATGCCGGCGGCAACACGGTCCGCACGCCGGCCGGCGAGATCACCCTGGCGTTCCCGGAGGCGACCTACGTTGTCCAGCGAGGCGAGCTCGCCTTCGCCCGCGAGCCGAACGAGCGCACCGCGGCCAGCTATTTCCCACCGAACTTCGAGCCAGTCGAGGCTGGCAACCGGTGGCAGCTCCTCGACGGAGAGACCGAGCTGGTGCCTGGCGTGACGCTGATCCCGACGCCTGGCCACACGCCGTTCCACCAATCGGTGCTCGTGAGCGACGGGGACGAGTCGGCGCTCTTTCTCGGTGATCTCGTTCCCACGGCGGCGCACGTCCCGCTCCCATGGATCATGGGGTACGATGTCGAGCCGCTGAGAACGCTGGAGAGCAAGCGGGCGATCTATGGCCGGGCCCTGGCCGGCGATTGGCTCCTCGTTTTCGAGCACGACCCGGACGTGCCGTTTGGGCGCATCGCAGAATCGGGGAAGGGATACGCCCTTGTGGCGGGGGCTGGCGGCGCGTAACTTCCTCGCCGACTCGACGATGCGAAGCAGGGGCGGAGACGCCCCTCACCCTTTGGCGCCCCGGAGCGAAACGGGGAGTGCTTCCAGGGTTTCCGAAGACGCGCGACGGGCGCCGGCAGAGACGGCGGCCCGGTTTGGCGGATTCCGGAGCGACTGGAATCCGCCGTTTTCATTGGCAACACAGGAGGTCACCTGGCAGTCACCGACCCACGACAGCCACGCATTCGTGTAAACCGACAGATCCGGATCAGCCCGGTCCGGGTCATCGCCGAAGACGGGTCGCAGCTTGGTGTCATGCCCGTCGATGAGGCGCTCGCGACGGCGGAGGCACGCGGCCTCGACCTCGTCGAGGTAGCACCGCTGGCTCGGCCGGTCGTCGTCAAGATCATGGACTATGGGAAGTACAAGTTCGAGCAGGCGAAGGCGGCGCGCGCGGCGAAGAAGAAACAGCATGTGATTCATCTGAAGGAAGTGAAGTTTCGGCCGGGCATCGACGACCACGACTTCGAGTTCAAGACGCGCAATGCCCGTGGGTTTCTCGTAGAAGGCAACAAGGTGAAGGTGACGATGATGTTTCGGGGGCGGCAGGTTGCCCACGCCGACCTGGGGCGCGCGGTGCTCGATCGGGTGGCGGATGTGCTGAAGGACGTAGGGAAGGTCGAGGCGCAGCCGAAGCTCGAGGGGCGCAACATGACGATGGTGATCGCGCCAAAGTAGCGGCGCGGGAGGCTGGTTAGATGCCGAAGCAGAAGACCAAGCGTGCCGCCCGGAAACGGTTCCGGCTCACGGCCACCGGTAAGGTGCGCCGCTGGCACGCGTTCAAGAGCCATATTCTGACGAAGAAGCATCCCAAACGAAAGCGCCGGCTGCGCAAGGCAGCTCTGGCGAGCCGCGCCGATCGAAAGCGCATCACGCGCCTGCTCGAGGCGTAGGGGGACTGAGACCATGCCTCGTGTCAAGAACAGCGTCGCGCACCTGAAGCGCAAGAAGAAGATCATGGAGGCCGCCAAAGGCGGCCGCGGCGGTCGCAGCAAGCTCTACCGAACCGCGAAAGGCGCCGTCGAACGTGGGTGGAAGTACGCCTATCGCGACCGACGTCAGCGCAAGCGCGACTTTCGCAAGCTCTGGATCGTACGGATCAACGCGGCCGCGCGGACACGCGACCTCTCCTACAGCCGTCTCATGAGCGGATTGCGCAAGGCGGGTGTGGAGATCAACCGAAAACTCCTTGCCGACATGGCGATCTCCGATCCGAAGGCGTTCGACCAGCTAGCGGAGCTCGCCCGGACCCACCTCTAGCCGTGACGGCGCCTCCTCTGGACGTCGTGGCCGTGCAGTCACTCGGTCAGCGCGCCGAGACGGAGATCCGTGCGGCGGGTTCGATGGACGAGTTGCGGCGTCTTCGGACGACGTACCTCGGGCGGAAGAACGGCGAGCTCACCTTGATTCTCCGCCGTCTCCCGGAGCTGGCTCCCGACGATCGACGGAGCGTCGGCGCCGAGGCAAACCGCTTGCGGACAGCGCTGACCGAGCTCTTCGCGGAACGCGAGGCGGCCTTGGCGGCGCCGGGTGCGGAGGACGGCGGTCCCGATCTGACCATGCCTGGGCGCGGCCGTTGGCCCGGCGCCCTCCACCCCGTGACGCTCGTCGTCGATGACGTCTGTAGCATCTTCCGTGAGATGGGGTTCACCCGTGTCGTGGGGCCCGAGGCGGAGACCGAGTACTACAACTTCACGGCGCTCAACTTCCCGCACGACCACCCGGCGGCGGATATCCAGGATTCGCTCTATCTCGGGCCTGGCCGGCTGCTCAGGACGCACACCTCGCCGGTGCAGATCCGCACGATGGAGCATCATCCCCCGCCGATCCGCGTCGTGGTGCCCGGGCGGGTCTACCGGCGCGATGCGTTCGATGCGTCGCATGCGCCCGCGTTCACGCAGATCGAGGGCCTCGCCGTCGACGAAGGCATCTCGATGGTCGACCTCAAGACGGCACTCGCCGAATTCGCACGTCGGCTGTTCGGCCCGGCGACGCGGACCCGGTTCCGGCCTGGGTTCTTCCCATTCACCGAGCCATCGGTCGAGGTCGACGTCAGCTGCACCATCTGCGCAGGGGACGGGTGCTCGGCCTGCAAGCAGACCGGATGGATGGAGATCATGGGGGCGGGCATGGTGCACCCCAACGTCTTCCGTCACGCCGGTATCGATGCCGAGCGCTTCACGGGGTGGGCCTTCGGCATGGGCGCCGACCGGATCGCCATGCTGCGCTACGGCATTCCCGACATTCGTCTGCTCTTCGAGGGCGACGTGCGCTTCCTCCAGCAGTTCGCGCGGGAGTTCGCTTCGTGAACGTCTCCAAACGGTGGCTCGAGGAGCTCCTGGGCCGGCCGCTCGAGGCGGAGGAGCTCGTGGAGCGGTTCGCCATGCTGGGCGCCCCCGTTGACGCGGTGGAGCCGCTGGGTGCCGGACTGGAACAGGTCGTCGTGGGCGAGGTGCTGCGGGTCGAGCGCCACCCCAACGCCGACCGCCTCTGGCTTTGCAGCGTCGCAGCGGGCGCTGAGCCGCTCGAGGTCGTCTGCGGCGCGCCGATCGTCGTGGCTGGCAAGAAGTATCCGTTCGCGCCGGTCGGAGCGACGCTACCGGGGGGCCTCACGCTCGAGCGACGGAAGATCCGTGGGACCTACTCCAACGGCATGTTGTGCTCGGAGCGGGAGCTCGAATTGGGCGAGGACGCCGCTGGCATTCTCGAGCTCGACACAAACGCGCCGGCGGGCACGGGCCTGAGCGAAGCCCTCGGGCTCGACGATCACCGACTCGTGCTCGACGTCGCGGCCAACCGGGCTGATCTCCACGGCATGCGGGGAGTCGCCCGCGAGCTCGGTGCCGTACTCGGAGCAACGGTGCGGTTGCCGGGGCTTTCGGGGGCTCCCACCAGCCCGGCTGGGCCGCCCCGTCGAGTGGCAGATGTGGAGACGGTCGTGGACGGAGTCCGCGTGGCGGTGGAAGACGTCGACGGGGCCCCGCGATATCTCATCGCCGTCGTGCGAGGGGTTATGGTGGGTCCGTCGCCGGCGTGGCTCGAGCAACGTCTGCGTGCCATCGGGCAGCGGTCGATCAACAACGTCGTCGATGCGACGAATTACGTGATGTTCGAGTTGAATCAGCCAACCCATGCGTTCGACCTGGCCAAGCTGCGCGGCCCGGCTGTCGTGGTGCGCCGCGCCCGCCGTGAGGAGCGGATCGTGACGCTCGATGGCACCGAGCGGGTGCTCGATGAAGAGATGACGGCGATCTGCGATAGCGAGCGGCCGACGATCATCGGTGGCGTGATGGGGAGCTCGGAGAGCGAGGTCGATGCCGGCACCCAGGACTTGGTCATCGAGTGTGCGGCCTTCGAGCCGAAGCGCATCCGGCGCACACGCAAGAACGTCGGCTTGATCACCGAGTCCAGTTACCGGTTCGAGCGCGGGGTGGACCAATCGGCGCTCCCGGAGGCGCTGCACCGACTCCTGGGGCTCATCATCGCCGTGGCAGGCGGTGAGGTGCGCGAGGCGCCGGTAGATTTTTGGCCCAGGCCAGCGGCACAGCGGAGCGTCTTTCTCAGGCCGTCCCGCGTGGCGCACGTGCTCGGCATCGATGTCGCGCGCCCAGAAATCGAGACGGTCCTCGGTTCGATCGGGTGCGTGGCGCTCCCCAAAGACACCGATCGGATGGCCGTGCAGGTACCGTCCTGGCGGCCCGACCTCGTCGATGAGATCGATCTCATCGAAGAGGTCGCGAGGATTCGTGGCTACGACACCATCCCGGAAGAGTCGCGCCCTCAGCGGCTTGGGACCGTGCCCGATGCGCCCATCGAGGCGCTGGCTGGTCGGCTCCGCGTGGCGCTCGCGGGAGATGGCCTCTACGAGGCGGTTTCGATGCCGCTCGGCGCCCCCGGTGGCGGCGATTCCGTCCCGGTCGTCAATCCTCTGGCGACTACCGAGTCTCATCTCCGGACGGCGCTCCTGCCGGGGCTCGTGCGGCGAGTCGAGCACAACTGGGCGCAGCGTGAACGGAACGTTCGGCTCTTCGAGATCGGGACGGCCTTCTTCCCAAACGGAGAGGAAGGGCTGCCTCGAGAGGAGACACGCGTGGCGGCCGTGGTCACAGGCGCCCGGCGGCCCGCGCACTGGACCGAGCCGCGCCCACCAGACACGGATGCCTGGGACGCGCGGGGACTCCTCGCGCGGGTGGCACGGTTGGCGTGGCCGGGTGCGGCGTTGCACGTGGCAGGTAGTGGTTGGGAGTCGGTGGACGAGGTGGAGGGGGTGGTCGGTTGGGCACGGCCGCTCGAGGCCGACGCTCCGAGTTGGGCCGGGGCGGTGTACGGACTGGAAATGCGGCTTTCGGACTCACCCTCCCCGGCTCCGACGTTTCGGCCGATGCCGATGACGCCCCCGGTGGAGCGAGATGTGGCGTTGGTGGTTCCCGGCGGGGCGACGGCGCTGCAGATTGAGGGGGTGATCCGGTCGCGGGCCGGGCCGCTCCTGGAATCGCTCGTCGTCTTTGACGAGTTCCGCGGGGCGGAGCTGCCCGCAGGGACGCGGAGCGTGGGGTTCCGCCTCACGTTCCGAGATCCGGCACGGACGCTCAGGGAGGCGGAAGCGGACGCAGCGCTCGAGCGGGCGCTGGAGGCTCTGGAGGTGGAGCTTGGGGTACGACGGCGATAAGAACGAGCTGCGAGCGCTGGAGAACCTCGAGGAGATCCTGGGCGTGGTCGCCGACGAGCTGGCGACCTGGCGCACGCGCGCCCTCAAGGCGGAGCAGGAGTTGCAGACCTTGGTGAGCGGGGCGGCCGGCGCGGCCGGGCTGAGCCCGGGCGCCGTCTCGGAGCGGCTGGCCGACCTCGAGGTGGAGAACCGCGACCTCCGAGCACGGGTGGATCGCGCCAAGGAGCGGGTGGCGGAGCTGGTACGGCGGCTCGGGTTTCTCGAGCAGCAGACGCTGCAAGGAAGTGGGGGGCGCTCATGACCGCGAAGAAGCAGTCGGTCAAGGTCATGATCGGTGGAGAGGAGTACTCGGTGCGGTCCGAGCTGCCGCCGGAATACACGCGAGAAGTGGCCGCGCACGTCGACGAGGCGTTGCAGAAGGTGTTGACGGGTGGGCCGCTGGTCGAGTCGCACAAGGCGGCAATCCTCGCTGCACTCGCGATCACCGACGAGCTGTTCCGGGCGCGGCGTGCGAGCCGGGAGGTTGCCGCGCGAATCACGGCCCTGACCGACGATCTGAGCCGGCTGTTGCCGCCGGCCAAGCGGTCGCGCGCTCAGGTCTGACGACGCCGTGTGGCCCGGGGCTCCGTGAGGGCCCGGGTCGCCGTGAAAGGATAGATGCACGATGAGTGTCGGGATGATCGTGGCCGCCGTGTTCGCCGGTGCTTTGCTGGCGGGGACGGTGTTTTACTTCGTGGGGCGCGAGTTGGAGCGCCGGAGGGCCGCGGCTGCCGGGCAAAGCGCTGCGCAGGAGGCCGAGCGCATCCTCGCGGACGGACGCCGGGAGGTCGAAGTGGCCCGGCAAAAGGCCGAGATGGCGGCGAAGGCAGAGCTCCTCGGCATGCGGGAATCGTTCGACCACGACATGGCGCG
>JBDHCY010000095.1:0-21860 GCA_039591795.1 Gemmatimonadota bacterium | reverse complement strand
CTGGCCACGATCCAGGATCGTCTCCTCGCCTCCGCTGTCCTCCCGCTCCTTGCTCTCGCCACCGCGCTCGCGACCCTCACGTGGGTCTTCTCACGCAAGGGTTTGGCGACGGTCGCGGGATGGGCCATGTTGGTCTCGGCGTGGCTCGTGCTTCGTGTCTTCGTACCGCTCGGCGGCAATCGCACCCCCACGTACACGCCGGAGCTCGTCCAGCTCGCGTTCGATCTTCCGCCGAACGACGGCGACCCCATCCACCTCACCCGTCCCGCTGACACGACCCCGCAGCCACTGACGGCGGCAGTCGCTGGTGCCCCGGTGTGGGATCCCGAGGTCCTCGCCGCGCGCTATGCCGCGACCGAAGCGGGGCGCAGCCGATCTCTGCTGGGTATCGACCTCGTTGCGCCCGATGCTCCGGACGGGGGGACGCGCTGGTTGGCAGTCGCCGTGCCCAGCCCCGGGAGAGACGAGCCCGTCCGGGTGGCACGCCGAGGGGAAGAGGCCAGGGCCGGACCCATCCTGGAGTTCGACGGTGCCACGGGCTTGGTCACCGACACGGAAACAGGCGATCTCTGGTTTGCACCGGGACTCACCTGGTTCGCGATCGCCGATGCCGACGCGCCGGGCATCGCGCTCGGCAGCGTCGGTGTGCGCGTCGCACTCGCCTGGGCACTCCAAAGCGGCGAAGTCCTGGCCGCGCGTGGCCGCCTCCTGTGGAGACGATCACCCGAAGAGCGGCTAGAGCGGCTGGCTCCCTTCGCTGAATTCAGAGATCCGCGCCTCGTCCGCGGGGAAGACGGACGCCTTGTGTGGGCCCTCGACGGGTACGTGACGGCGCCGAGCTTCGCTGCGGTCCCGGAGTTCGAGTGGTTAGGGACACAACCCGTGCGCTACGCGCGGGCCGGGCTGGTGGGCACTGTAGATGGCCGCACGGGTCATGCACGGATCTACGTCGTGCCAGACCCCGACCCACTCACTGCGGCCTGGGTCAGCGCTGTTGCGCCGCTCATCAGATCCGCGCAGCAGATCCCAAAGTACGTGAGCGAGGCCATTCTGTATCCGGAGACTCTGTTCCGGCTGCAACGCAGGGTACTCGCGGAGGAGCCCGCGGTCGGAGGCCGTCGCCCGAGCCGGGGAACGTGGTCGCGGTCGGCCGTCGGGTGGCTGATGCTGCCAGGCGACTCCGTTCCTCGAGTCTGGCGGATCAGCCCCCTTCGCGCCCCCGAATCCGACAACCCCGGCGGGCTGCTCGCGGGCACGCGCATCGGCCTGGCCCCCTCGCTCGTCCGTCTTCGATTCGGCGCTCCGGTGTCGATTCCCCGCTGGCCCGAGCCGGCCGGTGATTCGTCCGCCGGCCCCCGCTACCTCTGGCCCGTCGAAGGGGCGATGTATACCCAGCAATCGGTCTTCCTTCCCGATAACGGCGCCAGCCTGGCGATCGTGCGAGTGACGTGGGGGGAGAGAACTGGCGCAGGCCTCGATCACTCCTCAGCCATGGACGCACTTGGGGTCCCCGGCACCTCACAGGGGATCGTGCCCGATGTGTGGGGACGACTTGCGAGGGCACAAGCTCTTCTCAATCAAGCAGATTCGCTTCTCACTTCAGGTGACTTAGTAGGTTTCGCCCAGAAGTTCGAGGAGCTGAGGCGACTGCTTGTCACACCCCGCCCGCCCCGCTAGGTTGTCACCTCCATCCACCCGGCCCATGACGCAAACGATCGTGGTGGCGCTCGGCGGCAACGCGCTCTCCCCCTCGGAGGAGCCGCCCCTCGTCGCCAACCAATTCAGGCACACGCGCGAGAGCCTCGCCCCCATCGTCGAGCTGGCGCGCCAGGGATGGCGAATCGCGATCGTGCACGGCAACGGGCCTCAGGTCGGGGCGGCACTCGAGCGCAACGAGATGGCCGTGGAGCGCGGGATCGAGGCACTCCCGCTCGGGGTGCTGGTGGCGGCGACGGCCGGTTGGATCGGCTACATGATCCAGCAATCGCTGCAGAACGCGTTACGCGCGGCTGGAGTACAGCGCCGTGCCTTTACCGTGATCACCCAGACGATCTGCCGAACGGACGATCCGAGTCTGGCCAAACCCACCAAGCCGATCGGGTTCCCCTTGGCGGAGGAACGGGTGGCACGACTGCGCAACCGAGGCATCCCGGTCGGTGAGGGCGCCGAGGGGTGGCGCCGCCTCGCACCGAGCCCCAGGCCACAGGGGGTGGTCGAAGGAGCGCTCATCGGCGACCTCGTGCGAGCGGGGCACATCGTCATCGCCTGCGGCGGAGGTGGCCCTCCGGTTCACGATGCTGGTGGGGGACAGTGGGAGGGGATGGAAGCCGTCGTCGACAAGGATCTCAGCGCGGCGATCCTGGCCCGCGAGCTGGGCGCCGACGTCCTCCTCATTCTCACCAAGGTGGACGCGCTCTACGACGCCTTCGGCACCCCAGACGCGCGCGCCATTCCGGCGCTGAGCGTATCCGAAGCGGCGGCGCTGCTCGCCCGGGAGGACTTCGCCACGGGCAGCATGGGCCCGAAGGTCGAAGCCGCGGTGCAGTTCGCGCAGGGTGGAGGGCGAGCCGTCATCGCGCAGCTCGAGCGAGGAGTGGACGCCTTGAGAGGTCACTCCGGAACGACGATTGGTGGAGGTTGAGAGTGAACGTTCACGAGTACCAGGCGCGGGAGATACTGCGGGAGCACGGGATTCCGGTCCCCGCAGGCGAGGTGGCGACGAGCCCCGACGAGGCGGAAGCGGCGGCGCAGCGCCTCGGTGGGCGTGTCGTGGTCAAGGCACAGGTGCATGCAGGCGGGCGGGGGAAGGCAGGGGGGGTGAAGCTCGCCGACACGCCGACAGAGGCGCGGGCGCACGCCGAGCGCATCCTGACCATGACGATCAAGGGACTTCCTGTCACGAAGGTGCTCGTCGCGCCCGCGGAAGCGATCGCGAGCGAGAGCTACGCGGGCATCATTGTCGATCGATTGAGCCAGCGCCCGGTGCTCATGGTGAGCCCCGCCGGAGGCGTCGACATCGAAGAAGTCGCCGCCACGACGCCTGAGCGCATCTTCCGGGTCGCCATCGACCCACGGTATGGCCTGCTCGACCACCAAGCGTTGGGGCTCGGATTTCGCCTCTATGCCGACCCTGCACAGGCACGACAGGCCGCTGGCATCATGAAACGCCTGTATGAAGCGTTTCTCGACGCGGGCGGCTCGCTCGTCGAGATCAATCCGCTGGTGACGACGCCGGAGGGGCGCGTGCTCGCACTCGACGCGAAGCTCGTCGTAGACGACAACGAGCTCGCCCGTCGACCGGCCATCGCCGCGCTGCGGGACCCCTCCGCGGAGGATGCCTCGGAGGTTGCGGCACGCGAGGCCGGGCTCACATTCATCAAGCTCGAGGGGAACGTGGGTTGCGTGGTCAACGGCGCGGGTCTCGCGATGGCCACGATGGACCTGATCAAGTATCACGGCGGCGAGCCGGCCAATTTCCTCGATATCGGTGGAAGCTCCAACCCGCAAAAAGTCGTGGACGCCCTCACGATCATCTCACAAGATCCCGAGGTGCGGGCGATCCTCTTTAACATCTTCGGGGGGATCACCCGAACGGATGATGTGGCAACCGGCATCGTCGAAGCTACGCGACGTCTCTCGCTCGAGGTCCCACTCGTCATCCGTCTCACGGGCACGAACGAGGCCGAGGCCGTACGGATCTTGACCGGCGCGGGGTTCGAAGCACTGACCGATATGGACGCCGCCGTGCGGAAAGCCGTGGATGTCGCGGGGAGGGCGGCATGAGCATTCTCATCGACGAGCACACGCGTCTCGTAGTCCAGGGCATCACGGGACGCGATGGCTCATTCCACACTCGGCAGATGCAGCAATACGGCACGCAGGTGGTGGCCGGTGTCACGCCGGGCAAGGGTGGACAGCAGTTCAACGGCTCGATCCCGATCTTCAATACGGTCGTCGAGGCCGTCGAGGCGACCGGGGCGAACACGTCGGTCATCTATGTGCCGGGAGCCCACGCGGCCGGGGCGATCTACGAGGCCGCCGACGCGGGCATCGCCCTGATCGTGTGCATCACCGAGGGCATCCCGGTGCTGGACCTCACCCGCGTGCTCCCGTTCGTCCGAGAGCGCGGCTCGCGGCTGCTGGGGCCGAACTGTCCGGGCCTGATTTCACCGGGGGCAGCCAAGGTCGGCATTATCCCCGGCACGATCTGCACGCCTGGTCGCATTGGCGTGGTGTCCCGCTCTGGCACGCTCACGTACGAGATCGTCCATCAGCTCACGGAAGCTGGTCTCGGCCAGAGCACCTGCGTCGGGATCGGCGGCGACCCGATCATCGGCACCAACTTCCTCGATACGCTCCGTGCCTTCCAGGACGATTCGGCCACGGACGCCATCGTCATGATCGGCGAGATCGGCGGGACGGACGAACAGCGCGCTGCGGAGTTCATCAGGAGCGACGTGAGCAAGCCTGTCGTGGGCTTCATTGCGGGACAGACGGCACCGCCAGGGCGCCGCATGGGGCACGCGGGGGCGATTATCTCCGGCTCGAGTGGCACCGCCGCCGAGAAGATGGAGTCGTTTCGCCAAGCAGGGATCGGGGTCATGGAGCGCCCAGTGGACGTCGTGCCTCTGCTTCGGGAGCGTCTGTGAAGCTCATCGACCTGCTCCCCGTCGAGCGGATCGTCGTGCCGCTCGAAGCGACCTCGCTACAGGGGGGAACCGAGCAGCTCGCGCAGGTGCTCATCGACACGGGTGCCGTGACGGCGCCCGAGCGGCTTCACAAACTCCTCGCGGAGGCGTGGCCGGAGGATGTCGTGGCGGTCGGGTCGGAAACCATAGTGCCGCACTTCCGCACGGATGCCGCTCCCCGCATCGCGGTGGCCCTGGGCATCGCGAAGCAGCCGATCTGCCGCGAGCACGATCCCAAACGCTGCGCGCGCATCCTGGTGCTCGTCGTGTCACCACCGAGACAGTCAGCCCACTACCTTCAGGCGCTGAGCGCCTTCGCCCGCCTCCTCTCGCAACCCGCGGTCGTCGCGCAGATGCTCAGCGCAACTACACCCGACGAAATCCGGGACCTGTCGGCCCTGACAACGATCGAACTGCCGGGGCGCCTCCAGGTCCGGGACATCATGACGACGAAGGTGCTCAGTGTCGCCCCGGAGTCCGCGCTCCGGACGGCGGCGCACTTGATGGTGACCCACCACGCGCGCGCGCTCCCCGTCGTAGACGAAGCCGGTGGTGTGGTCGGACTCATCGGCGACCGAGAGCTCCTCCGCGTGTTGGTCCCCGGATTCCTCCAGCGGGAATCAGGGGAGCTGGCAGCGGGTTCGCCTCGAGCCATGGCCGCCGCCGAGCGGCTCGATCCCGATGTCGTTCCCGTCCGCGATGCCATGCAGCGGTCGGTGCTCTGTCTCTCGGAGGATCAAACGGTGGCTGACGCCGTGCACCTCATGATCAACAAGGAACGCGATCAGTTCCCGGTGGTCCGCGACGGAATTCTCGTCGGTTTTCTCACGCGCGCCGATGTCATCCGGCGCCTTCTCACACAACCATCATGACTTCACGCACACTCGCCATCGTCAAGCCCGACGCCCTTGGGCGCGGGTTCGCCGGCCGAATCTTGGCGCACCTCGAGGCGGAGGGATTCGTACTTCGAGCCGCCCGCCTCGTGCGCCTGACCGCACCCCAGGCGGGGCAGTTCTATGCCGTCCACCGCGAGCGCCCGTTCTACGCCTCGTTAGTGGCGTTCATGACGTCAGGGCCGTGTCTCGCGCTGGCTCTCGAGCGCGAGGACGCCGTCCCCACGCTGCGCCGCGTCATTGGCGCCACCGACCCCGCGGAAGCCGCCGAGCGGACGGTGCGCCGGCTCTATGCCGAATCGAAGGAGCGGAACGCAATCCATGCGTCCGACGCCGACGACACCGCGGAGCGCGAGCTCGCGTTTTTCTTTTCCGAGGCGGAGCTGGCCGGCCTCTGGGGGTGACGAGCTAGAGGCAGACTTGACCGTAACTGCGATAAGGGCTTAGCGTTACGGGTTATGCTCGTCGTAAACCTCCAAGCGCTCCACGATGGTCCGGTCGGCACCGATGGCGAGCTCCCCGCGGACGATCCGCTCTTCGAGGACGTCCCCGCGCGCCTCGCTGGCACCGTGGCCGTCTCGGGCCTCCTGGCCATGTCGGGTCGGGGACATCACTTTTGGCGCGGCGAGCTGCGGGCGGTCGTCAGCACCGAGTGTCGGCGCTGCCTGGAGCCGCTGAAAGTCCCGCTTCGACAGCCTGTCGAGGCCCTGTTCTGCATCGACCGGGAGGTCGAAGACGACCCGAGTGTCTATCCCGTCGATGAGCGAGCGACGGAGATCGATCTGCGGCCCGCGGTGCGGGAGGAATTGATCCTCGCCGTGCCGCAGTTCTCGCTGTGTCGGCCCGATTGTCGCGGGCTCTGCCCCGGCTGCGGGGCCAACCTGAATGCGGGGCCTTGCACGTGTCGAGCGGAGCCCGACCCGCGCTGGGGCGAGTTGCTGGCCCAATGGCCCCACGATCCTGAAACTTGACCGAGAGGCATCATGGCTGTACCCAAGCGCAAGACATCGAAGTCGCGTAAGCGAAAGCGTCGCACGCATTACAAGGCGACCGCCCCCGCGCTCGTCCCGTGCGCGCGGTGTGGAAGCCCCAAGGTCCCGCACCGGGTGTGTCCGGAATGCGGCTACTACCGCGGTGAGAAGCGGATCACGGTAGAGGACTGAGCGTGGTTTGCATCGCGCTCGACGCGATGGGAAGCGACCGCGCGCCCGCGGCCGAGGTCGCGGGGGCCACGCTTGCCCTCGAGGAGATCCCCGATCTCTCGGTGCTCCTCGTCGGGCGGGCTGGCGAAATCGAATCGGTGCTCGCGCAGCACGCGGCACTCGACCAGGCGCGTGTCGAGATCGTCGATGCGCCCGATGTGGTGGGGATGGGCGAGCAACCGCTCGCGGCCATTCGCTCCAAACCCCGTTCCTCGATTGCCGTCGCGATGAGCCAGCACAAAGAGGGCCGGGCCGACGCGTGCGTGAGCGCCGGCAACACTGGCGCCATCCTCGCCGCCGCCACGCTCATGCTCCGGCTCCACGACGGCGTCCAGCGAGCGGCCGTTGGCACCCTCTTCCCGACGGCACGCCAGCCCGTTCTCGTTATCGACGGGGGCACGAACGTCGACTGCAGCCCTCGTGAGGTCGTTGGCTTCGCCCACCTGGGGACGGTCTATGCCCGCGACGTGTTGCAGCGTCCCGAACCCGCCGTCGGCCTCATCAACATCGGAGAGGAGCGGGAGAAGGGGAACGCGCTCGCGAAGGAGGCACACCAGCTTCTCGCGAACGAGCCGCTCCGCTTCGTCGGCAACGTCGAAGGACGGGACATCCTGGCTGGCGAGTGCGCGGCAGGCCCGCTGGACGTGGCCGTGTGCGACGGGTTCGTTGGGAACGTGCTGCTCAAGTTCTATGAGTCGGTCGCGCGCCTCTTCGTCTCGCTCGTCGCCGAGGCGGCGCCTGACGTGCTCGAGCGGCCCGAAGTAGGCAAGGTCCTGCGCACGCTCGATTACTCGGAGTATGGAGGAGCGCCACTGCTCGGCGTTCGCGGGGTCTCGATCATTTGCCACGGCTCCTCGCCGCCACGCGCAATCAAGAACGCGCTCCGCGTGGCCCACACGGCGGTCACGAGCCACCTGAGCCAGCACATCGGCGCCGAGATGGCGCCGGGCGGAGGAAGCTCCACATGACAACTCCGGCGGCCCGGATGGTCGGGGTGGCCACGTACGTGCCCACCAAAGTGCTCACCAACGCCGATTTCGAGCGGATGGTCGACACGTCGGACGAGTGGATCCGCGAGCGGACCGGCATCAGCGAGCGGCACATTGCGGGCGACGGCGAGACACTCGCCAGCATGGGCGCCGACGCCGTTGGCCGCCTCTTCGCGGAGCAGGGAGTCACCGCGGACGCGGTCGATGCCCTCATCGTCGGGACGGCGACCTGGGATCGGCTGCTTCCCTCCGCCGCCTGCGACTTGCAGGCTGCGATCGGCGCGAAGAACGCCGCGGCGTTCGATGTCTCAGCCGCCTGCAGCGGCTTTCTCTACGGCCTGAGCATCGCCGACGCCATGGTGGCCGCTGGGCGCGCCGAGACCGTGCTCGTCGTGGGGGCCGAGCGGCTCTCGAGCATCACCGACTACGGCGATCGCGCCACGAGCATCCTGTTCGGGGATGCTGCGGGGGCCACGCTCGTCCGCAAAGCGGACGGAGACGGATCGGGCATTCTCTCGACCTTCCTGAAGAGCGACGGTACGCTTGGCGAGCTGCTGTACCGGCCGGGACGGTTCCCCGTGACGCCAGAGCAGGTGGAGCGCGGCGACTACTTCCTGCGCATGGCGGGACGCGAGGTCTTCAAGGCCGCCGTTCGGTCGATGGCGGAGGCATGCGACGCCGCGCTCGAGCGCGCCGGCCTCGATGCCGACGCCGTGGATCTCCTCATCCCCCACCAGGCCAACGTCCGCATCATCGAGGCGACCGCGAAACGCACCGGCATCCCGATGGATCGCGTCCTGGTCAATATCGATCGATACGGCAACACCTCCGCAGCCTCGGTGCCCCTGGCACTGGACGAGGCCGTGCGGTCCGGTCGCGTCGAGCCCGGGATGACGGTGCTCATGGTGGCGTTTGGGGGTGGGTTCACGTGGGCGAGCGCGCTCGTGCGATGGTAGACCGCGAAGTCTGGTTGTTCCCCGGACAGGGTGCCCAACGGGTCGGCATGGGGCGCGACCTCGCCGAGCGGTTTCGCGAGGCGCGAGACGTCTTCGAGGCCGCCGACGAGGCCCTCGGCACGGCCCTCACCAAGATCATGTGGGAGGGGCCCGCAGAGGAGCTCACCAAAACCCACCATGCCCAACCGGCGATCCTCGCGCATTCAGCCGCCGTCGTCGCCGTCGTACGCGCGCATGGCATTGCCCGGCCGGCTGTCGCCGCTGGACACTCGCTCGGTGAATACAGCGCGCTCGTCGCCTCCGAGGCCCTGCCCGCGACGGCGGCCGCAGGCCTCGTGCGACGCCGGGGGGAGCTCATGCTCGAAGCCGGGCACCTGCGCCCGGGGAAGATGGCTGCCGTGCTGGGGCTTCCAGGCGCGGAGGTCGAAGCCGCGTGCCGCGAGGCCAGCTCCAGCGACGAGGTTGCCGTCCCGGCCAACTTCAACGCCCCCGACCAGACGGTCGTGAGCGGCGATCCGGCGGCGGTGGAGCGGGCGGGGGCGGCATGTCAGGCGCGCGGCGCGCGGCGGGTCGTCCCGCTCAAGGTGAGTGGCGCGTTCCACTCACCGCTCATGGCCCCCGCGCAGGACCCCCTCGCCGGGGAACTCGCCGAGGCACCATTTGGTGATCCGGCCGTGCCGGTCATGGCGAACGCGTCCGCAGAACCGGTCACGACCGCCGAGCGCGCCCGCGTGATGCTCGTCGAGCAGCTCACGTCGCCGGTACGCTGGGTCGGGTGCGTCGAGGCAGCGGCTGAGCACGTCGGTGAGGGAGCGACCTGGATCGAAATGGGGCCCGGCACGGTGCTCACCGGCCTGTTGAAACGAATCGTGCCAGGTGCGAGCGCACGAAACCTCGGGACGGCCGACGACCTGACCCGGTTTCTGGGGGCGGTAGCATGAGAATCGACTTGAGCGATCGCGTGGCGCTCGTCACCGGGGGCTCTCGACCATAGTCGCGCGTGACGCGGGCCGGGTCGCCGAGGCCGCGGCCGAGCTCGGCGGCGGGACGATCGGCGTCTCTTGCGACGTCTCCGACGGCGAACAGGTCGCCGCGGCCGTTCGCGAAGTCGAGGAGCGGCTCGCCCCGATCGACGTGCTCGTGAACAACGCCGGCCTGACGCGCGACAACCTGCTCGCCAGGCTCTCGGAAGGCGACTGGGACCAGGTGCTGGACGCGAACCTCAAAGGGGCGTTCCTCGTCACGAAGCAGGTCACCCGGGGAATGATGAAACGCCGACGGGGTCGCGTGATCAATATCGCGAGCATCGTCGGCCTGATCGGCAACAGAGGCCAGGCAAATTATGCGGCCTCGAAGGCAGGGCTCGTCGGGTTCACGAAAGCGGTGGCGAAGGAGCTCGCCTCGCGCAACGTGCTCGTCAATGCCGTGGCCCCGGGATTCATCGACACCGACATGACACGCGCGCTGCCCGAGGCAGCCAGGGAGGCGCTCCAGGCCCAAATCCCGCTGGGGCGACTCGGAGGGGGGGCCGACGTGGCGCACGCGGTGCTCTTTCTCGCCTCCGACCTCGCAGGCTACATTACCGGGCAGGTCGTCGTGGTCGACGGCGGCATGGTGATGTAGGCAGGCTCCGTCTCTACTACCCTTTCCACTGCAGGGGCACGACCATGGCAATGGACATGCAGCAGCTCGAAGAGAAGGTGAAGGACATCATCGCCGAGGAGCTCGGCGTGGAGCGTGAGAAGCTGACCGGCGAGGCCAGCTTCATGGAGGACCTCGGCGCGGATTCCCTCGACACGGTCGAGCTGGTCATGGCCTTCGAGAAGGAGTTCGACATCGACATCCCCGACGAAGAAGCTGAGAAGCTCCGAACGGTGGGCGACGCCCTGCAGTACCTGCACGAGAAGATCGGACAGTAGCCTTGGCGAGGCGCGTCGCGGTCACGGGGCTTGGCCTCGTTACGCCGCTTGGCACGAGCGTCGAACCTACGTGGAATGGACTCCTCGCCGGTACGTCCGGTGCGGCCCCCATTCGTCGATTCGACCCGGCCAATCTCGACGTCCGGTTCGCTTGCGAGGTCAAGGACTTCGATCCCCTCGGCTACATCGATCGCAAGGAAGCCAAGCGTTACGATCGGTTTCTTCAGTACGCGATCGGGGCCGCCCAACAGGCCGTCGAGGATGCGGGGTTTCAGAACGGAGCGATCGGTGGCACGCGAACCGGTGTCATCATTGGGTCGGGCATCGGAGGCATTTGGACGTTCGAGGAGCAGTGCAAGATCTTCCTCGAGCGCGGGCCGGGCCGGGTCTCTCCGTTCTTCGTGCCGATGTTCATCCCCGACATCGCCTCAGGCGTGGTCGCCATCCGCCACGGCGCCCGAGGCCCCAACTATTGCACGGTGTCGGCGTGCGCTTCGGGCGCCCACGCGATCGGCGAGGCGTTCCGGCTGATCCGGTCGGGCGAGACCGACAGGATGATCGCAGGTGGGGCAGAGGCCGCGATCACACCCCTGGCCATCGCGGGCTTCTCCAACATGCGAGCCCTGTCTACGCGTAACGACGAGCCGACCCGGGCATCGCGTCCGTTCGACAAGGAACGGGACGGCTTCGTCATGGGCGATGGCGCCGGTATAGTGGTTCTCGAAGCGCTCGAACACGCGGAGCAGCGTGGCGCGCCGGTCTACGGCGAGCTCGTCGGGTACGGGTTGAGCGCCGACGCCCACCACATCACCCAACCGATCCCGGATGGGAGCGGAGCGCAGCTTGCCTTGCGCGCGGCATTGACCGACGCCGCGATCGACCCCTCCGAGGTCGGCTACATCAACGCGCACGGCACGTCGACACCGCAGGGCGACATCGCCGAGACGGTCGCCGTGAAGTCCGTGTTAGGCGATCACGCGCGTCGCGTGGTGTTCGGGTCGACCAAGTCGATGACGGGGCACCTCCTCGGGGCAGCGGGCGGGGTCGAATTCGCGATCTCTACGCTGGTCCTCTCGCGCGGCGAGATCCCGCCGACCATCAACCAGGATCATCCCGACCCCGACTGCGACCTCGATTGCGCACCCAACGCCAAGGTCGCGCGGCACGTGGACGTCGCGCTCTCCAACTCGTTCGGGTTCGGCGGCCACAACGTCACGCTGGCGGTCCGGAGGTTCGGCGGGTGACCCGTCTCTCCGACCCCGCGCTCCAGCCCATCGCCGACAAGGTTGCGCGCGGGGAGCGCCTCTCGCGCGACGACGGTCTCACGCTGTTCGCCACACCCGATCTCACCGGTCTCGGGGCGGTGGCCGACGCAGCGAACCGGCGCGCCAACGGGGACCGGGTGTTCTTTTCCGCGAACCAGCACCTCAACCCGACCAACGTCTGCATCCTCCGAAAGACCTGTGTCTTCTGCTCGTTCGCCCGCACGCCGAAGGAGGAAGGCGCGTATACGCGCCCGCTCGACGAGGTGTTTGCCGAGGCGGAGGCGGCGCGCACCGCGCCAACGCGCGAGTTCCACATCGTTGGAGGCCTCCACCCCAAGCTGCGCCTCGACTACTACCTGGACCTGTTCCGCGGCCTGAAAGAGCGGCACCCGGACGTGTTCATCAAGGCCCTCACGGCCGTCGAGGTGGCCCACCTGGCGCGCATCGAGAAATTGTCGATCGCCGACGTCCTGCTCGCCATGAAAGAAGCGGGAGTCTCGACGCTGCCCGGCGGTGGGGCAGAGGTCTTCAGTGCGGCGACGCGTGCCACGATCGCCGACCGGAAGCTGGTGGCCGAGGAGTGGCTCGCGGTGCATCGCGAGGCGCACCGGCTCGGCATACCCTCGAATTGCACCATGCTCTACGGGCACGTGGAGACGCTGGAGGACCGAGTCGATCACCTCCTGGCTCTTCGGGACCTGCAGGACGAGACTCGAGGCTTTCTCACCTACGTGCCCCTTGCGTTCCACCCAGACCACAACGAGTTGGGGGAACGGCTCGGCCGGACGGGCACGGCAACCACCGGCGTGGACGACCTCAAGAACATCGCCGCCGCGCGCCTCCTGCTGGACAACGTGCCCCATGTGAAGACCCACTGGCCCATGGTGACGCCGTTCTTGTCACAGGTGGCACTGCACTTCGGGTGTGACGATGTCGAAGGCACGGTCATCTACGAGCGCGTCTATCATGACGCCGGCGCTCACACCCCGATGATGCTCGCCTACGACGACCTCGTCCGGTTGATTCGCGATGCAGGCAAGGAGCCGGTCGAGCGGAATTCGCTCTATGAGCCGGTGCCTGCGGAGGTGGCGGCCGCGTGATGCGGCTCGGGCGCATCGCCTACATCAACGGCTATCCGGTCTACGGAGCGCTCGACCGTCGGCTCGTACCGATCGCCGCCGACATGGTCACGGGCACTCCGACCGAGCTGAACGCCCTGCTCGCCGCGGGCGAGCTCGATGTCAGCGTGGTTTCAGCGGTCGAGTACGCTCGAAACGCCGACGCGTACGTTCTGCTCCCGGAGCTCGCCGTGAGCTGCGATGGACCAGTGCGAAGCGTCGCGCTCTTCAGCCATCGCCCGGTCGACGAGCTCGATGGGCGAATCGTCCTACTCTCCGCGTCGTCGCGCACGAGCGTCCTCCTCCTCGAGCTCCTCTGCGCGGAGGTGTGGGGCGTGGCACCCCGGTTCGCCGAAGCCCGTGCCGAGGCCGCGGATCTCGACGCCCTGCGCGGCCTCCCGCACGAGGCCGTCCTCGTCATTGGAGACGCGGCGCTCGTGCTCGGGGCGAGCGGCCACTACGCGTACCGGTACGACCTTGGCGAGGCCTGGAAGTCCTGGACGGGGCTTCCCTTCGTCTTCGCGGTGTGGGCCGCCGGGCGAGCAGCCCCGCCCGACGAGGTGCACGCCGTTCACGAAGCGCTCCTCGCTTCGCGCCGATGGGGCCTCGACCATCTCGATCTCCTCATCGAGGCCGCGCACGGAGCCACCGGCCTCTCGACCGACGTCTGTCGCGCGTACCTGGAGGGGCTCGACTACGCGCTCTCGTATCGACACCTCGCCGGCCTGACCGATTTCTTCCGCCGGCTCGTCGCTCGCAATCTCGTGCCCGACGGGTCGCTGCGCTTCCTCTCAGCAGCGTGACGATGATCGACCGAACCAGCGGTGAGTTTCGCGAGCACCTCGAGCTTTACGACCGAGCTCCCCTCCTCGAGCTTGGTGCGCTCGCGCACGAACAGCGGCGTACGCTCCACTCCGACGACGTCGTCACCTACATCATCGACCGCAACATCAACTACACGAACGTCTGCGTCGCGGACTGCAAGTTCTGCGCGTTCTACCGCCGGCCCAAACACCACGAGGGGTACGTCCTCTCCTTCGAAGAGATCGGCCGGAAAATCGACGAAGCCAAAGCGATCGGTGCCGTGCAGATTCTGATGCAGGGCGGGCACAACCCCTACATCCCGTTCGAGTGGTACCTCGACCTCCTCCGCTACATCAAGCGCAACCATCCAATCCACACTCACGCCTTCAGCCCGTCTGAAGTCGATTTCTTCGCCGGGCGCTTCCGGCTCTCCCTCGAGGAGGTGCTCACCGAGCTCAAGGCCGCGGGCCTCGATTCGATCCCCGGTGGAGGTGGTGAGATCCTCGTGCAGGAAGTGCGAGATCGTGTGGCGCGCAAGAAGGCGGGCGCCGACAAATGGCTCGAAGTCATGGAAGTGGCGCACGGCCTGGGCATGAAGACATCGGCCACGATGATGTACGGGCTCGGCGAGAGCCTGGAGGACCGCGTCGAGCACCTCCACCGCGTGCGCGACTTGCAGGCGCGAACGGGTGGGTTCACGGCGTTCATCGCCTGGCCGCTCCAGCCCGAGGGCACCGAGATGGCCGACACGCCCAAGACCGATGCCGTCACCTATCTCCGGACCCAGGCCTTTGCCCGCATCGTGCTCGGCAATGTCCCGAACATTCAGGCGTCGTGGGTGACCATGGGCCCCAAGATCGGGCAGATCGGGCTCCGCTTTGGCGCCAACGACTTCGGGTCCCTCATGATGGAAGAGAACGTCGTCTCTGCCGCCGGCACGACCTACCGGATGACGGTCGACGAGATGCAGCGCCTCATCACTGACGCGGGCTTCCGTCCCATGCGGCGGCGGCAGGATTACTCGACGATCGCCGACGCGGCGTGACCATGCGGGTGGGAATCGGGTACGACTCCCACCGTTTCACTACAGACCGACCGCTCGTGCTGGGCGGAGTGCCGATCCCGGACAGCCCGGGCCTCGCCGGCCACTCCGACGCCGATGCCGTCGCCCACGCACTGACGGACGCACTGCTCGGCGCCGCCGGGTTGGGAGACATCGGCACTCACTTCCCTGACACGGACCCCCGCTGGCGCAACGCGGACTCGCTGGTACTCCTCGAGCACGCGCGCAGCGTGGTTCGCGACGCCGGATGGCGGCTCCTCAACGCCGACGTCACCGTGGTCGTGGAGCACGTTCGCCTGCGCCCTTACGTCGAAGCCATGGCCGCACGACTCGCTGGCGCGTTGGAGGTCGATCCCGACGCGATCTCGATCAAGGCGAAAACGAACGAGGGAATGGGCTTCGTCGGGCACGGAGAAGGCATCGCCGTGATCGCGGTGGCGCTTCTTGCTCAGTAGCCTGGTCGCCTGGCTCGTGGGCCTCCCAACGGGCACGACCTACCTCGCCATCGCCGCGCTCGCAGCGCTCGAGAACATCTTTCCCCCAGTCCCCGCCGACACGGTGGTCGGGCTCGGTGCATATCTCGCTTCCCGGGGCGCATTGGCCTGGCCCGCCGTCTTCGCCGTCACGTGGACCGCCAACGTCGCCTCTGCCACTGCCGTCTACTTTGCCGGCCGGCACCTCGGTCGCCCCTTCTTCCAGACGTCCATCGGCCGGCGGCTTCTCTCGGAGCGGGCTCTGGCCTCGATCGAGCGGACATACCGCCGGTGGGGCGCCTGGGGGATCTTCGTCAGCCGGGCTCTGCCCGTGTGGCGGGCCGTCGTGCCTCCGTTTGCCGGCGTTGCCCACCTCCCAGCCCGCCACGCGCTGCCCCCGATCTATCTCGCCTCCGCGCTCTGGTACGGCACGCTGACATACGTGGTCTATCGGGCCGGAGGGACGCTGGATGAGGTGCTCCTCGCCATCGATCGCATGAACCGTGGGCTTGCCGTCGCGGCGGTCGGCGCCACCGTCGCTGCCGTTTGGATCGTGCGGCGCGGCCTCGCCAGGCGCGACTGATCTACTAGCTTGCCTTCATGCCCGCCGTCTCCGACGCCGTGAGCCGCGCCTTCGCCCTCGAGCAATACCGGGATTTTCTGACCTTCGAGGCAGGTCACAGCCCGCACACGGTCACGAACTACTGCCGCGACGTCACCCGCCTCGCCACCTTTGCCGAAGCACATGACGCGCCCGAGCCGGGCCTGGTCACGCCCGATCTCCTGTCGCGTTTCGTGTTCCACCTCAAGGACCTCGGCCTCGAAGCGACGTCGATTCGCCGTCAGGTCTCCGCCATTCGCTCGTACTTCCGTTTTCTCGTCGGTGAGCAGCGACTCGCACACGATCCGTCGGAGCGGCTCCAGACACCGAAGCGCTGGCGGACCCTTCCGACCGTACTGTCAGTGGCAGAGGTCGAGGCCCTCCTCAACGTCCCGAATACCGACACCCCCCTTGGCTGGCGCGATCGGGCGCTCCTCGAAGCTGCCTACGCCACCGGGGCCCGCGTCTCCGAGCTCGTTGGGCTGACGTTGCAGGACGTCCACTTCGATGACGCGCTCGTGAGGATCCTCGGCAAGGGCGGGAAGGAGCGCATCGTGCCTGTGGGTCGACGCGCCCTCGGAGCCGTGGCCGTCTACCTTCGGCAAGTCCGACCCAGCCTCGATCGGGGCGCGACGCGCGGCCGCCTGTTTCTCAACGCCCGAGGCGGCCCCCTTTCGCGGGTCGGCGCCTGGAGTCTCATCCGGCGGGCCGCGCGGGATGCGGGGCTCACGAAGCGCGTCAGTCCGCACACCCTCCGCCACAGTTTCGCCACGCATCTCCTCGAGGGAGGAGCCGACCTCAGGGCGGTGCAGGAGATGCTGGGGCACAGCGACCTTGCCACGACCCAGATCTACACCCACGTCGACCGGGACTACCTGCGCAGCGTCCACCGGCAGTTCCATCCGAGGGCGTGATGCTCGTCATCATCGACAACTACGACTCGTTCACCTACAACCTGGTTCAATACCTGGGCGAACTGGGCGTCGAGTCGCAGGTCGTCAGAAACGATACGGCCACGCCTGAAGACGTGCTCGCCCGGGGGCCCAAGGCTATTGTCGTCTCGGCCGGGCCGGGTGCCCCCGCCGCCGCCGGGATCTCCGTTGAGATCGTGCGCCTGGCGGCCGGCCGCGTCCCCGTCCTCGGTGTGTGCCTCGGGCACCAGGCGATCGCCGAAGCCTTCGGGGGGCGGGTGGTTCGAGCGGAGCGGCTGCTCCACGGAAAGACTTCCGCGGTGGCTCACGAGGGCGAGGGCCTGTTCGCTGGGCTTCCCTCACCGTTCGAGGCCATGCGTTACCACTCGCTGGTGGTTGACCCCGCCAGCGTTCCGGCAGCCCTTCGTGTCACGGCGTGGGCCGACGACCGACCTCCCCAGAGTGAGATCATGGGCCTCAGACATCAGCTCCACCCGATCTTCGGAGTGCAGTTCCATCCGGAGTCGATTGGGACCCCTCAGGGCCGACGCCTGCTGGGCAACTTCTTGGAGTTAGGCAATTTGCGAGACTGACCGCCGCGGCACGACTCTTGATGCAGCGCCCGCACCATATTAGCTTAGCACGTGCATCAACCTGCGATCGTCCCCCGGCCCCCGCGGCTCATCGAGCCGCGCTTCGCGCCACCCGGCTTGCGCCTCACCGAGCCGCACCAGGCGCCTTCTGCGGTACGCCGCATGGTGACCCCAGCGTTTGACCCGCCCCTGTTCGCCGGCCCTCCTGCTGGCCTCCCCGGAGGTCCGTTGCGGGGCGCGGAGCGAGAATCCGCTTGCGACGGCGGGGCACAACATGTTGTCAGACATGACGTTCCACGAGGGCACTTCGCCCTGATCCACCTGGGCGGTCGATTTCGCCCGCCCGAGGCCCTGGCGCCGCGCAGCGCGCGGCGAGTGGAGAGGTGATGTGAGCGCCAAAGTCAGCACGACCAAGTTCATTTTTGTGACCGGCGGCGTCGTCTCGTCGCTCGGGAAGGGAATCGCCGCCGCCTCGCTTGGCCGCCTGCTCCACGAGCGGGGGCTGCGCGTCTCGATGCTGAAGTTCGACCCGTACATCAACGTCGATCCGGGGACGATGTCTCCATTTCAGCACGGTGAGGTGTACGTCACCGACGACGGGGCGGAGACCGATCTCGACCTCGGCCATTACGAGCGGTTCATCGAGCGGTCGCTCTCGCAGACCAACAACGTCACGACAGGCCGGATCTACCTCTCGGTGATCACGAAGGAGCGTCGCGGGGAATACCTCGGGTCGACCGTGCAGGTCGTCCCCCACATCACCGACGAGATCAAGGGCGCCGTCCGGCGTCTCGCACCCGACCACGATGTCGTCATCGTCGAGGTTGGCGGGACGGTTGGCGACATCGAATCGCTTCCGTTCCTCGAGGCCATCCGGCAGTTCCGACACGAGGTCGGTCGCGAGAACGCTCTCGTGATCCACCTGACCCTCGTTCCCCTCATCGCAGCGACCGGCGAGCTCAAAACGAAGCCCACGCAGCACTCCGTGCGCGAGCTCATGGAGATCGGAATCCAGCCCGACATCCTGATC
The DNA here is from genome assembly GCA_039591795.1 of Gemmatimonadota bacterium. Lineage (GTDB taxonomy): Bacteria > Gemmatimonadota > Gemmatimonadetes > Gemmatimonadales > GWC2-71-9 > JBDHCY01. Next base: position 3,355 of record JBDHCY010000095.1, on the reverse strand, counting down.
TGTCGCAGCGAGCACGCCATCGCAGACGACATCAAGCGAAAGATCGCCCTCTTCTGCAACGTGGATTTCGGTTGCGTGATCGAGAGCCCCGACGTGGCTTCGATCTACGAGATTCCGCTGCGCTTCCACGCACAGGGGCTCGACCGCGAAGTCTGCCGCCGGATGCATCTGGACGTGCCCGGGCCCGACCTGGGCCCGTGGCGGGCCATGGTCGATACGATCTTGCACCCGCCACAGCGGGTGCGCATCGCCGTCGTGGGGAAGTACACGGCCCTCGCCGACAGCTACAAGAGCATCAACGAGGCACTCGCGCATGGCGGTATCGGCAACGAGGTCGGCGTCGAGGTGCAGTGGGTCTCATCCGACGATCTCGCCGAACACGCCGATGGTGCAGCCGCCTTGCTCGCGCCATACGACGGTGTGCTGATCCCGGGCGGGTTCGGCGAGCGCGGGATCGAGGGCATGATCACCGCGATTCGGCATGTCCGCGAGCACGGCGTGCCGTTCTTCGGCATCTGTCTCGGGCTCCAGACGGCCATCATCGAGTTTGCTCGCAACGTGTGCGGACTGCCCGACTCCAACTCCAGTGAGTTCGCGCCTGAGTGCGAGAACCCCGTGATCTCGCTCATGCACGCGCAAAAGGGCACGACCGATCTCGGTGGAACGATGCGGCTGGGGGCGTATCCCTGCCGGTTGCGGGCCGACTCTCGCGCCGCGCAGACCTACGATGCCGACGAGGTCAGCGAGCGGCACCGGCATCGCTGGGAGGTCAGCAACGCCTACCGGGACATCCTAGCCGAACGTGGGATGCTGTTCTCGGGGCTCTCGCCCGACGGATCGCTCGTCGAGATGATCGAGCTGCCCGACCACCCCTGGTTCGTCGGGTGCCAGTTCCATCCCGAATTGAAGTCGCGTCCGATGGATCCGCATCCCCTCTTTGCAGGGTTCATCGGCGCGGCGAAGGCCTACCGCGTCGCCCAACGGCAGTCGCAGCCGCCGACGCTCGCCAAGCAGAGAGTCGACTCGCCGTGAGGCTCGAGGCGCCGTTCGTGATTGCGGGCCCATGCGTCCTCGAAGACGACGCGCTGAACCTCCGGGTCGCCGAGGCCCTCGCGGCACTGGCTGCGCGCCTCGGGGTTCGCGTCATCTACAAAGCGAGCTTTGACAAAGCCAATCGGTCGCGGCCAGACGGGGCCCGCGGCCCCGGTCTCGAGCGCGGGCTGGAAGCACTGGCACAGGTCCGCCGCGAGTCCGGGCTCCCCGTGCTCACCGACGTCCACGAGCCTGCCCACGTGCCCGCCGCCGCCGGGGTGGCTGACGTGCTCCAGATCCCGGCCTTCCTCTGCCGCCAGACCGACCTGGTCGTTGCCGCAGGCACCTCCGGCAAGGCTGTGAACATCAAGAAAGGGCAATGGATGGCGCCGGAAGAGATGGCCGGCGCCGTCGCCAAGGCCCGCCAGGGTGGTGCGAGTGACGTGTGGGTCACCGAGCGCGGCACGGCCTTTGGATACGGTGATCTCCTAGTGGATATGAGGAGCTTTCGACGGATCCGTGATGCCACGGGGGCTACCGTCATCTACGACGCGACCCACAGCGTGCAGCAGCCGGGCAGGGGAGCGGGCGGGACGAGCGGCGGGCTGCGCGAGTTCGTGGCGCCTCTCCTCTGGGCGGCGGCCGCCGCCGGCGCCGACGCATTCTTCCTTGAGGCGCACCCGGCGCCCGACTCCGCGCCAAGCGATGCCGCCACGATGCTTCCGCTCGACGCACTCGAGCCGATTCTCGAGCGCGCGCTCGACATTTGGCACCGGGTGCGGGAGGGCGTGCGTGCTTGACCAACAGCTCGCCCGCCGGATTCGGCTCGTCGGCTTCGACGTGGACGGTGTGCTCACCGACAACGGTGTGTATCTCGGTTCGCTCGATGGTCGCAACGTCGAGCTCAAGCGGTTTCACATCCAAGACGGCCTCGGCCTCAAGCTGCTTCAGCTCGCTGGCCTGCGGGTGGCGCTGGTGAGCGGGCGCCCCTCGAGCGCGACGGATGTCCGTGGGCGGGAGCTCCGTCTCGACGCCGTGCTCCAGGATGCCGGCGCGCGGAAGCTGCCGCTGTTCGAGGACCTGCTGCGGTCGCACGATCTCACGTGGGATCACGTGGCCTTCGTAGGCGACGACCTTGCCGATCTCCCCCTTCTCCGCCGGGTTGCACTCCCCATCGCCGTGGCCAATGCTGTGCCTGACGTTCGCCAGGTAGCGAGCTACGTCACCACGGCACCGGGGGGCGCGGGCGCGGCACGGGAAGTGGCCGACCTCATCCTCCACACGCGCGGCGACTGGGACGCTGTGCTCGAGGCCTACCTTGCCGAACGCGGTGATGACGCGACTCGACACGACGACGTGCATTGAGCGCGGGCGTCGCGTGCTCGCCGTCGAGGCGGACGCGGTGCGAGCCGTGGCCGACCGGCTCGACGACGCGTTTGTGCGGGCCGTCGATCTGCTCGCGTCGCGGTCTGGACGGGTCGTCGTGTCGGGGGTGGGCAAATCGGGACTCGTGGCGCGCAAGGTCGCGGCGACACTCACGAGCACGGGCAGCCCCTCGGTGTTCCTGCACCCAGTGGATTCCCTCCACGGCGACATGGGCCTCGTGGGCCGCGACGACGCAGCCATCCTCCTGTCGAAGAGCGGCGAGTCGGAAGAGCTCTTCGGGCTCGTGGGCCAGCTCAAGCGACTCGGAGTCCCCATCGTCGCGATCACGGGGCAGGTCGACAGTGGACTGGCACGCCAGGCCGACGTGACACTCGACACCGCCGTCGCCGAGGAGGCCTGTCCTCACGACCTCGCGCCCACGGCTTCTACGACGGCGATGCTCGCGCTCGGCGACGCGATCGCCATGACGCTCCTCGAGGTGAAGGGGTTCAGTGCGGCGGACTTCGCCGCCGTCCACCCGGGCGGGGCGCTCGGCCGACGGCTTTTGCTCCGCGCCAGCGACGTCATGGTGACCGATGGCGTTCCTGCACTCCCAGAAGACGCATCCATGCGCCAGTGCGTGGTGCTCCTCGCCGAGCGGCGTGGCACCGTAGCGGTCGTCGACGACGCCGAGCGGGTGGTTGGCGTCGTCACGGCAGGAGACCTCACACGACTCATGGAGCGCACCGACAGCTTCCTCGAGGCTCCCGTTGCCGAAGTCATGAACCGGGAGGCGAAGCTCGCGGACCCGGACGAGCTGGCGCAGGCCGTGGTGCACAGGATGGAGGAGCACGGCGTCATGGCGATGCCGGTGGTGGACGCAGACCGCCACCTCCTGGGCATGGTGCATCTCCACGATCTCATGCGCGCGGGGGCCGTGTGATGCGCGGAGTGCTGC
>JBDHCY010000094.1:0-12318 GCA_039591795.1 Gemmatimonadota bacterium | reverse complement strand
CGTCTCGCCGAACCCGGCGCCCTGATCGTCCCCTGAGAAAGCCGCCGCGCCTGCGGCGCCCGTCGCCAGCGCCGTCGCGCTGAAGTTCGCGGTGAGCGCACCGAGTGACGCCTGAACCGACACCCGCTCGGCGATCGTGCCGAGTGTGAGTGTGACGCTGGCGGTCCCGTCGGACCCCGTCGTGGCCGACTCGGCGCTCACCGACCCCGTCCGGGAGGTCACTCTGAAAGCCACTTCGGCGCCGGCAAACGGCTGGTCGTTGCTCCCGGTCACGGTCACCTGCAGCGGCTCGTTGACCGTGTTCCCGACCGGGGCCTGCTGGTTGTCGCCGCCGCTTGTGACCATCGTCCGCGGTACCGGCGGGCCGGCCACGGTCGTCTCTTCGTCACAGGCCGAGACGGCGAGCATCCCCGCGGCACCCAACGCCGCCAACACAGACCATTGTTTCAACCTCATGTTCCCTCCAAGGGTCGGATAAAGTCCTTGCTGAACAGGCCCTGGCAGCCCGCAGGGGCGGCGCCAGCCGCCGTAAGATGTACGCGGCGCGGGAGGTCCGCAACCAGCGGCCTCCGGGGACCCGATGGGCCCTCGGCACGGACCTGAGACGGCCAGGAATCGACCGCCAGCGCCGCGTCTCAATCGCCCGGCGGGGGACCAGAAGGTGTCCCTCCGCAGGGGGGAGAAGATGGGCCTTTTGAGGGATGTTGGGAAGGGTACGCCGCCGGGGCGCGACCCGCTGGCCGCGCCCCGATCTCTCTATTCGCAGGGCTAAGGCTGAACGAGCTCCGGGCGCACCGTGAGGATCAGCGGCCCGCGCTGCGGGTCGAGCTGACCGTTCCCCAGCACCACCGTCTTCCCCACCGGCACGTTGACGGTCGACTCGAGCGTGGATCCCACATTTGGCAGACGGAGCGCCACGGTCAGCATCACCGACCCGCCAGCGTCGCTCACTTGCACCCGATGGATGCGCGCGTCGATGGCGTACGGCTCCCCCCGTGTGCTCACCGCCTGCGAGATGGAGCTCCCCTCGACCCCACCCACGAAGGCCTCCGCCAAGAGCCGATATCCGCGAAACTGGAACAACTTCCTGAGCTCTGCTTCCACCTCGGCGATCGCCGGATCGGAGGTGGCCGCCCCGTTGGCCTCGATGATCTGGAACCGCAGCTGCACGCCCGGCTCGGCCGTATCGAGCTCCTCGAGCACCCTCGCGATCTTCTCGAGATTGTCCAGGGTCTCCCGCACCGTGAGCACGTTCCCCTGGTGGCTGAGCGTGCCGGGCGCGTCGGGACGATCGGTGTACACGTACGGCGCCACGATCTCGGCCGCCGCGAAGCCTTCCAGGTGTTCCAGCCGGAAGGTCCGCGTATCCAACTCCGGCCCCGCGCTGCAGCCGAGGGCCGCGAACGCGACGAGTGTCGTGAGCTGCTTGATGACTCGCATGATGACCTCACCTCGATATCAGTAGAACCACACCACGATCACGTCTGGGTTGTCCGTCTCGTACAGCACCGCGTTCTGGCCCTGCGGAATGTCCACGCGGAGCCGCTGCGCAGCGGCGTCGAACGCCACCGGCACGTGGACGACCGGCGGCGGTCCGCCGTCCGGATCGAGCAGCACCAACGCTCCGATCCCGGCCGCGAGTGCGAGCGGGATCAACACTCGCGCTCTCGATCGCCACCGCCTCGAAGCCCGCGCCGTCGCCGCGTCTCGCCGCACCGTCTCGTCACTCCGCCGCGATTGGACGCTGTCGAGCGTCGCCGCAAGCGCTCGCTCGGTCGCCACGATCCGCTGCGCCACTTCCGCGCAGCGAGTGCACTCGGCGACATGCCTCGCGAGCGCCGTGTCGCCCACCCCCTCGAGCTCGCTGAGCTCGGCCTCGAGCAAGAGGTCCGTCGCCGTCTCGCAGTTCATGCGTGCCGGTCCTCCACAAGTGCAGGATGCGTTGCCAGGATGCTCGCGCGGATCGTCCGTCGCGCCCTGAAGAGGTGGACCCGCAGCGTCGTCGCGTTCATCTCGAGCATCTCGGCGGCCTCCCCCTGAGAGAGGCCTTGGAGGTCTACGAGGTCGAAGACCTCGCGCTGACGCAGTGGCAGCTCTCGAAAGAACGTCTTCACCAGCTCCACGAGTCCGCTCGCACCCATGTCATCGACCCAGTCTCCAGGATCGAGCGCCGGATCGCTCTCACGACCCACCGCGTCCGCTGCCCGCGCTCTCGCGCCACGGTGCCGATGGAGGCTCGTCGCCGCGTTGCGTGTGACCCGGTAGAGCCAGCTCGTGAGGCGCGACCGCGCCTCGAACCCCTTCAGGCCACTCTGGAGGCTGACCAAGACTTCCTGGGTCACGTCTTCGGCGTCGTCGGGATCGCCCGTCGCCATCAGCGCCCACCGGTAGACGCGCCCGCGGCAGCGGCTCGCTAGGTCGTCGAAGGCACGCGCGTCACCGCCCTGTGCCTTGCGGACCAAGCTCTCGAGCACCTTGCTGTCGCTTCGATCGTCCACCGGCACCCCTCGGGCGAGCACCCGGCATTCGAGGCGCCCGAGAATGAGACGCGCGGGCGGCTCGTGGTGTTTACCGGGACACAGTATGCCGGAAGTGATGCAGGCGCGCTCGCGGATACTCCATCTCGGCGCCACGGTGGAGTTGATCGCCGGATTCGGGTTGGGTGACCGACTCTGCGTAGCGGGGGTCGTGCCGATGGGATTGACTGGTTGCCCCCCGGAGACCCCGAAACCAGACGGCCGTAGAGGATCCAACCCACAAAAGAGGACCGCGGCTCATGTCGCTCGACGCCACTGCCATCCGTCCGCTCGTGCTTGCCCTCCTCACGACCAGTGTGGCCCCCGCGCAGCCGGCGGCGCAGCAGGCGATTCCCCCGGACACCGTCGTCACCGTCTTCGACGGCGACACCATTCCGGAGATGGGCGCGGTGGGCGGCGTCGCCGTCGACCGACTGGGCTACGTCTACGTCGCCGATTTCCGGAATCGCGTCTGGCGATACGAGCCCGGTGGTAAGGTCCGCCTGTACGCCGACGGTCTGTATGGCGCCTCGGGCAACGCGATCGGCCCCCGCGGAGAGCTCTATCAGTCGAGCTTCCACGGCAACTACATCACGCGGATCGCACGCGACGGCACCGCCGAGGTCTACGTGGAGCAAGGACTGAACGGTCCCGTCGGCATTGCGGTGGGCGACGACGGGGAGTTGTACGTCGTCAACTGCAGCGGGGGCAACGTGGCCGTGGTCCAGCCCGGCGCTCAGGCGGAGCCGCTTGCTTCGGGACCGCTTTTCGCCTGCCCGAACGGGATCACCCGCGATGACCGGGGAGACCTCTACGTCGTCAACTTCAGCAACACCCAGATCGTTCGGGTCACCGGCGACGGGACAGCCTCAGTGTTTACCAACATCCCAGGCGCCGGCGGGAACGGTCACATCGTCTTCGCGCGCGGCGGCTTTTACGTCACGAAGTTCCGCGGCCACCAGGTCTTTCGCGTGGAACGCGATGGCACCGTTTCCGTGGTCGCAGGCACTGGTGCCAAGGGACAGACCGACGGGCCCGCCGCGACGGCGCTCATGAGTCAGCCCAACGGGATCGCCGCGTCCCCGTCAGGTCAGGAGCTATGGGTCAACGAGCTGCTCTCGGGCAGCGGTGTGGCAGGTGGCCCCGCCCGCTCGGTACTGCGACGCATCCGTCTCATCTCACTAGCCGACGTGCTGATCCCAGCAACCGATGGGGGCGTGGAAGCCGCCTATCGTGCCTACCGCAACGCGCGCCCCAAGGAGCACACGGCGGGGAACGCGATCACGATCGGATATCAGTTTCTTCAGACGCAGCGGATCCAGGATGCCCTGGTGGTCTTCCGACTGAACGCCGAGGACTTTCCCGAACACGCCGCGAGCCAGTACCACCTCGGCGAGGCGTATCGCTTCACGAGGCAGCCCGACTTGGCCGCCCCCCAGTATGAGAAGACCCTTCGGCTCGACCCCGAACACCCCCTCGCCGGCGATCGGCTCAAGGCCGTCAAGGGGGGATAGTGAAGCCGACGGCCGTCCGGAGATGGTGGCCGACGACTCGAGGGTGCGCAGGCCTCTACAGCCGAGCGAGATACGTGATCTTCACGACGGCTCCACGGTTGTCGAAGTCCCAAATGGACTGACTCGACCCCCGCACCTCGTTCAGCACGATGAAGAGGTCGCTCCCCGGGCGGTGGATGAAGTTGAAGCGGATGTTGGCTGAGAGCTCGTCGTCGAGACCGTTGTACTGGACGAGCGCGTTCAGGAAGACCCGCGTGGAGAAGGCGTACGACACCCGCAGTGTACCGATGTCCGCACGCACGTCTCCGAACGGCGTCTTCGCATCGTTGTACGCATAGCCCGCGGTGAGCGCGAGATGCGGATCGGGATTCACCGTCACGGCGCTGGCGAGATTGACGAGCGTTCCGTCGTAAAACGGCTGCCACGACCCGTTCAGGTCGAGCCGCACTGGTCGATTGGGGCTCGAATTCGCGAAGAAGCCGTACTGACCACCATCGTAGTCGCCGGGCGGAATGAAGATGTCGTCGGTGAGCTCGAACTCCTCGTCGAGCCGGGTGAATCCGGGGAACGCATACAGCGCGAGATTCTCCCCGCTGTTCCACTCGGGCGAGACGGCGATCCCGGCTCCCCAGTCTTGCAGCACCCCGTCCGGTCGTGTGATGTACTCGCCGTTCAGGAAGACGTCGATCTTGCGCAGCCCGGCGACCGGCGGGCGCGGCGTCAGCCGCACGAGGCTCTGCGACCGGCGGATGTTCTCCCGCGTGATGAACCCCATGTCGGCCACGGCTTCGGGCCCCACGAAGAGCTGTCCCGCCGACACGCCCCATGTGCTCTGGTTGTAGTCGAGCGCCACGCGATAGGCCCAGTCGTCGCCGCCTGGGCCCGAGGTGCCGGTCCCCGCGACGAATCCCTGGACGTTCAGCGCAGACGCCGGCCACCAGGAGAAGTCCGCGCCCCCCGCCGTATTCCACCCGTCCTTCGTGCGACGATCGGTGAGCATGCCCCCGACGTAGTTCGCGCCACCGATATCGCGCTTCACCCGCGCGACGGCGAAGTTGGTGGCCGGCTGATCGAATGCCTGGTCGGTGACGACGTTGAGCAGTCCCACCGTCTGCCCGCCAACCCGCCCCGTGAGTCGCACGCCCCCGATCATCGGTACCACACCATCGTCGTGAATGCCGATCTGTCGTGAGAAGAACAGCAGGAACGGTGGGGGCTCGAAGACGCCGCGCGCCCCGAACTCGAAGATGCCCGCGTTCTCCAGAAAGAAATCGCGCTTCTCCGGAAAGAAGAGCGAGAACCGAGTCAGATTCACCTGCTCGTCGTCCACCTCGACCTGCGCGAAGTCGGTGTTGAGCGTCAGGTCGAGTACGAGCCCCGAGGTTACCTCGAACTTGAGGTCCCCCCCGAGCTTGAGCTCGGGGTCGGAGTCACGGACGCCAAGGGAGTCGACCTCCTGCAAGCCACCGACGAGCAGATACGGCTTCACCTCGGCATTGAGGCCGGGCCTAGGGAGATCTACCAATCCCTCGAGGTGCCCCGCCCGGCTCACACGTTGCAGCCCCTCGTTCGAGCGCGACCAGGCGCTCCACAGCACCTCCTCGTTCTTGCGCCGGATCATCCGAACGACGTTCAAACCCCACGTCTGTTCGATACTCGCCGCAGGGAATCGCAGCGTACGGAATGGAATCGCGAACTCGGCCGACCAGCCTTCCGGAGTCCGCTGCGCGCGCACCTCCCACACTCCACGCCAATCGATGTTGAACTCGCGCCCCTCATCGGTGATCAATGCATCGAACTCCGCACCGTTCGGGTTCGTGGCGAAGAGGACGGCGTTCCGATGATCGTGGAACGGGTCGAGCAGGACCGCCACCCCATCGTCTCCGGCGAAGATCGGCTCGCCGAAGAACTGCTCGGCGAGCATGACGCGGTCGCGCTGGAGGATCCGCGAAATGACGCGATCGGGATCGCGATCGCGGGCGAGCACTCCGACATAGAGCGTCGTGCCGTCGTAGACGATGCGCACCTCGGTCGCTTCGGTCGCAGGCTCTCCCTCGAGTGGCTCGCGCTGCCGGAACCCCGTCGCGACCTGCGTGGATTGCCACGCGGGCTCGGAGAGGATTCCGTCGACCTGGATCGCTCCCGCGCCGTCGGGAAGACGCACCGCGCGCACCGACGGGCGTGCGTCGGCTTGCGCATCGGCAGTCCGGGGTGAAGTACCGAGAACTGCCGGCAGGAGGAGGCCCAGCAGGCGTCGTCGCATTGATAACGCTTCGTGGATGGGCACCGTCGTGGCACCCACGCGTCGGCAGGAGGTTAACGGGGCCGCCTGGGCACCACTAGACGGCCCGGATCAGATCCGGTCTTTGAGCAGCAGAAACGGTTTCTCGACGGCGTAGTGGAGGAGGAGCGAAGCCAGTACCGACACGGCGCCGAAGATCGGCAAGTAGACGAGCATCCCGAACCATACGGGAAAGCGATCGAGCCCGATCCAGCCGTCCACCAGGGCGTAGGTGCTCGCGAGGAAGACCATGTGCACGAGATAGAGCGAGTACGAGATCTTCGAGAAGAAGAACAACGTCCGACCCTGAAAGAACCCCGCGTACCGGCCTCGGTGCAACACGAGGCCGAGCAGCACGGCCCCGAATCCGAGGGAGAGGATCGAGAACAGGAGCGTCGCGTCGAACCAGGAGACCCGGTCGAGGAGGCGATGCGAGCAGAGAAGCACGCCGACCGTGGCCGCTCCGCCCCAGAACAGCCAGGTGGCGGCGGCCGGTCCGATCCGCCACTCGCCGCGCCGGTGTGCGTGATAGACGAACGCGCACGCGGTGCCGACGATCAGCGCATCCGCGCTCAAGTGGAACGGGCTTCGCAGCGCGAAGAACGACGTGTCGTAGCTCAGCGGACCCGAGAGCGCGAGGTACGTGGCGGCCCGAAAGAGCAGCGGTGCGAAGAAGAGCAACCCGAGGAGTGCCAGCCGTGTCTCGCGTCGTTCGGCTCGGACGACCCCGATGACGAGGAATGGCGCCAGGAAATAGAACTTCTCCTCGACGCCCAGCGACCAGAATGCGACGACGATGTCGGGCGGGAGGTAGTCCTGCAAGAAGAGGAGGTGATAGCCGACTCGCTCGGCGAGCTGGGCATCGCTCACCGCGTAGGCTGGGATCCAGCCGAGCACGACCACCGCGAGAAAGGCGTAGTAGGCGGGGACGATACGCAGCGCGCGTTTCGCCATGTATCGGCGCACACCAATCGAGCGCTTCCCGGCGTCGGAGCGCTTGAGGATATGGTGCGTGATCAGGAACCCGCTGAGCACGAAGAACAGCTCGACCCCCATCCAGCCGTTGATCAGGGGCGAGGCCGCGTCCCACGTCCCCAGCCAGCCGGCGCTCACCTGGAGCCCCGCCTGCCCGTCCCGCACGAAGAGCCGAGATCCGTGGCGGAGGAGCACGAGGAGGATGGCGATCCCGCGGAGGCCGTCCAGCTCGGCGATGGCCCCGGCACTTCGCGTCATGGCGAAGTAGCCGGTGATGCGCCCGACGAGGTGGCGCGGGAGGGCGCGCTCGCCCAGGGCGATGCTCTGGCCCATCGATTCGAAACGGACGCTAATGCGCCGCTGGCGCCTGCGCGGGCCGGCGGCGCTTCCAGATCACGCCGTCGACGAGGTAGTGATGGAAGTTGATCGCCTGACTGATCAGGAAGAGAAACGCGATCGTCTCGAGTGGCGGGAGCGCCGCCAACGCGTACAGTCCGGCGTAGCTCACCGTGGAGATCGCGAACGTGACGAGGAAGTACCGCACGGCGTTCTCGCGGCGACTCAGCGCCGAGATCAGCCGGTCATCCTGCTCGGGGGCGCTCCCGAACGTCTTGTTGTTGAACAGCCAGACGAACAGGAGATACTGAGCGTTGTGCCAGACGTTGACGATCAGCCACCCATGGTCGACGTTCTTCGTCAGCACGTATCCGGAAACGAAGATCGCGACATGCGACGCCATGTAGAGCGAGTATGATGCCGTGAAGCTGCCTTGCCTCATCTGATGAACGTGCGTTACGAGCCACCACGCGATGAGACCGATCGCCACCACTCCTGCCGCCTGGCTCACCACCGAAGGCACGGGCACGAAGAAGATGTCGAGCCCTAAGAACTTGGCCGAGTCTTGATGCGAGCGATGCAGCACTCCCCAGAGCGGCAAACCGTAGAGCAGCGCCAGGTCGAGCTTGGGTCGGAGGAGCGACGCGTTGCCCTGCTTCCGGGCATACGCGCGCGCGATGCCATAGCTCTGCCGCGTGTAGTGGAACGCCTGCCAGTAGAAGTAGACCGTCGTGATCACGACGGCGCCTGCGGTCATTCCGATCAAGAACACCGCCGGGACCACGATGAGAGGTAGCCCGGTGACGAGGAAACGGTGCTTGCGGAAACTGTCGGCGTCGAAGGCGATGCGGGTGAAGGTCGCGACGACGTGTTGGTACCCGAGTAGCCAGAGATCGAGGAAGAGGACGATGACGAAGAGATCCGGCCGCGCGACGACGACCGCCCCAGACAGGAGGGCGATGGCGGCCGTTCCCCCGATCAGGGTCAGGTCGAATCGCGCTCCTCGGAGCCACGTGGTTGCAATCGGTTGGCTCGCCGCACTCGGCATCGTCCTGCCCCCCCATCCGACGGGCCCGATGGGCGACTCGTCATCCCAACCGTCGGTACGAAGGCGCGAAGGGGGCAAGATCGGTGCCATCCCCAGAGCCTGCAGGAGCGGCCTATATCGTTGAGATTCTGGGTGTTGCAGCGCCGGCGCGTGTCGCGTTTCGCAAGGAAGACGGTCGCCGGTGGTCAGTGCAGCGATCGACCGCACCCGGACAGCGTCGTTTCCGCGATTGTGATGGTCACGGTCGTCTCGAACTCCTCACCGCTCATGGTGTCGCTGCAGCGACGGCCCTCCAGCGTGATCGTGATCACCACACCGCTCGCCTCGGCACGAAACACAGTCCGGCGAGCCTCACGATTCTCGTCGGGCTCGGGGGTCACAAACGCGTAGCGCGCCGACCCATAGTCGGTGACCAGGAGTGACGTGTCGGCCTCGCGGAGCTCGAGGTGCCATCCGGGCTCCTGCCCCACCGCGCGGAAGTCCACTCCCTCGAGCTTGGCATGCTCCCAGATCGCGCGCCGGCGGTTGTTCGTGCAGTTGCTGGCTTCGATCCCTGGCGCCTCGATCGTCGCCTCTTCGCCCTTCGTCCAGAAGGTGACACCGTCCCCCTCGTACCTGGCGCCCGACGCGGACGGCACGTGGGCGAGCCGAAGCGTGCCCGATGGAAGAAACACGAACGCACTTTCCCCCTCGACGCGGGCCACGAACTCGAGAGCGCCATCACACTCGTAGGCCGCGGTGGCAGCCGGGATCGACTGGGCGTCAGCGACGACGCCTGCATCGCTGCCGCGGTCGCGGGAGCCACACGCCCCGATCGCGGCGAGCGCCAAGAGCGCCGCAGCGCGGCGACTGACCTTCGCCTTCATTCGCCCCATCTCCTTTCGCGGTTATCTTTCGCGTGGCGATGACAGGAGGAGCCCATGGGCTACCGGCGCTTCACCGACCGCGAGGGACACAGCTGGGAAATCCGCACTCGCTCGCTCAGAGAGTGGGACTTTCATCCGCTTGGCGAAAACCCCGGTACCGTCTGCTCGGTTCCGGCTCCGACGTACGAACGTGACCCGTACGAGCTGAGCCAAGAGGAGCTCCAGCACCTGCTGGATGCGAAAGAACCCTCGGGATCGCGGCGGCCCAAGTCTCCGTTCAAGGACTGAACGCAAGCTGCTGCACCCACTGATATGAACGGGCCGTCGCAATCGCGACGGCCCGTTCATCGTTCAGGCCCATTCCGCCACCCTACTGGATCAGTGGCAGCTCCGCGCTGATCTGCACGTCGATCAGCGTGTTGATCGCGTATTCCACCTGCGCAAACCGCCCGGCGACGATCGGGCCGAGCTCCTTCGCGACTTTCCCATAAGTGCTCTTCAAGAGCTTCAGCCGGTCTTCCTGGAACTTGAACGATCGGTCGGCCAGGTCCTTGGCCACTTCCGGCGTCATCGCTTCGTAGTTGGCCGCAAACTCTTTGATCGTCGCCAAACGCCGGTCGGCGAGCTTGTCCACGGCGAGCTGATGCTCGCGGTAGATCGGCCAAAACGTGGCGCCCTGGTCGTCGGTCAACTGGAGCGTCTCGGTGAGGATCGCCACTCGCTTCGTCTTCAGGTCGGCACGCAGGAGCTCGAAGTACTGCCCCTCCTGCCCCTCCTGGGCCACGACCCGAGGAACGGCGACCAGTACGAACACGGCGAGCAAAGCCAGGGACTTCATTGGGGAGAAGCGCTTCAACAACATGGACCACCTTCTTGCGTGAGTGTCAGTCTGGACAGCGACGCGGCGCGACGGGCCCTTCCCGCCAGCCGCGTGAAAGCTCACCAGGGCGCGCGTCTCTGGCAAGCGACCGAAATTTGGGGGTACCGCCCGCCTGCCGCGCACGCCCTGGGCGAATATCTTCCCTCTCCCCAACACCTGACTGGGCACATCCAGACCGATGCGGGTCCCCAGGAGATCCTCTCGCGACACGGTCGGCGCGGCCTCGCCCGCCGCCCGTCACCTCATCTGGCGGGCACTCCGTGCCGTCACGCTGAGCGTCATGGCACTGGTCGCGACTGCCGCCGCCCTCGCCTTGCTCCTCTTGCTGCTCCTCCAACATGACGGCGTCGCCCGCTGGGCCGCACAACGGGTCGCGACGGCCGCGAGTCCCTACGAAGCGGGTCAGATCACGATCGGCGGCGTTTCGGGCACGTGGGTCACCCGTCTCGAGCTGCGCGACGTGCGTCTCGTGCTCCACGGTGACACGGCCGTCGCCATCGACACGCTCCGCGGCGCCTACGATCCGGTCGGATTTGCCACGGGCACCTTCGCGTTCCGCGAGGTGCACGTCGCGGGGCTCGACGTGCGGCTCCGCCAGCTCCCCGATTCCACGTGGGATCTCTTGGCACCGTTTGCACCCGACACCGTCGCCGGCCCGTCCGATGGCCGCGGCACGGCTCTCTCGATCGCCGCGCTCTCGCTCACCCGAGGGCACCTGACCGCTCGGTTCTACGCGCCGGAACGTGACTCGACACTCGGCCTGGAGTCCGTCGAGGTACGCGCCCGGGACCTGTCGGTCGGCCGGGGCGCGCTCACACTCGACATCGATTCGGTCAGCGCGACGGCGATTCCACCGGCGGCGCCCGGCCCGGTGGAGGTGGTCGCTTCGCTCTCCCTCGACCGATCGCGGCTCGACGTCCGACGGCTCGAGCTGCATTCGCCGCGGAGCAATGTGGTGGCTCGAGGCGTGCTCCCCCGCCCCGGGGTCGCCGCCGACTCGGAGGCGGTGGACTTCACCCTCGAGGCGACGCCGCTCGCCTACGAAGACTTTGGTCCGTTCGTGCCCGGCTTCGACGACGCTGGGCGCCTCCGCATCGAACTGGCCGCCACCGGCACCGCCGCGACCCCATCGGTGCACCTCGCGGCGACCTTCCCCAACGGGGGTGAAGTCGCACTCGACGGCGAGGGGTCCTTCTCCCGAACCGGACCGCTCTTCGGTCGTGGCTCGGTCCGCCTGAGCCAACTCGACCCCGCGCTGGTCAGTGGCCGTGCGGCAGACTCCGGACGCGTCACCGCTGATCTCACCGTCGACGTCACCGGCCCGCGACGCGACAGCCTCGACGGAACGATGCGGCTCACCGTTGGCGACGCGCAGTTCCGAGATCTGTCGACCGCCGGTTTCGGGCTGCTCGCCACGCTCGAGCGGGGCCGGGCCCAACTCACGGCGCAGGGCGACGTGAACGACCTGCACCTCGAGGCGCATGGGTGGGCGCGGCCACTCGATTCCGTCCCGTCGTACGACCTCGCAGCGACGCTCGATGACGTGGCACGGCTCCTCCCGGCACTCCTTCGTTCCGGCGATGGACCGGTGTCGGCACGACTCGAGGTCGCCGGCTCCGGCGTCACACCTCACTCCGCGAGGGCAACAGCTCGAGCCACGCTGGTATCGACCGACTCGATCGCGCCGGGTCGAGGGCTCCGCTATGCCCGGCTCGACGCGCGAATCGCCGCCGGCGCCGGGCGCGGAACGGCGGAGCTCGAGCTCGCGGGCGGGCAGCTCACCGCACCGTTCGACGTCAGCTTCGACGACGACGTCACCTATCGAATCGTGGGGGGATCGTTCGAGCGGGTCGACCTCGCCGGCCTCCTCGACGCCGGGGTCCCCGGCGAGTTCGACGGGCA
>JBDHCY010000093.1:0-12381 GCA_039591795.1 Gemmatimonadota bacterium | reverse complement strand
GAATCGAAAGTTGTACGCGGGATTACCGTCGACGATGATCAGGTCGGCGAGATAGCCGCGCCTCACCAGACCCAGTTTCGGCTGACGCAGCGTCTCGGCGCTGTTCAACGTCGCGGCCTTGATGATCTCGAGGGGGTGCATGCCGCTCTCTCGCATCAGCTGCAACTCGCGCACGTTGGAGAACCCTGGCGTCGCCCAGATGTAGTTGTCATCCGTCCCGTAGGCGACGCGCCCACCCCGCTTGTTGAACTCGAAGATCAGATCACCCCACAGATCGAATGCCGTGTACCAGTAGTACTCGTCGTCCGACGTCCAGTCGTAGTGATACGATCCGTGGAACGCGGGGTTCGGCAGATTCCAATTGATCAGTGCTTGATGGGTGTACTTCTCATGCCACGGCAGGCTCTGCGCGCGGAGGATGTCGCGGTTGGCCTCGTAGACCACGCGCGTGGGGAGCATGGTGACACCGTAGTGGACGAGGGAGTCCGCTACGTCGCTCAATAGGCGCTCCTTGTCGGTATCGACCCACACCTTCCCGGCGTGCCTGAAGCGCTCGAGCTCATCGTTGTAGTTGTACTCGCGTGGGAAGTTCTGCACGTTCGTGGGCAGCGCGGATTCGGCGTAGCCATAGTGATGCTCGATCATGGTCGCACCCAACCGTGCAGCGTCGATCGCCTGCACCACCGCGTTGGTCGACGGCGGCAAGTGAATCGTGGTTATGCCTCCTTCGCCCCACACAGCCGTCGCGACCGCTCCAAATAGCTCGTCGCTCCACGTCACACTCCCCAGACTCACCACGTGCGCGCCGCGCTCGAACATGGCTCGGGCCACCTGCGGTGCCGTGGCCGGATCATCCAACTCGAGTGGCTCAAAGTCGGTGTTGCGTCCCCAGCCCCAGATGGGGAAGAGCCGGGGTGCCAAGATCTCGTTCCTTCCACTCAATGCCGCCTGCGTCATGCCGCTGTCGAGCCCGCGATCGGCCGCGGGGACCACGGTCGTGACACCGTGCGCGAGCTTGAGATAGTAGACGTACTGCAGTTCCATGGGCTCCGTTCGGAGATGCATGTGCAGGTCGATCATGCCGGGCATCACGTACATGCCAGTCGCGTCGATCACGCGATCACCAGTGGCACGATCGGTGTCGCCCCGGCGTTCCGCGGTGACTGGATCGAAGGGAATCATCTCGGCGATCACGTTGCCCTCGATCACGATGTCGTACGGACCGACTGGGGGCCCACCGTGTCCCGGAATGACCATCGCGTTTTGGATCACGAGTCGGTCGTAGGGGCCGTCGGCGAGGTCGCCGAATCGGCCCTGACCGCGAGCGAGAGAGAACGGTAGCGACAGCAGCGCTGCCGAGAGCGCGAGTGAACGAACGGCGCGAAGCACGTGATGACTCCTGGAGAGGTTGCGTCGAATTGGTGGGTTCGGTATAGCAGGCTTTGAAGGCGGCGTCAAATGATTTGGGACGGTCGAAGACGGTCGAACGGTTGAGGCGATCTAGGCTGGCTGGCCCGCAAGCTCGGAAGCTCCGAAGTCCGACTTAACCCACGCCAGGAAGACTGCCGACGCAATTCCCGCCGACCCGAAGATCATGCACATCACCATGATCTGATATCGCGCAGCGATGAAGGGCGAGATACCGGACAGGATCTGCCCTGTCATCATGCCCGGAAGAGAAACCAGCCCAACGGCAAAGAGAGAGTTCGTGACGGGAATGAGCGAGGCGCGAAGCGCCACGCTACGTGCCTGATCGTACTCCACCCTTCTCTCGAGCTCCGCGGAGAGTCGTTCTCCTGCGAGGCTGACGCTGTTCATCGCGCTGGCGAAGGTCATGCCGGCGAGTGGAATCACGTAGCTCGGCAGGTACCACGGTTCCACATTGAGCACGGCTTGGGTCACCAGGAGCAACGTCAGGCCGCCGCCGATCGCGATCGACCAGAGTGATTTCACGACAACTGCCTTGCGAGCGATCTGCATCGTCCTGAGTGCGATCCAGCTCGATGCCACGAGCATGACCGAAAGCACGGCGACGACGATCAACGCACTGTCGGCCTCGAAGATGAAGCCGAGCACGTAGCCGATCAGGAGCAACTGCACGAGCATCCGAAAGGTGGCATGCAGCGAGGTCGTGTACCCTAGCCCCCAAGAGCCTCCGATGCCGATGACCACCACAACCGGAATCAAGGCCAAGGCGAGGTTGGCCAGGGGTATTGTCTGGACGGCGCTGGTCATGAGTGGTGCACCTCCGAAAGCGACGGCGACAGATGATCACCGCCACACGTGGTTCACTGATGGACCTGGTGGCCCACAGCCGCCGGGCTCTTACGGGCCACATCATATGGACTAGACGAGCCCGGAGCTACCTGCACGGGGCACCTAGCCACCCACGGTATCTGGCTGCATCTTGCCCGATTGCAATCCTCGGGGAGCGACTGACATGACGGCACCACAACTGGGTTCATCGAACGAAGAGAACGTCGTCCTACTGCGCAAGGCACTCGAGATCGCCATCCGCCTCAGCGTCCTCGGCGTGCTCGTCGTGTGGTGCTTCATCATCTTTCGCCCGTTCCTCATTCCGATCCTCTGGGCGATCATCATCGCGGTGGCTCTGTATCCCCTGTATCGGAGGCTCCGTGGTCTCGTCGGTGGGAAGGACCGAATCGCGGGAACGATTTTCGTACTCGTTGGCCTCGCCTTGCTGATCATTCCGACATACCAGTTCGCCGGATCGATCATCGACAGCGTGCGAACGATATCCGAGCGTGTCGAGTCCGGGACTTTCACGGTTCCGCCCCCGTCGGAGCGTGTGCAGACGTGGCCGATCGTTGGTGACCGAGTCTACGAGCTTTGGTCGCTGGCGGCGACCAACCTCGAAGCCACCCTCGAGCGCCTCGCTCCACAGCTTCGGAGACTAGGCGCCCGTGCCATCGGCCTCGTGACCGGCCTGGGCGCCGGCCTCCTCCAGACGATCATTGCGATCATCATCGCGGGGGTCATGCTTGCCTATAAGGAGGGTGCGCACAAGGCTTCTGTCTCGTTGTTCACACGGCTCGCGGCAGAGCGAGGTGAGCCGATCGTCGAGTTGATCGTCAAGACTATCCGCAGCGTCGCACAGGGCGTGCTCGGTGTGGCGATCATCCAGGCCCTGTTGAGCGGCATCGGGTTGGTCTTCGCGGGTGTCCCGGCAGCCGGCCTCTGGGTCCTGCTGATCTTGATCCTCGCCGTCATGCAGCTGCCGCCCCTGTTGGTGCTGGGCCCCATGATCTTCTGGGTGTTCTCGGCGAACGACAGCACCACCGTCGCGATCATCTTCGCGATCTGGAGCGTCATCGTCAGCATATCCGACGGTTTCCTGAAGCCGCTGTTTCTTGGCCGCGGGGTCGATGTGCCCATGCCGGTCATTCTGATCGGTGCGATCGGAGGCATGATGGCGTACGGCATCCTGGGGCTGTTCATCGGCGCCATCGTGCTTGCGGTCGGTTACATGATGTACAGGGCGTGGATGACCGCAGGCCCGGATCCCGCTGCGGCAATCAGTTCCGGCACTCAGCCGACGGTGCCGGCCTAGCGGTCGATGGCTCGCCTCGCTCGAGTCGCTCTACGGCTCGGGCGAGGCCTCGTCGGCCTCTGCGACTGGGTTCCACCCACCGCCGAGCGCCTTGTAGAGCTCGACGAGCGAGGCGAGCCGGAGCTGTAGCGTCTCGGACGCCTGAAGCTCGGCCGCAAAGAGCGCCCGCTGTAAATCGAGGTACTCGAGGTAGCTCGTCAGGCCACCCTCGTAGCGAATCCACGAGAGATCGCTCGCGCTTCGCGCGGCCTGGAGCTGCAGCAGCCGATTCTCGTGCTCGGTCTCGTACGTTCTGATCGCGACCATCGCATCCTCGACTTCGCGAAATGCGGTGAGGATTGTCTGCTCGTAGCGCGCCAGCGCCTGCTCCGTTCGCGCGATCTCTGCGTCGACACGATTCTGGTTGCGCCCCGCGTTGAAGATGGGTGCGAAGAGGTCTGCCGCCGCGTCGAGGAACCCAACCGTCGCGCTCCCGAACGACACACCGGCCCCCGCACCCAGCGTGAGTGACGGATACTTCAGTGCCTCCGCCACGCCGATGCGCGCCGTCTGCGCATGGAGTCGCCGCTCCGCCTCGAGCACGTCGGGCCGTCGCTCGACGAGCGCAGACGGCAAACCAACGGGCAGCTCCGGCGGGAAGACCTGCTGGGCCAGTCCCTCCCCGCGCGGAATCACCATGGGGGGCACACCGATCAAGACGCTGATGGCGTGTTCGGTCTGTGCCCTTCCCCGCCGAAACACCTCGACGGATGCCCGTGCCTCGTACAACTGGATCTCCGCCTGATTGAGGTCCACTTCCGACACAGCTCCGGCGTCGAACCGCGCACGAATGATGTCCAATGTCTCGAGCCGCGTCTGCGCGGTTTGCTCGGCAATCAACTGGCGGTTGTCGAGGTCCCGGAGCAGCAGATAGAAGCTCGCGACGTCTGCGACCAGGCTGATGGTGACCGCGCGATAGGCCTCTTCAGTCGCGAGGAGCTCGTTGAAGGCCGCTTCGTTGGAGCGCCTGATCCGTCCCCAGAGATCCACCTGCCAGAAGACGTCAGCTGCGATCAGGCCACTGCCGCTCAGATCGTTGTCGGTGTCGGCGCGCAACCCGGCGTTGCCGATCGCGTTGATCTCCGGGTACAGGTCCGCTCTCGAGACGCCCAGATTCGCGCGCGCTTCCGCGATGCGCGCAAGCGCGACGTCGAGCTCCTGGTTGTTTGCCAGCGCCGTGTCGATGAGATCCTGAAGAACCGTGTCTTGGAACAACTCCCACCACGCCAGATCGGCGATCGAATCGGCGCCAAGGGCCACGCCCGAATCCGCCGGGACGACGTCGGTCCGATACCCGTCGTGTTCAGGCACGGCTGGTCGCTCGTAGTTCGGCCCAACCGTACAGGCCGACGCCGACATGACGACGATTCCCAGGATCTTGCTATACGGTGACATGTCACGACGTCCGGCGTGGGAGGAGACTCTTGACTGCGTTGAACGCGACGACCGCGTAGACGACCGCGATCGTGATCTGGAAGACGCGCGTCGATGCCTTGGTGTCGGCCTCGCCGAACGAGCTGGTCGTCGAGCCGATGATCAGCAGCACCGTGGAGAACGCCATCCCGAACAGCGGTGCCCACTTGCTGTCGGAGAAGAGCCCCGACGCGAATACCAATGCGCAGAAGAGCGTCAGGAGCACCATGAAGCTGAATTCCGGCACGACCACAAGGAGATCGTAGAACAGCATCGAGGCCAAGCCGCCGATCACGTTACCAACGATCAACGCGATGCCGGCTTTGTAACCGGCCGCAAGACTCGGCTGTAGCGTCAGTATCGCGACGAACACGAGGATCAGAATCGCGTCCGCTTTCTGCGTGGCGAGGAAGAGGCCGGCGAGTGGGAAGACGACCAGCGTGCTCAAGGCCGCGAGGGAGACCCTCGCCGCGCCCGCAAGCGGCTTGGCTGCAGGAGGCGCTGGTGCCATCACGGCATCGAGATGCGGATCCGGAACGATGATGTGCGAAAGCCAAACGACCAACACGGCCACGGCGGAACCGAACGCCAGGTAGCCGGCCACGACCAGTGCCAGTGCGTCCGATAGCGAAGCGAGAATCGGGATCAGCAGGACCGCAATCAGCGTCCAGGTAATGAGCAGTGGAGGAGCGCCGCCGGCCTTGGCATAGAACAATTGAAAGAGTACGAGCGCGAGAGTGAGCAGGAAGACGCCCGGGTACCACACCAGGAGCCCGACGAGGAGGCCCATCGTGCATGCCCCCACGATGACGAGCACGAATGTCACGAGGCTCTTGACCGTGGGCCTGGGCGTTTTCGTGCCCAAGAAGCTCAACGTGAGCACGGGGGTGAGAAACGCCAGCGGCCAATCGAAGCCCATGGCCACCGTCATGGCGAGCGTGCTCCCGAATACGTAGCGCAGGATGCGAACGGTGCGGATGTCGCCCAGCCAGGAGACGGACGACCTCGGTGCCGCTATCGCGTTCCCAGCCTCACCGGACATAGGAGAGCAGACTGGTCAATCGGATCCTCAACTTGCCGATGGTATTGAGGATGAAGTGATCGCCCGTGTAGACGATCACGTCCGCTTGGCCCCCGGCGCGCAGCAACCCGACCGCCTCGTCGCCGGCGAAGCGCACGATGACCGGAAAGCGCTGCGGCTCGCGCAGCCACCCCTTCGACCCTTGGATCGTCGGCAGCTGTCCGGGCGACGTCGTCTGCCCGCCCACGCCGAATCCGATGCTGGACACCGTTCCGGAGAAGATTCGCCCAGGCGCGACATCGAGCGTGAACTCCACCGGGTTGCCGGCCTCGATGTTGGAGACGTTGTTCTCACGCATGTCCGCCTGAACCCATACGTCATGCGTCGACACGAAGGTCGCCAGCGCCTGCCCGGAGCCAGCGAACTGCCCCACGTCGATGTTGAAGCTCTCGATGGCTCCTCGCGAGGGCGCGACGATGGTGGCGAACGCGAGATCGAGTTGCGCCCGCTCGAGCGCCGCCTCAGCAGACCGCAGTGTGGGATTGTCGGGCCCGGTCTCACCGAGCTGCTGCCGAGCCCGATCGAGATTCGCCTCGGCTGAGGTGACGCGCTCCGTCGCCTGCGCGAGCGCCGTCTCCGCTTGATCGATGTCCGCCTGCGAGAGTGCACCGGGATTCTGATCGCGCACACGTTCGATGCGGTCGTAGTTGCGCTGCGCGCGGTCGAGCGCGGCGACCGCGACACCGAGTGCTCCCTCGGACGCGCGCACGGTGGCGGTCAACGCGCCGACCTGTTGTTGGGCGGCGTCCAACGCCGCTTGCGCGTTGCGCACCGCAAGCTCGTACAGGCGGCGGTCGATCTGCATGAGGGTGTCGCCCGGCCCCACGATGTCGTGGAGCTGAACCCTGATGTCGGTCAGATAGCCAGAGACCTGCGGAACGATGGGAACAGTGAGTCCCTGAATACGAGCCTGAGTCGTATACGGCGTCATCCGGTCGGAGAGCACGTACCAGATGAAAACGACGACGACCAGCCCCAGGGCGATGAGCGTGATCTTCCGCGCCGGATCCATCTTCTTCTTAGGGGACGCATCGACGGCCGAGGGATCCGTTTCTTGCTGGCTTGCCTGGTCTTCAGCAGTCATAGGCGGGGAAGCTATCCGTGCACTGAGGCACCATCAACCAACCCTGTCGGAGTGCCCCGTGGCAGGAACGTGCATGATCGGTGGTTCGTACGGTATCTCGCCGTCACCCATCGAGTATGAGCCGAAAATGTCGCCGGCGGCGCGTCCGGTACGTCGCAAAGCCGCGACGGTCGAGCGTCAGGATCTCACTCACTGACAGCGCCTCGGCGAGAAGTACCAGCGTGGCATCAGCGAAGTCCATCGGTGTGTCCCGGTACTGGTGCATGAGGCGAGCGGCCTCGAAGAGCTCGGGCGGCTGGCAAAGATCGTAGACCTCCATTGCGGTGGCATGTACGAGATCGGCGAGCACCTGGGGACCCTCGTTCGTCGCGGCGACAAAGTGCATGGTCTCGGTAATCACTGCGCCCGTCGTGGCGAGACGCCCCGTGAACTCGTCCACCCTATCGGCGACGTCGGCATGGGCAGAGTCACCTGCATCCAAGTAGGCGACGAGCGGACCCGTGTCGACCAACCAGGTCCTCACGGTCGCCAGTTGTGACGCCGGAGGTCTTCTCTCCAGGGTCCTGCCGCCGTCCGCCGAAGGTCCAACCTGCCCTTGAGCCCGCCGGCGCGACTCTTCAGCGGTCGCTCAGTCAACGCGTCCCGGAGAATCCCGCGGGCAACCTCGGAAAGCGTCTTTCCTTCTGCGGCAGCGCGCCTCTCGAGGGCATGACGCAGCGTTTCATCGGTTCGGATCGTGATTGTCATATCCATGTAAGACAATGTAAGACACACAGCCCAAACAGCAACCCGCGGGACCACCCTTGACCAAGACCGACCTGATGCAAGAGTAGGACACCACTTCGGTGCCTCGGTAAGCGCATTCACGTGGCGTAGACCGAAAACCCGCGATGGGCAGTCAGGGACTTGTATATTGCTGGCGGGACGAGGAGCGCGTTGCTGATTCCCGCCGCGTGGCAACGTGGCTGCACCCGCGCATCGAGGAGACCGCCGCATGTGGCACGAGGACATTCTCGGCACGATAGGCAACACACCGTTGGTCCGAATCAACCGGCTGACGGCTGACCTGCCGTGCACCGTGCTCGCGAAGCTCGAGTTCTTCAGCCCCGGTGGCTCGGTGAAGGATCGGATCGGCGTCTCGATGATCGACGCCGCGGTCGAGGCCGGCGACCTGAAACCCGGCGGCACGATCATCGAGGGCACGAGCGGCAACACGGGAGTCGGGCTCGCACTGGCCGGGATCGCCCGCGGGTACCGGTGCGTGTTCACGACGACGGACAAGCAGAGCCCCGAGAAGATCGCCATCCTGCGCGCGCTCGGCGCCGAGGTGTTCGTATGCCCGACCGCGGTCGCGCCCGATGATCCCCGGTCGTACTACTCGGTCGCCCGCCGACTCGCCACCGAGATCCCCAACTCGGTCTACGTCAACCAGTACGACAATCCCGCCAATACGGCGGCCCACATCCGCACGACCGGGCCCGAGCTCTGGGAGCAGACTGACGGGAAGATCACCCACTTGATCGTCGGCGCGGGAACGGGTGGGACGATCTCAGGCACCACGACCTACCTCAAGGAGCGGAACCCGGCCATCAAGACGATTGGTGTGGATCCGCACGGTTCCGTGTATTGGAAATACTTCCACACACGCGAATTCGACGAGAGTGAGATCTTTCCCTACGTCACCGAGGGCGTCGGCGAGGACATCTTGGCCGGCAACATGAACTTCGACCTGGTGGACGATTACGTGCGCGTTTCGGACAAGGAGTCCATGCAGATGACGCGGCGCTTGGCCCGCGAGGAGGGCATGTTTCTCGGCGGCTCATGTGGGATGGCGATGGCCGGCGCTCTCCAGTGGCTCGAGGCACACCGGGACGAGCTGGCCGCGGATGATGTGGTGGTGATCATCATGCCAGACGGTGGCTACCGGTCACTCGGCAAGGTCTACAACGACGTGTGGATGCAGGAACACGGATTCCTCGACGACGCGGATGCGCTGAACGCGGAGGGCCTGGTCGATCGGCGGCGTTCCGGATCGGAAACGCCCGGGCTGGTGTCGGTGGCCGTGGATACTACGCTCGGCGATGCCATCGATTTGATGGGCACACACGCGATCTCTCAGATGCCTGTGACGAAGGATGGCGAGGTCGTGGGGGGCCTGATCGAACAGGACATCTTGCGGGCCCTGATCCGAGATCCGGACGCCCGCGCGCACCTGGTGAGCGACCTCATGGGTGCGGCATTCCCAATCGTGGACGGATCGCGTCCGGCTATGGAGCTGGCCCGACAGCTCGGGCCGGCCAGTCCCGCGGTGCTCGTCCGACGGTCCGACGGTAGCTTGGGTATCCTCACGCGTTCGGACCTGATCGGGACGTTGGGGGCGTAGCGGCTCCGAGCTGCGAGCCCCGCTCAGTCCTTCGGCGCGATGAACTCCTGGAACGGTCGGTAGTCGTGTAGGGGCTCGAGGTCGATGTCCCGATGCAACTCCGGAGCGAACATTCGTCCCCGGGCGTATGCCTCGCGCAGCAACACCATGGCTCGCTCCAGCTCGCCGAGCTGCGCCGCGATACATGCCTGCCAGTACAGATCACGCCCGAAGTCGTAGCGGCTGTTCATGCCTTGGAGATGTTCGCTGATGCGCAGCGCCTCGTCCCGCTCACCCCGCCTCGCTGCCAGCACGCCGAGGAACCCCTGATACTCGATGTTGCCCGCGTCCTCTCCCGCGAGTTCCTCGAACAACCGTGCCGCCTCACCCCAGCGCTCCAGCACGTAGTAGGACCCTGCGAGGCTCGCGCGGAAGTACGGCGTAGCATGCTCATGGATCGGTCGCTCGCGAAACCACTGAACCGCCCGCTCGCCGACTTCGAGCGCCGCCTCACCGAACCCGTGGCGACGCAATTCCGCGGCCGCGGTGTTCATGGCTCCTACGGCGTACACCCCCTCTTCAGCTGGAAGGAGCAAGCTCTCGTCGAGTCGGTGCCCCACGTCATCGACCCGACCCATCGCGGCCAGTGCTCGCACCTCGGTGATCAGGATTCGCATGCGGTCAGCGTAGTCCTCCCGCGCCCGACGTGCCTCCTTCAGCTCACGCCGATAGTCCCCCACCATGTGAAGCGCGTCGAGATACGAGAGCCACCCGAAATAGTGTCCCTCCAGCCGATCGCGCTCCCCCAATACATTGATTGCCTCATGCAGCCGATTGGACCGCTGCGCCTCCACGCCCACGTCGACCGGGTCACCCATGGCCCGTGCCGCTTCGAGCGCCCCCAAGCGATCTCCTCGCAGCATGGCCAGCACCCAGTCCAACGTATGGCGCTCGTGAGCGCTGAGTCGAGGGCGATGCGGGATCAGTAACCTGGCGTTGGAGTCCGCGGCTTCGGGCTCGCCGAGGTTCCAGTGTGCCCACACGATCAGGAAGCGCGGGTCGTAGAAGCTCGAGTCGAGCTCTACTGCGCGGTAGAGGTATTCCAGCGCTTCGCGTTGTCCCAAGGGGTAGTTGGTCGGGGTGACACCGTAGAACTTGCGATAGCCTTCGAGATACTGACGATAGGCCTCCAGTGAGGGCGGCGTGCCCGTGGCGGAGAACCGGGAAAGCCGCGGATCGCGCATTCTCGCGAGAACGCCCACGACACGCTGGCGCAGGGAGTCCACGACGTCTCCGGGGGTGCGCGCGGATCCGGCAACCGGCTCGACCGCCCGCAACAGTCTGCCGGTCCCGGCATCTACGACCTGGGCCTGGAACTCCAACGATTCGCCCGTTCCGTAGAGGGCTCCGACGACGACCGTTCCGGCACCCTCGGCTCGGGCAAGTGCCAGCGCGGCTTCGGGGACCGACCGCTCCTCTCCTCCAGTGGGCTGTGCCGCCGACCCCAGGTTGGTCGCGCTCGAGACCACCTCGATCACGCCGATCTCCTCGAGGCCTTGCGTGATCCAATCCGCCGCCATCATGCCCAGCACCGCCAGCTCGGCGTCACCCGTTCGGTTCTCGAACGGCGCCACCACCACGCGGTTGGGATCGAGGTCCTGCCCCTGGCTCGTCCACCACAGCCCGGCGGCGACTCCCAGAACGATGACGGCACCGACCACCAGAGCGACGGGCCCTCTACGAGTTTTCGGCCGGGGCCTGCTCGGCGTTTCTCCGCTCGAAGCGGACGCGAGTGCGGCAGCGAACTCCGTGGCGGACGCGAAGCGATCGGCTGGCGTCTTCTGCAACGCGCAGTCAATCGCGGCAGCGACTCCTTCCGGTACGCCGGGCCGGAGCATCGACAGGGGGCGTGGCGGTGTCAGGCGGTGGTGCAGGGCCAGCTCCTCCACGGTTGAGGCCGTGAACGGCGGCTCGCCCGCCAGCATTTCGTAGAGCACGCACCCGAGGCTGTAGATGTCGCTCCGCCCGTCGATCTCTGCCGCGCCGCTTGCCTGTTCCGGACTCATGTACGTGGGAGTCCCGACGAGCGCGCCTGCTGCCGTGAGCTTCAGATCGGTTGCCGCGCTCACGGCGCATGCGATGCCAAAATCGGCAACGAGCGCGTGTCGGCCCGACAGCAGGATATTGGCCGGCTTGATGTCGCGATGGACCACATCGAGGCCGTGAGCGTACGCGAGCGCATCGGCGATTTCGCGCGCCAACGCGATCGCATCGCGTAGGGGCAACCGGCCGTCCCGGTCGATGCGACGCTGCAACGACTCTCCCGCGATGTACGGCATGACGTGAAACAGAAAACCGTCAGCGAGACCGGAGTCGAACAGCGGGATGATGTGTGGGTGGGTCAGGTTCGCCACGATCTTGATCTCACGCAGGAAGCGGTCGGCGCCGAGCGTCGCCGTGAGATCGGGTTGCATCACCTTGATTGCCACCTGTCGGTCGTGACGCACGTCGCGCGCGAGATACACCGTGGCCATCCCGCCCACGTCGAGCTGGCGTTCGATCTCGTACCGGCCCGCGAGTGCCCGGCGGAGCCGGTCGAAATCGACGGCTCCGGCCAAGTCGGAGGACGGCTCGGCGTGGGATGACGTCACATCGTGTTCTGCATCAGTCTCACTCTGTCGGCTGGCGACGACTTCCGGCGGCGGGCTGGCCGTGACCCGGTCGGGCGGCGTTTGGCTCCGGGATCGCACCTCGTCAATCAGCGCCCGGGTCTCCGGGGAAGGCGAGAGCTCCAGTTCTTCACGGAGTCTCCTGGCAAAGGCATCGTACTC
>JBDHCY010000092.1:0-14908 GCA_039591795.1 Gemmatimonadota bacterium | reverse complement strand
GAGCCCCTCCTGCCCACCAGGCTGGCTCGTGCACGCCCAGACCAACAACGCGACGGCGCCGACGGCGAGGTGGGACACGGGAGGACATCGAAGGCGTTTCACGGAGGCACCTCTGATCATGTACCGTTCGCAGAAGATGGTGTTGGAAGGACTCTGCGGCTAGGGGCCGGACGTCACCCGACGACGATCAGCGCGAGGGCCGTCCCGGCAGCGTCGTGGCATGCCCCGAGCGAGGGAATCCTGGGGCCCGAGTATCCCCTGGCGCACTTCGGTCGTGGCCGCCAGTTTTTGGGGGTCGTTCTTCGACTGCGCCCACAAGGAGCGTCTGATGCGTAAAGTCACCGTCGCGCTGGTCGGTGTTCTCGTGCTGGCCGTCCAGGGCATGTCCCGACAGGATCAACCACTGAGCTTCTTCATCACGAGCGTCGGCCCAGGCAACGGAGCGGACTTGGGAGGTCTCGCCGGGGCTGATCGGCACTGTCACGCGCTGGCCGAGGCCGTTGGCGCGGGCGGAATCCAGTGGCGCGCCTATCTCAGCACGATGGCGAGCGGAGACGACGAGGCAGTGCATGCGCGAGACCGTATCGGGAGCGGCCCGTGGTATAACGCCAAGGGAGTGATGATCGCCGAGAGCGTGGAAGACCTCCACAGCGACGACAACAACCTCACCAAAGAAACCCAACTCAACGAAAAGGGCGACATGGTCAACGGACGCGGCGACGAGCCCAACATGCACGACATCCTCACGGGCTCGAATCTCGACGGCACCGCGTTCACCGGCGAGGGCTACACGAACTGCGGCAACTGGACGAGTAGTGGAAAAGGCGGCACCCGGGTCGGTCACCACGATCGCACCGGCGGTGGCCAGAACCCCACGTCGTGGAACTCGGCGCACAGCTCTCGGGGATGCGGCCAGGAGAATCTGCAGGGCACGGGGGGGAATGGGTTGTTCTACTGTTTTGGGGTGAGATGATTCAGAAGACGGTCGAGGACGGACTAAGACGGTCGAAGACGGTGGTGGTGAATCAGTCGGCCGTGCGCCGGAGCGACCGAATGAGCCGGCTCAGGAGCCGGGTTGTGTATTCTCGGCGCCCCTCGAGCCGATCGTACGTGTCTCCGGCCAAGTAGCCCTTTTCTTTCGCGAAGAGAAGGAGGTACTCCACCTCGGCCAAGGACCCCGCGGCGATGTGGGCGAAACGAAGGGCCTCACGCGGCCCGTATCGGGCCTGTCCCTCGGCGAGGTTGGTCGGGACCGAGTGCGCAACTCTCCGAAGATGCGAAGCCAGCTCGAAGCGCTCGGTGAGGGGAAACGAGTCTACAGCCCGGCTCACTTCGAGTGCCAGAGCGTGGGCGACCTGCCAGACCCTGAGGTTGCGGTAGTGCGACACGCTCGGATGATGAGAGCTGTGCCTGGGTGTGTCGTAACCACTCCTCCGCGACTTGGATCATTCCGCCGCAGCTGTCGGCGACTGATCTCCCTCCGTCCTCGACCGTCTTTACCGTCTTCGCCCGTCTTCGTCCGTCTTCCCCCGTCTTAGTCCATCTCATCTCTTCTCGTACTTGATCAGTCTCCGCGGCCCCACCTCCGCCCCATACACATTCCCCCCGGCCACCGCGACGCCCTCCGCCCCGCTCGTACTCGAGTTGTCGGGGTCGGGCTCCGGATCGGGAATGAACGCCGTCACCCAGCCGGTCGCCGCGCTACCGATGTAGATGCCGCGCCGCCAGCCCGGGTTGCGACGAGTGTTGGACTCCGAGTCGGTTGCGTAGAGCACGTCGTCGGCGTCGATGAACAGCCCGCTGGGACGACCGAACTGTGTCCAGGTCGCCAGGTGCGTTCCATCCTGGCCGAAGATCTGGATCCGGCTGTTGCCGCGGTCGCCGACGAAGAGCCGCCCCTGGGAGTCCATCGCGAGCGCGTGCGGGTCTCGGAACTCGCCGTTCTCGCTGCCCGTCGAGCCCCATGCCATGATGAAGGTGCCGTCGCCCGAGAGCTTCACGATGCGGTTGTTGCCTCCCGCGTCATGACCGTCCGCGACGAAGATGTCGCCGTTGGGCGCCACGAGCACGTCGGAAGGCTTGTTGAACGTGTCGGGCCCGTCGCCCGCCACGCCCTTCGTGCCGAGTGTCTGCAACAGCTCACCGGTTGGGCTGAACTTGTAGACCACATGCCCCCAGCCCTCGGGCACCGGCTGGAACCCCACCGCGTCCGTCACCCAGACGTTGCCCTCGCCATCGACGAACATGCCGTGTGGCCAGGCGAACAGTCCGGCACCGAAGCTTCGGAGCACCTGGCCCGCGGCATCGAACAGCAGGACGGGTGCGACGTCGCTATCCACGCACACGTTGGCACCGCACCGTTCCGCGACCCAGAGGTTGCCGTCGGACGAGGGATAGACAGCGCTGGTGGCACCCCACGCTCTCCCTTCGACCGCGCCATAGGGATTGGGCCACGGCAGCGCCGGCTCCTCCTGGCGCGTCTCACATGCCTGCACCGCCAGGCTCAGCATGGCAAGCCACGCAACGCCTCCACATCGCATCGATCTCGATCGAGGCTTCCTTCGCATCATGTTCTCCTCCTGCGCACTCCCTGCCAGATCAACGTGCTTCATTCTGCGGCTGCCTTCGTATCGATGCCCAACCAACGTCGAGTCGTCGACCACGCGCTCAGTGCTGAGGATTGGGCTGGGCCCACGCGTTCCAATAGTCGCCGATACAGCAAACGGAGCAGCCACACCGTTCCTGCGACGATCACGAGGAGCATGAGCCAGCGCATTGCCGCCGCGAGCAACGCCAGATCGAACGTCGGCCAACTGAACCGGTACTGGACGAGCCGCGACCCGCGCTCGGTCATCCAGTGCCATGCCGTGTGGGCCAACAGTGCCGACAGCACGATCGTGCCCAGACGCTCGGCGACCACCTTGTGGAACAGCAGCTGCAAGAGCGGAATCGTCACCAAGACGACGACGAGCTGCCCGAGCTCGACCCCGACGTTGAACGACAAGAGTGACGTGATCAAGTGCGATCCGCCAAACTGGAGTGTCTCACTCAACACGAACGAGAAGCCAAATCCATGGACGAGGCCGAACGCGAAGGCAATGACCCAGCGCCGCTGGAGCTTGGCCCCGAAGACGTTCTCCAACGCCATGTAGACGATCGATAGCGCGATCAGCGTCTCGATGAGCGGCGGGAACCACAGGGCATCCGGTGCCAGGCCCGTTGCGGAAGCGATGAGCGTGATCGAATGCGCAACGGTGAACGCGGTCACGATGGGTACGAGCGCCCAGAACCGTCGGAACGGAACCACGAGACACAGAAGGAACAGCAGGTGGTCGAACCCGTCGAGGATGTGAAAGAACCCCAATTTCACGAATCGCCAGGCCGCCTGGTGCCATCTCGGATCCAGCCGCACGAGGCCTGGGTCTCCGGTGTACTGGAAGACGCGCTCCGAACCGCCCGCGGGGAGGAACCGGAGCACCGTGACCGTGCGTCGTCCGAGGTGTGACAACCCCGGATGGATCGAGTAGTCCGATCGGTCTGACGCGGTGGCGTACTCGAACAGCACGTCGAGCATCGCCTGCTCCCAATAGATCTCCGTGGCCTCGGCGAGTGGCGCGCCCGCCACGTGCGCCAGCGCTTCGTCGTAATCGCCGAACGATTGGTCTGATGGCAGTGAGATCTGCACGGCGGCGATACGGGCGTCGCCGAGTGAGGTGTCGCCTTCGTAGAGCTCGATGTAGTCGGCGATCCACCGAACTGCCGCCTCGCGGAGCATGGGGTCGGCGGCGACGATGTCCAAATACCCGGGGCCGCGCTGGGGGAACGCATAGTCCCGCATCGCTACCAACGGCACCCGCACGAGCAGACGGAGCAACTGGCCCTCCGGCTTCACGAACATCCGGACGGTCACGTCGTTGGGGATCTCGTGTGGGAGCGGCCCCGCCGGTGCTCCGAGCAACGGGGCAACCACCCCCGCTCCGAGGAGAAGCCCCCAGAGGCTCCGGTTGGCGCCTCTCACGAACAGCGCGCGGCGATGCCGAAGCTCGACACCCGTGGCCAACACTCTCCCTCCGACCTTGCTAGACGTGGCGATGGGGTGCATAGTCTAGCTCCACAGCTACGCGGGTGACAGGCGGCCTCTCCAGAACCCGCCCGCGGAAAATGGAACCACAGCCATGAAGCTCCGCCACGTCTACGTCGCCGCGATGCTCGTTGGACTCATCGTGGCGCTCGGTGTGGGGTCGTGCGTCGTCGAGCGGTCAGCGGCAAACGGCGATGTCACTCAGGCCCCGATGTTCGAAGTGGATCCGTTCTGGCCCCAGCCGCTACCGAACCACTGGGTTCTGGGAGCGGTGGTCGGCGTGGGCGTCGACTCGCGCGACCATGTCTTCATCGTCCATCGCCAGGCACCGCTGAATGAACGCACCGAGATCGGCGCCGCCACCGATCCGCCGACCGGTGAGTGCTGCATCCCCGCGCCGTACATCTTGGAATTCGATCCCTCTGGGAATCTCGCCGGGTCCTGGGGCGGGCCGGGCGAGGGATATACATGGCCCACTTCGAATCACGGTGTCACGATAGATCCGCGGGACAACGTCTGGATCGGAGGGAACGGCGACGGCGACTCGCACATTCTGAAGTTCACCCGAACCGGGACGCTGCTACTCCAGATTGGGATTCCCGGGCGGGATCCGGACAGCCACAGTAGAGAGCACTTCGGCGAAGTGGCAAAGATCTCGTTCGACGCCACCGGTGACGAAGCCTACGTGGCCGATGGCTACCGTAATCGGCGGGTGGCCGTGATCGACGCGAACACGGGGGAGCTCAAGCGCTACTGGGGCGCCTACGGCAACCCGCCCGACGACACCGACCCTGGTCCCTACGACCCGACCGCACCGCCCGCGCAACAATTCCGCACGCCGGTCCACTGCGCGGAGCCGTCGAACGACGGATTCGTCTACGTGTGCGATCGTCCCAACGATCGCATCCAGGTTTTTCGAACGGACGGGACGTTCGTGACGGAGAAGATCATCGCCCCGTTGACACTGGGCGATGGCTCGACGTGGGACATCGCCTTCTCGAAGGACCCCGAGCAGCGGTTCATGTACGTCGCGGACGGCAAGAACATGAAGGTGTACGTCATAGATCGTGCGTCACTGGAGATCCTGACGAGCTTCGGCGACGGGGGGCGCCAGCCGGGACTATTCTTCGCCGTGCACAGCATTGCGACCGATTCCAAAGGCAACATCTACACGACGGAGACCTACGAGGGGAAGCGACTGCAGAAGTTCGTCTACAAGGGAATGGGACCGGTCGCGGCCAGGGACCAAGGAGCGCCCTGGCCGCGCAACCGGTAGCTTCGATTACGGCACGATCTCCACGGGCCGATACTTGAGGAAGAAGACCCCCTCGCTGCCGCTCGTGACCACGAGGGTGCCGCTCGCGAAGAACGGGTAGTTGCTCCACGAGCCGTCGAAACCAACCTCCTCACTCCATGGAACGGTGTCGAGGAACCCGACCTCCCTTGGATTCTCCGGATCGCTGATGTCGAGGATCCTGAGGCCGCTCACGTAGTTCGACTGGTACATCAGGTTGCCCTTGACGTACAGGTTGTGGTCGATCGTGAACGCCTCGCCGAAGTGCTCCTTGATCATGATGGGATCGTCGAGGTCGGCCACGTCCCAGATGAGGGTGCGCGTGCCGGCCATCGGCTGGCCTGAGCGAACCGAGTTCGACTCGTCCCCCTCGTCGTTCATGAAGAAGTATTTGTGATCTTCGGTGATCCAACCCTGATGGGCATACGCCACGTTCGGGTAGTTCGCGGACGCCAGCCGGCTGGGGTTCTGCTTGTCGGTGATGTCGACGATCGACAGCGCGTTCTCGTTCGCCCCGAAGCAGATCTCTTTCCCCTCGTGCTCGCCGTCTGGCCCGTGATAGATGATGCACATGGCATCGTGCGAGTAGCCCGTTCCGGCCATCCCCGTCGTCGTATCGGCGAAGCAGCCCCTGAACGTGGGCCGGGTCGGCTCGTGAATGTCGATCATGTGGAGGCCGCCCCCGCAGGTCTCGCCACCGCTGTTCGAACCGACCGCATACGCGTACGCAGACTCCTCGTTGATGACGATGTTGTGAGCCGAGGCGATGCCGTCGTACAGCGCGTCTTCATCGAAGGAGACAGGCGGGTTCTGCACACCGCGGAGCCGTGTGAGGTCGAAGACCTGCATCCCGTGTTGCCCCGCACCGTCCGCCACGATGAAGGCGTGGTTGGCGTGCACTTTGATGTCGCGCCACGCATTCCCGCGCGAGCCCGCTGTCTTCGGCAGGTTCCCGACATAAACAGGATTCATTGGATCGGTGACGTCGACGAACGCCGTGCCGTCCGTACGGCCGACGATCGCATACTCGTTGCCTGACTGCGGGTCGGTCCACCCCCAGACGTCGTTCGTCTGCGCACCCCGCCCGCCGCCGATCGCCTGCACGGGCAGGAACGACAGGAGATCGACCTGCCGGCAGGTAAACTGGTCGGCCTGTCCTCCCGCACATTTGACTTCACCAGCGATGATGGGATCGAGCCCCTTGGGGTCGGGGCCGAGCGCCTTCGTGATCGGGTTCCACGCGCCACCGTCGCGTTCCAGGATGACGGCGGATCCCAGGCCGTAGTCGTCGTTGATGGCTCCGACCACGGCGAGATTCCCGCTGACTGTGATCGTGCTGCCGAATCCGTCCCCGACGTCGCCTTCGAGTCCGGCGATCTCGTCGACGTCACCGAAGGCGCCGGTCTCCGCGTCGACCGCCATGCGGTAGACTCGGCCCACTGCGTCGGCGCCGGGCGCGCCGACCCACAACTCACTCTCGTGAATCGTCAGGGCGCTGCCGAACCGAGCGCCCGAGACCCGTTCGGGTGTGCTCAGGGTGACGCTCTCCACCCACTCTCCAGCGCGCTGCTCGTAGGTGTAGACCGCACCGATGCCGCCGTCACGTCCTGGCGCGCCGATGAGTGCGCGGCCGCCGACCCAGGCGACGGAGGAGCCGAAGGCGTCCCCCTGGCTCGGCTCGTCGAGCACGAATCGCTTTTCTTGTGTCCAATTGCCCGGCGCGTTGCGGCGGAAGACGTAGGCGGCGCCGCGCTGCTGCAGCTCCTGGCTGGCCTGGATGGCACCGGTGAGCAGGCGCTCGCCGTCGAACGCGAGCGACCAGCCGAAGAACTCCTGCGGCGAGGCCCCTTCGGGCTCCAGTTTCGCCTCGACGCTCCAGGCGCCGCTGGCATCGCGCTGGTACACCCACACTGCCCCGCGCCCTTCGTTGTGCCCCAGAGCGGACACGAATAGGAGGTCGCCGTGGAGGATCCCGAACCGACCGAACGCTTCGCCCGTCACGACGTCATCGGGCCGCAGCCGCTCGTCGAGCTGCCACTGATCGCCGTTCTTCCGGTAGACCCAGACGGCGCCGGTGCTTTCGTCGAGCAGCGTGCCGCCAATGACGAGCGACCGGTCGTCGAGGGCAATGAACCGGCCGAAGTAGTCGCCACCCTCGTGCTCCGGAGCCATCAGGGTCCCTGCCTCCTCCCATCCGCCCGCACCCCGACGGTAGATGTAGATGACGGCGGGATCTTCGCGATTCACCGGCTCGCTGATCATGATCTCGCCGTTCTGAATCGCCGCGTACGACCCGAACTGCTGGGCCTGGAGCGGCGCGCCGGCGAGGACGATCATGGCGATCATCCAACGGCACCTGCTCATGCTGGACCTCGTTTCATGGAATCGTGATGACGGACACTGGCTCTCCGAAGTTAGACTCTACGAGAGCCATAAACGTCTGGTTTCGCTGGAATCCGGGCTCTCCGGTGCACCGCCGGGGCGGGTTACGCCTGCCGGCGCCTCCGCCGTCCCGTTGCCGATAACACGTGTGGTCCCAGAGAGTTCCACACCGAGACAACCAAGGTTCTCGACTGGCCCTCGGCGACCCTGGAGCCTCAGTCGGACCCCGGGCCCGACTCCAGGAAGTCGCGCACCGCCTCGACGAACTGCGACCACGCCGGTTCGCCCTCCAGGGGGATGTGGTTCTTGCTCTCGAGGGGCACGAAACGCGCCCCCGGAATCATGCTGGCGAGCCGACGTCCCTCCTTGAAGGGAACGCGCGCGTCATCGTTGGAGTGCAGCACGAGTGTGGGTGCCGCGACCTGCGGCGCCAGATCACCCCCAGCCCCGATCTCACCCTCGATCGTGTAACGACCCGCGAGAGCCTCGGTGAGGCGTTCGCGATCGCTCATGTTTGGAAAGGTAGGTGTTCCCGGACGGTGAGGCGAGGTAGGTTCGGGGCGTTGCCTCGATGAGAATCACGGGAACGACGCGACCAGCGATAGCCAAGGTGGCCACTCTGGCGCTTCGTTATCGGCACGCTCAGGTTACCGACCTGGACAGCCGCGGCGACCGACTCTGCCGGACTCCTCGCGTGCAGCGTCAGTGATCGATCGATCCGCTGCGAAAGCGCGGCTGCGCGGGGTCTCGGCAACCCCGGCCCACTCCCAGCTGAAAGAGTGCTACGATGCCCCGATACCGATTCCTCCTGTCAATCGCTCTTCTGCCGATCCTCGTCCCAGCCGCACTGGCCCAAACGGCCGCCGAGAACGACAGCGCTGCGGCGGAAGCCAAGAAGTCGAAGTCACTGCCTCTGATCACCACCAGAACGTTGGAGTTCACGACGGACGAGGGCACCTGGATCTCCCTCGACATCTCGCCCGACGGTCGGACCATCGTATTCGAGCTGCTTGGCGACCTGTACACTCTTCCAATCGAGGGCGGTGAGGCAGCCCGGGTGACCAGCGGCCAGGCGTACGACATGCAACCGCGCTACTCTCCCGACGGCACGACGCTCGTGTTCGTGAGCGACCGAAGCGGATCGGAGAACCTCTGGATCAGCGACGCCGACGGCAGCGATCCCCGAGCGCTCACCACGAGCGAGCGCGAGAGCTACATGTCACCCGTGTGGACGCCGGACGGCGACTACGTGATCGCCGGCAAGGGCTCCCAGCTC
This sequence comes from Gemmatimonadota bacterium, assembly GCA_039591795.1. Lineage (GTDB taxonomy): Bacteria > Gemmatimonadota > Gemmatimonadetes > Gemmatimonadales > GWC2-71-9 > JBDHCY01. The sequence continues at coordinate 5,875 of JBDHCY010000092.1, read as the reverse complement.
TGGCTCTATCACAAAGACGGCGGCTCCGGTGTCCAAGTGACCGGCCACCGAAGTGATGGCGCTGCGACGCCGCCCTCGCATCTCGGTCCCGCCTTCGCACCCGATCCGCGCTACCTCTGGGTGAACTTGCGGGGCGACCTCGGTGGCGGTTTCGCAACGGACCTCGACGAGCCCTGGGAAGAGAAGGTCGAGGCACTGCACAACCCGCGCAGCTCGGCTCGTTTGGTAGGGTCGTACCAGATCGGACGGCTCGACCGCGAGACGGGACGAGTGCATGTGCGGACCCATGAGCTCGAAGGGGCCTTTCGTCCTGTGCCGAGCCCCGACGGACGATGGCTGGTCTACGCTACGCGGCATGACGCACGCGAGGCGCTCAAGCTGCTGGACCTCACGACCGGGGAGGAGCGCTGGTTGACCATGGACGTCCAGCGCGACGACCACCAGGGCGGTGGATCTCGCGACCGTGATGTCTACCCCGGCTCGGCGTTCACTCCAGATTCGCGGGCGTTGATCACGAGCTTCGGCGGGAAGATCATGCGTGTCGAAGTCCCGTCCGGCGTGGCGACGGTCATCCCGTTCTCCGCGATGGTCGAGCAGGAGCTCGGCCCACTCGCCAAATTCGACTACCCCATCAACGACTCGATCCTGACCGTCTCGCAGATCCGCGGGGCGAGGCCCTCACCCGATGGCCGCCAGGTGGTGTTCGCCGCCCTCGACAGGCTCTGGCTCGCCGATCTTCCCGGGGGCCGCGACGCGCGCGCGGGAGTTGATTCGACTCATCCAACCATCCGCAACGCCACGAGGCTCACCTCATCAACCGACGTCGAGCACGCACCTGTCTGGTCTCCGGACGGCCGGTTCATTGCGTACGTCACCTGGAACGACTCCGCGGGCGGTGACGTTTACCGCGTCCGGACGAACGGAAGGGAACGGCCGGAGCGCCTCACGCCGACATCGGCGTTCTACGACAAGCTGAGCTATTCCCGCGACGGGACGAGGCTCCTAGGCGTCCGCGGCTCCAAGATGCATCGCATGCGGACCCTCGAGGACTTCGGCCGGCACAGCGGCGCGGCGGAGCTCGAGTACGTGTGGCTACCGGCTGACGGCGGCCGGCCGCAGCGAATCACCTGGGTTGGGGCCGGGGCCACCCAGCAGGGACGCAACGCTCCCCATATCGGGCCCGATTCGAGTCGGGTCTACGTGTGGGCGAGGTCTGAGGGACTCCTTTCAATGCGCTATGACGGCACCGACATCAAGACGATCGTCAAGGTGACCGGCCCCCCGTCTCCAAGTCGCCGGCCAGGGAGCAGCCCGCCGCCACCGGACGAGGTCGTTCTCTCGCCAGATGGCGGACGAGCGCTGGTTCGGGCAAGTAGAAACGTCTACATGATCACAGTGCCGCCCGTGGGCGGCGAGCCGCCGACGGTGTCGGTGACGTCGTCGTCAGCGGTTCCGACTCGGCGGCTGACCAAGGTTGGTGGGGATTTCATCGGTTGGCGGAACGATGGGCGCGTCGCCTACTACTCCATCGGCCGAAGCCTCTTTCAGTACGATCTGGCTCTCGCCGACTCGCTGGTCCGCGACTCCGTCGTCCAGGCTCGGGACAAAGCCGCGCGGAGCGGCGAGCAAGAAGACTCCGTCGAGGCTGCCGAACCCGACAGCCCGGGCACTGCGTACGAGTCGCAGCGCGTGGACATCGAGATCACGGTGCCCAAGGACAGGCCCCGCGGCACGATCGTCTTCAGCGGCGCGCGTCTCATCACGATGCGGGGAGATGAGGTCATCCCCGCGGGCGATCTCGTGGTGCGAGACAACCGGATCGTGGGGTTGGGGCCGCAAGGCACCGTCTCGTTCCCGGCCGACGCCGAGGTGTTGGACCTGTCGGGCAAGACGATTCTACCGGGCTTGGTGGACATCCACGCCCACACCTGGGTGGCCTGGGGTGTCCATCGCGCGCAGGTCTCGCAATTCCTGGCGCAGCTCGCCTACGGTGTCACGACCCAGCGCGATCCACAGACGTCGTCCGAGGACGTCTTGGCCTACAGCGACCTGATGGAGATCGGAGAATTGATCGGGCCAAGGCTCTACTCAACCGGGCCAGGGGTGTTTTCCGCGGACAACATCAAGAGTCTCGATGACGCGCGAGACGTCTTGCGTCGCTACGCCGATCACTTCAACACGCAGACCATCAAGCAGTACCTGGCCGGCGACCGCAAGGTGCGACAGTGGGTGATCATGGCCGCGCAGGAGCTCGGCCTCACGCCGACGACCGAGGGCGGGTCCAATTTCACGATGAACCTGACGCTCATGCAAGATGGCTATGCCGGTCTCGAACACGCCCTGCCGATTGCACCGCTCTACGATGACGTAGTGCAGCTCGCCACGGTCAGCGGTCTTACGTACACGCCGACGCTGATCGTCGCGTACGGCGGTCCGTCGGGACGCCAGTACTATCTGACTCACTACAACGTGGACGAAAACGAGCGACTCAGATTCTTCACGCCGCACGACGAGCTCGACAAATGGAAACGGACGCAGTTCTATCGAGACGATGAGTACGTCCACCCCCTCCACGCACGGCAGCTCACGAAGCTCGTGGAGGCTGGGGCTCGCGTCGGCCTGGGCTCGCACGGCGAAGTGCAGGGCCTCGGGACGCACTGGGAGTTGTGGATGATGGCGGCGGGTGGGATGAGCAATCACGACGCACTCCGGGCGGCGACCTTGCATAGCGCCGACGCGATCGGGCTCGCCGGCGACATCGGCTCGCTCGACGTCGGAAAGCTGGCCGACCTCCAGGTGCTCGACGCCAACCCGCTGGACGATCTCAAGCACACCACCTCGATCCGGTACGTCATGAAGAACGGGCGGCTGTACGAGGCAGCGACGCTGAGTGAAACCTGGCCGCGCCAACAGGCGCTTCCGACGCAGTGGTGGTGGCGGGTGGAGCCCCCTGGCACTATCGGGACTGGGAGATAGCCAGGCATGAGCGGCTTTGCGCTACCGCAGCGGGAGGGGACTCGCCCCCGAACCACGCAACGCACCCCGCACACGCAGCTCGAACAAAACTCGAGCCCTGAGATCTACGAGCAACTTGCCGAATGGGCTTTTGCGCTGCCGGATGTCGTCGAGGCGCCCAGCGGTGTCTCGGTGCCCGGGGCCCGTGCCTTGCTCGTGAGCCCGGACGTCGAGGCAAACGAGCGCGCATTCATGGTCGGTCGGGAGTTCGCTCACATCCATCCGATGCCCTACCCTGGGAGCCTGCACCTGAACCTCATGCCGCCCGACGCCGAGGAAGCAATTCAGCAGGGCTGGGGCGAGAACCATTTTCTCGTGGATCTCGGTGTGCTGCCCCCGGGCACGATTATGGTCTATGCCCCGCGGAACGACGCAGATCTGGCAGTGGTCGAGACGATCATCGCGCGTTCACATGCGTACGCGACGAACCGGCTGTGAGGACGGGCGCACGATACCACCCCGCTTCGCTCGTCGATGTCTGAGGGCGTCTTCCGCTTGACATCTTCTCCCTGACGGTTACGCTCGCGGCAATGCGCTCGCCCATCCTCCGCCGTCTCGCCAGTCTCTTCGTGGCATTCGTCCTGCTCGCCGCAACGAGCCCGATCCCGCTGCATTCTCATGCAGACCACACGGCGGAGGAGCCTCATATCGACCACGGGCACGGCGGACACGATGGCATCCTCATCCGCGACACGGACGATAGGGCCGCCGGCGGCAAGATCGTTCTCCGTCCCGCGCCGGCCATACGCCTCTGTCTGACCGCGGCGTGTTCCCGGACTGACCCACCCAAAGATGCCACCAAGGAACCACCTTCCCACCCTCCGAATCCCCGCGCACGACCCCGGGCTCCTCCCGTTCTCACGTAGCAGCCAGCGTCGGCCGCTGAAACACGGTCGCGCGCTCCAACACGCATTCGAACTCGGCGTCACCCGCTCGGCCGGGCGACGCAGCATTGGATTGGGAGGAACACGTGCAGCAACGAGCTGTGCTCGCCATGGCCATTGCCGCGCTGACGGGCCTGATTCCGGCTCGCCTCGCGCGGGCCCAAGAGACCGTCGGACGGGTGACGCTGGAAGAGGCGATGCGCCTGTTCGCGCAACACAACCTGCAACTTCGCATCGCGCGTGCCGACGCACAGGAAGCGGCCGGCCTCGCCCGCCAATCATCCGCCTACCCCAACCCTACCGTGTCCGTGACGCATGAGACACTGGACGGCGGTGCCGGCGACTACTCGGAGACGTACTTCAACCTGAGCCAGGAATTCGAGTGGCCTTGGTTGGCGAGGGCGCGCCGCACGGCGGCATTGCGCTTGGCGGATGCCGTTGGAGCGCGCGTCGCGGCGGACAGTGTGCGCTTGGCGTTTGACGTGAAGCGCGCCTTCATCGAGGCGGCCGCCACCGAACGCGCGCGCGAAGCGTTGGAAGAGGCAACCACCCTCGTGCGCCACGCGGAGGGCCAGGCGTCCGCCCGGGTGGCCAGCGGCGACCTTTCGGAGTACGAGCTGCGACGCTTGCGGGTCGAGCTGGCTCGCTACGAGATCGACCTCGCAGCCGCTGCGCTCGCGCTCCGCGCATCGCGCCGAAACCTCGCGTCGCTGATCATGCCCGACAGTGTGCGGGAGTTGGCCCCAGTGGGCCTACCGGAGGGGGAGCCTCGCGACATCGTGTTGGCAGACGTGGCGTACGTGGCCCAGGTCAGTCGAGCAGAGCTGGTCGGTGCCGCAAGCTGGACCGCGGCAGCTGAGGGCACCCGGAGCGCTGCCCGCGCCATGCGACTGCCGGTGCCAACACTGACCGCCGCGTACAAAGACCAGTCCGACGGCCTCTCCGGCGTCTTTTTGGGGCTGGGGTTGCGCCTTCCGCTCTTCGACGGCAACGGCGCCGCGGTCGCCGCTGGCGAGGCTGCCGTCCGCAGTGCCGAAGCCCGGCAGCTGCTCCTCGCACGGCAGGTGTACAACGAGGTGCAGCTGGTGCACAACGCGTACGTCGCGGCGCGCGAGCGTGTCGACCTGATGCGGACCGACCTCGTCGGCGACACCGACGCGTTGCTGCGCATCGCGCGCGTCGCGTATGAGGAAGGTGAGATGACCCTCGTAGAGCTGTTCGACGCAGTCGACGCCTTCCGGACCGCGCACGTCATGGCGACTGAAGCCATCGCCGACCTGTGGGTGGGTTACTACGACCTTGAGCGCACCGTCGGAGCGCCGCTCGACAGCTTGTCGACCGAAGAGGTGCGCTGATGTCGATGCACCGCGCTCTCATCCGATTGCCCGTATCGGTCGCGGCGTTGGTGTTGGTCGCTGCCGTTGGCTGCGCCGCACCGAGCCCCGACGAGGAAACCGTGCTCGGCGGGGGCGGTGCCGTGACAGTGTGGACCGACTCGACTGAGCTGTTCATGGAGTACCCACCGCTGATCGTCGGGCGACCCGAGACCTTCGCTGTTCACTTGACCGATCTCACAAATTTCGAGCCGCTCCGTGCGGGCCGGGTCACGTACCGCTTCCAACCCAACGACGGCGGGGAGCCTGTCGTGCTCACACTGGACGAGCCACGGTCTCCCGGGATCTACGGCCCTGCGCCTGCGTTCACGCGGTCGGGCACGTACGACCTCACCATCCAGATCGAGAGCCCTCAGATCCGGGACGCCGTTCGCGTCACTGGCCTCCAGGTCTATGCGGGGATTGACGACACTCCAGAGCCCGCGGCCGACGTCGGCGGCGGCATCAGCTTCCTGAAGGAACAGCAATGGCAGACGCCGGGCTTTCGCACCGCCTTCGCAACCCAGGGCGATGTCGCCGAGTCATTCGAGGCCAGCGGTGAAGTCCGCGAGGCCGCCGGTCGGTTGGCGGAAGTGGCGGCGC
>JBDHCY010000091.1:0-12695 GCA_039591795.1 Gemmatimonadota bacterium | reverse complement strand
GCCACCAGGAGTTAGAGGAGCACGAAGCTCCCCGGGAGTGTGCCACCTGTCACGCGATTCCCGAGACGTGGCGTGGCGCCTCCCCCAGCCCGGGACGCGGCCAATGAGCACGGGTTGGATGTTGTTGGCGCGGGGCGGGGCCGTGGGTCGCGGTTTCCCGTTGGTGCTGCTCGCCTTCGCCGTCGCCGCATTGCGCTTTGCGCCGGGGCTCGTGGCCCAGGCCGCGCCCACCGACGCGGTGTGCGTCGACTGCCATCTTGGCCTCGATGAAGAGCGGCTCGTGCAACCGGTTTCGGACCTCGAAGAGGACGTGCACTATGCCCTGGGGTTCGGATGCCTGGATTGCCATGGAGCGGCCTCGGGGCCGCAGCAGGGCAGCGGGTTTCTCGGCAAGCCGACGCATCAGGCGATTGCAGCACTCTGCGGGCAATGCCACTCGGATGGGGCCTTCATGCGACAGTACGATCCCGCCCGCCGGGTGGATCAGGTAGCGGAGTACGCCACCTCCGTGCACGGACAGCGACTTGCGAGGGACAACGATCAGAGCGTAGCGGTCTGCACGAGCTGTCACCCCGCGCACCAAGTCCGCCCGATCTCGGATCCCGAGTCGAGCATTCATCCACTCAAGATCGCCGAGACCTGCGGCTCGTGCCACAGCGACGCGTCGCACATGCAGCCCTACGACATACCGATCGACCAGCAGGAGAAGTTCGAGCAGAGCATTCATTGGACGTGGATGACCGAGGAGGGCGATCTCTCGGCGCCAACCTGCAACGACTGCCATGGTAACCACGGGGCGGCACCTCCGGGCGTCTCGTCGGTGCCCAACGTGTGCGGACAGTGCCACGGTGTCATGATGACGTTCTTCACTGGCAGCTCGCACGACGAGTACTTCGCCGAGGCGGGGCTCCCTGGGTGCGCGACCTGTCACGAGAATCACGCGATCAAGAGATCTCGCGATGAGATGCTGTTCGCGGTGGGTGAGAGTGTGTGCATGCAGTGCCATGAGGGCGACGAAGAGGTTCTGACGATCTTCGCTGGCATGCAGAGGCTCGTGGACTCACTTCAGGAGGCCCGATTGCACGCCGACACTATCCTGCTCGAAGCAGGAAACCTCGGGATGGAGGTGAGCGAGGCACAGTTCGAGCTCGAAGAGGTCACAAATGCCCTCGTCCGGGCTCGCACGGCGATTCACTCGTTCACGACGGATTCTGTGAGGGCCGTGGTGCTGGCGGGGATTGCCGTCACACAACAAGCTCACGTCCGCGGTGAAGAGGCACTCGCGGAACACCTGTTCAGGCGCCAGGGCTTGGTGGTGTCTGTAGGATTGATCCTGCTCGTGATCGCGGGGCTGCTACTCAAGATTCGCGAGCTGGAGAGACGGGCCCGCGATGGGAGTGGATTCCAGTCAGGGAGCGGTGGATGAGCGATCCGATCGAGAGCAGACAGCGAGACACAGGCGTATCGCGCCGAAGTCTGGCTGCCTGGTTGTTGGGCACGGGTGGAGGAGGCCTGCTGGCGGCGGTCTTCTATCCTGTGCTTCGCTATCTCATTCCACCCAAGCTCCGAGAGGCGTCCGTCTCGTCAGTCACGTTACCGTTCACGGTGGACGATATGGCGCGGAATAGTGGCCGCATTTTCAGGTTCGGCAACCAACCGGGCCTCCTGATCCGGACGTCCTCCGGGGAGTTCCGAGCGTTCTCCGCACGCTGTACGCACCTCGACTGCATCGTGCAGTACCGTGACGATCTCAGCGAAATCTGGTGCGCGTGTCACAACGGCTTCTTCGATCTGAGTGGGCGCAACGTCTCCGGCCCGCCGCCCGACCCGCTGCCCGTCTACGACGTCGGGATTCGTGGCGACCAGATCGTCGTGAGCAAGCGGAGTTGAGCCGTGCAGAAGCGTGAGGGCATGGGTCCGCCCACCGGGCGAGCAGAGCGCGGCGATCAGCCCGCCGGCGCCTCTGGGACCCGTGTCGGGCGGCTGCTCCAATGGCTCGATCATCGGGTTGGGGCCAGCGCGCTCCTACCGTTCATTCGAAAGAAGGAAGTGCCAGTCCACCGCCATACCATCTGGTACTACGTGGGTGGGATGGTCCTCTTTCTCTTCTTTCTCCAGGTTGCGACGGGCATTCTCCTCCTGTTCTACTACCGCCCGAGTGCCGAGGAAGCCTACGAGTCGGTGCAGTTCCTCATGGCCGAAGTGAAGTTTGGATGGCTGATCCGCTCGATCCATGGCTGGGGCGCGAACCTGATGATCTTCACGCTGTTCATCCACATGTTCAGCGTGTTGTTCCTCAAGGCCTACCGGGCTCCGCGGGAGCTGACCTGGCTGAGCGGAGCGCTCCTGTTCGCATTGGCCCTGGGCCTAGGCTTTACTGGATACCTGCTTCCCTGGAACGAGCTGGCATTCTTTGCCACCCGCGTCGGTACGGAGATTCCGGGCGTCATACCCGTGGTGGGGCAGTTCGTCCGCGAGCTGCTGCGGGGGGGTGAGGAGGTCACCGGAGCGACACTCACGCGCTTTTACGCACTCCACGTCTCGATCCTACCGGGCCTCAGTTTTCTGCTGATCATGTTGCACGTGCTGCTCGTGCAGAAGCACGGTATGAGCGTGCCGCCGAGCATCGAAGAGCGCGGAGGCGCTCGGGGCACGATCAAGTTCGTGCCCAACTTTCTGCTGCGAGATCTCGTCGGGTGGCTGGTGGCGTTGGCGACCCTGGCAGCGCTCGCGGCGCTCATTCCCGCCCATCTGGGCGAGAAGGCTGATTCGTTCGCACCCGCCCCGGCCGGCATCAAGCCGGAGTGGTACTTCATGTTCATGTTTCACACACTGAAGCTTCTTCCGAGCCACATCCTGGGGCTCGAGGGTGAGATGGTCGGGATCGCGGCGTTCGGCGTAGCGGGTGTCGTGCTGTTTTTGATACCGTTCCTTGATCGCGGTCAAAACCGGCGCCACAGTCGGGCGTGGACCCTCCTGTCGCTCGGCGCGCTCATCTACATAATCGCGCTCACGATCCTCGGCTACACGGCCGACCCTGCCGCAGCGCAGGCCGCTGCGGACTTACCGGCTACCCCCTCCGCTGCGGACTTACCGGCTACCCCCTGAAAAGAGGGCCGGTGGAGGCGCCGGGAGGAACGGATAGGTGGCCTGCATCTCCAGGATGTTCGCGCGGAGAAGCGCCTCGGCCAGGAACGGGTTGTGCACGCCCCTCGAGCGATCTCCGTTGGACGCGCGATCCTCGGCGGTGAGCTGGGTGTTGAACAACCCTCCTTCAGCCGGGCTGATGCGGTTGTCGGTCGGGTCGAACTCGCCCGGTTGCATCGCCAGCACGGTCGGGAGGTAGCCTCGGTCGACCGGATCGGGATCGAGTTGCTGATCGCCGTTCAAGTCCTCCCAGAGCACGACCGCAAGTGCTTCGATACGCACGCGAGTGACGCCGAGCCGCTGTGCGGCGTTGGTCTGGTCGGCGTGACAGTTGGCCTGCGCACACGAGGCGTACGAGCGGACGGTTCCTGCGTTGGCTGGCTCGTAGTTGTCACAGTCATTCCCGGGCACTGGAATGCCATTCTCGAGGCAGGGGATCGGCCGGAAGAGATGGCCGACGGACTCGAAAACGAAATCACCGCTCACCTCGTCGGTCACCGTCGTGCGGTTCACGTGACACCCGGCGCACAGCCGTACGTTCGCCGCCGATCCGTGCGACGAGATGATGAGCACGGTGTCGTACCCGAACCCCGCCGGGCGGTAGCCCGCCGTCCCTAGAATCATCGCGCCTTGGGGCGCGTGCGGTCCGGCTGCGCTGGTCAGCGACGGCTCCGAGCGTCTGTTGTGGCACGTCATGCACAGGTTGATCGACGGATCACGCTCCTCCACTGGCCGCCGCAGCTGTCCGTCATTCTCGGTGGAATGCGGGTCGTGACAGACGGCGCAGGTATGCCCCAGCGCGGTCGTTGGAGTGATCGCTTCATCACGTTCGACGTAGTTCGAGCTCACGCCGAGGGCCCGTAGTGCCGAGCGGCCCTCGTGACAGCTCAGGCACGATCCGAAGGTCACGGGATCGGCCGCGTAGCGCTCGATGACGAATTCGTTCGCGCGGGCATGGCGCGATGCGCCCCACTCCTCGACGTAGGGGTGGTGCGATCCTTCGTGGCACGAGGCGCAGCTGGCCGATTCGTTGCCGAGCACGGCGATATGCGCAAGCGGCCGCGCCAGATCGGGCGCCTTCAGGTGTGAGATTCCGGGTCCGTGACAGCTCTCGCACTGGACGTCCTGATACGAGGCGTGCTGGATCGCGTTCCAACCGGCTGGTCGGCCAGCTGTCGACGCCGGGTTCCCCCGCTCGCTTACCGTGTGGCAGCCGTAGCAGAAATCTTGCGCGCCACCCGAGCTCTCGAGCGTCGCAAAGGCTGCCCCGTGCGAGGTCGACTGCCAGTCGGCGTTCTGGCCGACGTGGCAGTTTCCGCAGGTCGTTTGACGCTCTGCCACGGTGTAGTAACCCAGAAACCCGGACGCAGTGTCCGCGGGTGGGTTGAACACGTCGCGGAAGACGATTTCCGTCTTGGTGTCGATGCACCCACTGGCGATTGCCGCCGCAATGAGCGGTACACCCAGCGTGCATAACGCGGTTCTCATGCGCACGATGACCCTCACCTCACGATCCCGGCACCGCCGGCCCGTGGCATACGGTGCACATCTGCGGGTTCTTCTTTCGAAGTCGCTCAGCGTCGAATCCCGGGCCGTGCGGGTTGAAGCGCCGGCCGGAGACCGCCGAGTGACAAAGCAGGCAGTCGTTCTCAGTGTGACACGCGACGCACGACTCGAGACTCTGCCGCGCTGCTACGCCATGCCCGGCGAGGAAGAACTGCCGGCCATCATGATACCCGCTTTGCGTGAGCGGGCCCTTCGCCACGAGTCCAGCCTGCACGTGGCAGCTCACGCAAAAGGCGGAAGCATTGTGGCAATCGCTGCATGTCGACTCGCGCGTGTACGCCTCGGTTGGGTGCGCCTGGAGAAAACCGTCGGCGTGGTAGCCGCGAGGGCCGGCGGCCGCATCGGGCCGGTGGCAGTCGAGGCACTGACTGCGGACGTGACAGGCCGCACACGTGGCGGTCGTCGCCGAAGCGGGCTCGCCGTGACGCTGCGTGAAGCCAGCACGATGACTGAGTGGAATCGCGCGAGCGGTCTCTGCTCCGGGCGCCCGGCCTTGGCCGGCAGGCGGCAGCTTCGTCGCGGCTTCAGGCACGGCGAGATGGCACGTGCTGCAGCTCTCGCGCGTGTGGCACGTGCTGCAATCGGTGGGAGAGTCGGTGGCCTGTGTGCCGTGGGTCGCCTGGAAATCGGCAGCTCCGTGCGATGACGGAGCCGCGATTCGGTACTCCTCGGGGTCGATCATCGAGGCGACGCGAGGATCGGGCGGCAGCGCCTGGATGACCGGCTGCTCGGGCGCGTTCACGTGACAGGACGCGCAGAGCTCCTGCGCGTGGCAGACGGCGCAGCTCGCGCCGATGCCCGCGGGAAAGCCTTCCGGAGACGACTCGGGCTCAGCCGCTGAGCCATGGCCCCCGGGGGCTCCCCAATTCGGGTCGTCGTGGGATGGTGGAGCTTCAAACGCCGCGAGGTCCTGAGCAGTGAGCGACCGCGCCTCGACGAGCGGTACGTGGCAGGTCGCGCAAGCCGTATCTGGTGCCGCTTGGTGCGATGCCTGGATGCCGTGGCAATCCAGACATCCCTGTAGAACGTGTCGTTGCACGTCCATCCGCGCTGCGTCTGGAAGATTGTGGCACGCGTCGCAGGTCGGAGGCTCCGGCTCCCCGGCCTGTGCCTGACGTTCGAGAGCGGCACGTGCGTGATCGTCGTGCGTGAAACGCAGATTCTCTCGCACGGGATCAGGTCGGCTCCAATTGGCGAGCGAGCGCACGTCGCCATCGTGACACGTGATGCACGAGTCGACCTCGGGCCACATGGGCTCACCGGGCTGCGTAGCGCCCGGATGACAACCGGTGCAGGTGGGGAAGAGGCCCTCGTGCCGCGCATGGTCGAAGGGGACCACACGGGGTACCTCCTGTGCCGAAGCCCCGGTGGCGGCTGCCAAGGCCACGACCACTGCGCCCGTAACGAGACGTACCATGCTCATCGTACACTCGCCTCCGGCATGCGGCGGATCACCTCCGGCACCACGCCACGGTCCGCGGGCGTGCCGAAGACGAACGAGAGTCCTGCGACGAGGCGAAGCTGATCCCAGGCGAACGCCCCCGCATCGGGGCGAGCGCGCCATTCGTCGTACCGAACGATACCGACGTTTGCACGCAGGATGTCAGACAGGCGGTAGACGCCTTCGAGGCCCACGAACCACAGGTCCGAGTCACTGTAGCGGAACTCGAGGGCGCGGAAGAGATTTCCTCCCCGCGCGGTCACCGTGAGGGCGGGCGTAGGGGCGAAGCCCACGCTCCCCTCCCACCCGTTCGACTTCCCGCCCGGGCCCTCATCGCGTTGGTAGCCGAGTCGGAATAGCCAGGAACCGTACGTCAAACTGCCGTCCCCGTTCCACCGCCATCCGGACGTCTCGACGTTGGCGAGTGGGACGTCGGCTTCCGCGTCGTCATACCAGTACTGCTCCCCGGAGGCGCGGAGACTCAGGCCATCGAACGGGCCCAGCGAGACGCTGCCGAACGTCGCCGAGTAGGGAACCGGACTGAATGCGCCCCAGATCGTCCAGAGGGGGAAGTAGGGCCGGTACTGTCGTGCTCCGACGCGGACTGCGAGACGACCCGCTGCATAGCCGAGTGTGCCCTCCGCGTTGCCCCAGAGGCCGGAGACCAGGTCGAAGTCGCCGCCCGCCACGAGCGAAAGGCCGTATGGTCCATTGATGACGGCGTCACCGCCGACGCGCTCCCCAACCAGGCGATCGACCGAGGGATCGATCTCGCGCTCGTACCGGATGCGCAGGTCGATTGGGTACCACCGCCAACCCGCTGCGGCCCCGGCGAGTACGAAGCGCTGTCGCGGCTGGTACTCGCTGAGCGGGTTGAGCGACGGGCTCGTAATGGGAACGGACGCTGCGCGCGCCAGACTCCACCCCCCATAGGCCGCCGCATCGAGGCCGAGATCGTGGCTCTTCCAGCTCACCCGCCCGCCATCGAAGCCGGAGTACCCGAGGCGCGAAGTGACGAACTGTCGGCCCAAGCGAGCGGTGACCGCGCGACGCACGTACTGCGCGTACCCCTCGAAGAGCTGAAGTGCCGGATCGGTCCCCGGCCAGGCATTCGAACCGCCAAGCCCCACGCCCAGGCGTGCCGTCGCATGAAGGGACAGTCCCTCCACGCCGAGCCCCCAGACGGTGACGTCGGCGGTGGTCGTGAGCGCTCCGGCGTCGACCTTGGGCCCCGGCCGGTAGAAGGAGCAGTATTCCGAACCGGGGCTGCAGGCGGCCGCGAAGCCGTCCGGCGTCTCGAGCCCACCGGACGAGCCGGTCACCACGGCAGTCGCGGCGATCGAATCTCGAGCGATCCCTCGGTACCCGACCGACTGTCCCCGCACGTCGAGACGCACTCTGTACGCTTGCGCCTCGAGTGGTCCGCTCAATCCGACGAGCGACAGCGCGGCGAGCGTGAGTAGCCTGAGGTGTCTCATTTCAGAAGTGCCCAGAGCACGAGCGTGATGACGAAGACCCCGAGGCCGAGAGAAGCGAACCCCAACACGGTTGACCATACGTAGGCCGTGCGAGAGACGGGAGGCGCCACGAGTTGTTCCATGGTACCGTCCTCGGTCACGCGCTCGTATTCGAGCGGGTGTTCCTCCCGCATGTACCCGCGAGTGGCGCGGCCCGTGAAGATCACCAGGTCGATCGGGAACTTCTCCGGGCGGAGGTGGACGTTGAAGAAGTGGATCGTGAATATGAAGCTCATGGCGAGGAGGGCTTCGTCGCCATGCACGATCGTGGCGATGTTGAACGCCCAGCCCGGGACGAATCTCGCGAAAAACTCGGGGAACCAAAGGAGGAGGCCAGACGAGCCGAGGATGGCCACGCCCCAGAAGACCGCCCAATAGTCGAACTTCTCCATATAGCTGAACCGTTCGAACCGTGGCCGCGGCCCCCGTCCCAGGAACCACTCGAACATCTGCACGACGTCCCGGATGTCCTTCGGTTGGGGCACCATCGAGTCGGGCCCCCACAGCATCTTCTTCCGCTGTTCGCGCCTGCGCAACCGATAGAGCAGGGTGCCCACGTGTGTGAAGAAGTACCCGAAGGTAATGATTGCGCACAGGCGATGAATGAAGCCAGCCGTTTGCAGCCCGCCCAGCGCCCGGACGAGCGTCCGAGCCCACGCGGCGTGAGCGAAGTGCAGCGGCAGACCCGTGAGGACCAACCCGAAGAACGACACGATCACGAAGACGTGCAGCGTGCGTTGGAGCGGAGTGAACCGCCACAGGTAGGGGCGCTCGCCTCGGTCGGCTGCGCTCAGCGCGCGCGTCATGCACTCGTCTCCGGAGCCGGCGGAGGACGACCGGCACCGCGACGGTGATCGAGCATGAGCCGTACCAGCCAGAGCAGGGTATGGAGGCCGAAAAATGACATCACGCCGATCAGAAGGCTCGTCATGCCCAGCCAGGCCCAGTAGAGGATTCCGGACTCTCTCCGATCTCTGGGGTCAGCGTGTACTTGGTACCGGGCGAAGTTCGTGTTGGCCGCGGCGTGACACCCCGAACACGTCTCGACGACGTTCGCTGGGAAGACGGTGGACTGAGGGTCAGAAGCCGACCGCATATTGTGCGCCGTGTGACAGTCGCTGCACATAGCGGCGAGGGTGAAGCCCAACTGCGTGACCTTGCCGTGATAGGTCTCGAAGTACGTGGCGTAGAGGTGCTCGTGGCAGGTGCCGCACTCCTCGACGGCCCCGAGCTGCCATTGGGGCTGATCGGACCGGACGATGCCATGCGCGGAGTGACAATCCACGCACACCGGTGCTTGATGCCCCTCCTCGGTCATGAGTCCGGCGCTGTACGCCTGGCCGTGCGCGGATTGATCGTAGATCTCCACGATCCCTACGTGACACGCGCCGCACGTCTCCGGGATGTTGGCGCGATTGACCGACGACGCAGCCGAGTCGGCCGGCAGCACGTCATGTGCACGATGGCAGTCATTGCAGGTTGCCGAGACGACGAGCCCGTCCCGGGTCAGCGCGTTCCCGTGCACGGTCTGGTGGAACTCCGCCACCGCGGTCCGGGCCTGAGCCTTGTCGGTGCTCGCGAAATACGTCCCGATGATGCGCGAATCGGCATGACAACGCCCGCAGAGGGCCGCCACGTTGAGTGGGTGGCTTGGCGATTGGCGGTCGGCGGCACCGAAGACGGCGTGAGAGCCGTGACACCCCACGCAGGTCGGGGCGTCGCCCCGCTCGACCACGTTGACGGCATGGATCGATGCCTCCCATGTACGGCCGGCTGCTTCGTGACAGGACTGACACGGTGCCACAACTGTAGGGGCCACATGGGGATAGCCATCCCCGTAGCCGGCGTGACAATCCGCGCAGGCGAGGCCTTCGTGCCGAGTGTCTGTAAGCGAAGCTCCTGGCACGTACAGCGACGTGTCCTGTCCAGGGTGGCCCTTTCCGGCGAGGAAGTCGCGATTGGAGTGGCACCGGTCG
Organism: Gemmatimonadota bacterium; assembly: GCA_039591795.1. Lineage (GTDB taxonomy): Bacteria > Gemmatimonadota > Gemmatimonadetes > Gemmatimonadales > GWC2-71-9 > JBDHCY01. Next base: position 3,048 of record JBDHCY010000091.1, on the reverse strand, counting down.
CACTCGACCTCCTGCGCGCTCAGGTGAGGCGCGAGGCCGAGGAGCGCGAAAACAACAATGCACCAAACGAGCTCGCGACGGGAGCCCGGCCGCACGGCGGTCACGGTCCGCCCCTTCTCATTGGCGGCACGTTGTGGCACTCCGAACACTGCCTGCCGGCATAATGCTCGCTTGCCTGCTGCGCGTGGCACGACGTGCAGATCTGTGGTGTCCACCGATTGAGCGCGGGCGTCGGTTCGTGGCAGTCGATGCACGCCTCATGGGCGGACCGCTCGTGCTCTTCGCGTGCTCCCCCCTCGTGGCAGTCGAGACACGCCACTTCGGGTTGATGATGCTGCTCATGGCAGCTCTGGCAGTTGGTCTCTCGCGCGTCCATCGATGTCGGCTCGTGACAGTCACGGCATGTCAAATCGCCAACAGCGTGAGCGCGGTGAGAGAAGATGCCTTCGGCTCGGCGGATGGGTGCTTCCGGTGCTCCTCCCGGCCCGGCGTGACATTGCGCGCAGTTTTTCGGATCGATGCGCGGGTGATGGCAGTCCTCGCATTGCTGCGCGGTGCGCAGCGTCGTGCCGCCGTGATCATCCAGCGGTGTGTGACAGTCTTCGCATTGCATACCGCCCCCGACGACGTGGGGCGTATGGTCAAACGCTGCGCCGGCGAGGAAGCGTGGACGGGACGCCCCCACCCCCAGATGGCAGCTCGAGCACGCGTCGTCGGAGACGGGGGGGCCGAGGTCGATCCTGGGCACGGCCATCGGCAGCCTGGCGGTAGTCACCGCCTCGCCGACGAGATCGAGGGCCGCACGTAGCAGCCGGTCGGCGTACGCGACGTTGTGCGCTCCCTTGCCGATCCGCACCAGATCGACGTTGTCCTCTGCGAGCCGAATGAGGCTGTCCGCGGTCGCACGACGGGAGAGTGGCGCCGATCCCACCGTGGCACGCGCCCGCGCGACCACGGGCTCTACCCGGCCGAGACGTCGCTCTATCTCGCGCTGCCACGAGGGGAGCAGGTTGACGTATCGGACCCCGTGGCAGGCGAGGCACGTCGCCTCACCCGCGAGCTGCACACCCTCATGCCCCCGCACGTCGGCGGACATCTGGTGACAGCCGACGCAGGCGACGCGTGCCAGAAACATGCTGCTCGGCGTGTCCGCGGAGCCGTGCCCGCCGGTGCCGGCATAGAGACGCCGCTGGGCATCGTGGGCACGGTCATGACAACCGCGGCAATCTAGCTCGATCGTGGACGCGAGAGCGGAGACCTGATGGAAGATCGGCGTGTGGCACTGGTGGCAGTCCACGTTGCGATCGGCGATGTGCACCCGGTGCATCAGGGTGGTATCCGCGAATTGCTCGATGCGCTCCGGCTCGTTGTGGCAGTTGAAGCAGCGGGCCTGATCAGCCGAGCCCTCGCCCGAGAGCACGCCCTCGTGACACGACACGCACGAGATCTGATCGCGTACGTATTGGTCGTGGTCGACGACGTAGCCGTCCGGCGACTCGATCCGCGCCGGCGACTGATGGCAGCCGGTGCACCCGGCGACCGGATCGGCGGTCGGGCGATCCTTGAAGTGACACAGGTAGCACGTGACAGCCGTGACCGCCACGTGCTCGCCCTGGACGATCTGCGAATGACAACTCGTACAGCGTAGCTGCTTCCCGCGTCGGAGCTCGCCGAGGTGTTCGGTGTGGTCGAACCGCACGCCCTGATAGTCGACGATCCCCTCTACGGTCCGCTCGGTGTGGCATCCCGACCGGAGGCACGCGGCGTCTTCGATTTCCGCCCAAGGCTTCGTTCCGTATGCCCCAGTGATGTATTTCACCACCTGGTTGGCCGCTTGGAGCTTCCCCATGGCCTCTGCGCGGATGCCGGGCGCGTAGTGACACTCGATGCACGGCACGTCGCGATGGGACGACGTCGCCCACGATTCGTAGTACGGCTCCATGAGGTGACAGTTGTCGCAGAAGCTCGGCTGGGCGCTGTACTGGATGAACCCCACGGTGCCAATGGCAATGAGAATGACGCCGAGGATGGCCACGGGAACGAGAAGCCGCAGGAAACGTGTGAAGCCCCGCCGCCGTCCCGAGGGGGGCGCCGTCACGATCGCTCCGAGCGCTCATGGGCTCGCAGCCAAAAGCTCGCGAGCGCCACGCACGCCAGGGCGAGGAACCACACCGGGACCATGAGCAGCTTGTGCTCCCATTGGTGCTCTTCGGCTACCTCGGCCACGCCGCGCAGATTGCGGGAGATCGACCGGACCCGTCGGGTCAGCTCCTCGAGTCGGGCCATGTCGAGGCTGTGTTGTACCTCGGCAATCTGCAGGTACGACGTGAGCGCGGTCTGGTACCGGAACAAGGCGTCAGCCGTGTACCGTCCGGTGTGCGTGAGCCGTTCGATGGCATGCTCCGCGGCGCGCATGTCCTCGGTAGCCTGAACGACGTCCCGCTCGATCTCCGTACCGAGCGCATGCTCCGGAGTGCCCGACTCGTGACACTCGGCGCACGCTGCGGCGATCTCGTCGGCCGGCACGCGCTCGGTATCGTGATTGGCGTGGCAGCCAAGGCAACCGGCCAGCTCCCCTGTCTGGACGGCCGGAGCGTGTGGCCCCTCCGTCAAGGCTCGGCCCACGAGCATGTGGCAGCGGCCGCAGACATTGGAGATCTCGGTGACGGTCGGCGGCAGCGCCGAGTGCGAACCATGGCAGCCGACGCAAGACGGCGAGGCGAAGTTCTGCTCCTCGTAGAGGGCCACACCGTGCGCACTCTGGCGGAAGCGCTCGATCTGGTCCGTGCCGAGTCCGTACCGTTCCATCATCGACTCATTCTCGTGACAGGCCGCGCAGGTGGCCGAGATGTTCGTCGGATACACGGTGCTGCGGGCGTCATCGGGCCGGAGAATGGTGTGGGCGTCGTGACAATCGGTGCAGGTCGGGGCGTTCAGATCGCCGTTCGCCAACAAGAGACGTCCGTGCCTACTGGTCCGGAACTCCGCCACCTGCCCCACCGGCAACCCGTATTGCCGCATCTGATTCGGATCCGAGTGGCACGAACC
>JBDHCY010000090.1:0-14545 GCA_039591795.1 Gemmatimonadota bacterium | reverse complement strand
GCGCCAATGTCAATGAGCACAAGTCGCTTCAGGACGTGGCGGAAGACCTCGATGTGTTCGCGCGTTACCGGAACACGGACGGCGTCGCCATCGCGGGCGGCGATCCCCTGACGCATCCGCAAATCGTGGACATTGTGCAGATGGTGGCGGCCCGTGGGTGGAAACCCATCCTCAACACCAACGGCCTGGCTCTCACCGAGGACCTCCTCCGCCAGATGAAGCGAGCGGGTCTCTTTGGTCTCACCTTTCACATCGATAGCAAACAACACCGCCCAAAGTGGAAGAACAAGACGGAGCAGGAGCACAACGCACTTCGGCTCCAATACGCGGAAATGGTGGCGCGCGTCGGCGGGCTCACCTGCTCGTTCAACGCCACGGTGTACGAGGATACGCTAAATGCTGTCCCCGACCTCGTCGCTTGGGCGCAGGAGCACATCGACATCGTCCACGTCATGGTCTTCATCTGCTACCGCGAGCCGGCACAACCCAACGAGTTCGACTACTATGCCGGCGGGCATCAGGTCGACATGGCACCTCTCACCTACGAGGGAACGGGACAGCGCATCGACATCTCGGCCCCGGAAGTCGTGGCCAAAATCCGCGAACGGTTCCCCGATTTCGAGCCCTGCGCGTATCTCAACGGCACCGAGAAACCGGATTCGTTCAAGTGGCTCCTGTCCAATCGTCTCGGGACGAGCCGCAGGATCTACGGCTACGCCGGGCGCAAGATGATGGAGCTGGCCCAAGTGTCACACCACCTGAGGACCGGACGGTACATGGCGTACGCGCCTCCTGCAGTGCATCGGCGTGGTCGATCGATGTTGTGGCTGTGGCCATTCGACCGCGGAGTCCGCCGCACGTTCCTGCAAGCTCTACGCTCTCCGAGCCTCTTGTTTCGGCGCCTGCACCTCCAGTCGATCATGATCATCTCGCCAGTCGAGGTCCTGGCCGACGGACGCCAGAACATGTGCGATGGGTGCCCGGATATGACCGTCTGGGAGGGCGACCTGGCCTGGTCGTGCCGCCTGGAAGAGTGCATTCACTTCGGGCAATTCACGCGAACGGTGCCCAAGGAACACGCCATTCCCGAACCCGGGAAGCGCGATCTGGTTACCCTGCAGCACGGTACGTGATACGGGCAGCAACAACAGCTGCGTTCGGGCCTCCCGCCACCCGTTGTGACACGTGTGCCGAGCCAGCAAGCCCTTTCCGCCCGTGGGAGAAGTAGGGGTGACCACCATATTGACGCTGGCTGAGATCAAGCAGCTCGTCGACATCCCGCAGTTGATCGAGGACATCGAAGCTGGCTTCGTCCTCTATTCACAGGGCCGAGTCCAGGTACCGCCCGTGGGCTTCCTGCACTTCGACGATCCGCCGGGCGATGTGCACATCAAGTACGGATTCGTTGCCGGTGGTGAGTTCTACGTCATGAAAATGGCCTCGGCGTTCCCGAACAACGTGACGTTGGGTCTGCCGGTCGGCAACGGAGTGATTCTCGTCTTCAGTCAGAAGACCGGTGCGTTGGAGTTGGTGCTGTTGGACGAGGGCTGGCTCACCGACATCCGGACGGCGGCGGCCGGCGCTGTGGCGGCAAGGCACCTCGCGCCCTCAACCGTGAATCACATCGGCATCGTGGGTACGGGCGTTCAGGCAGCACTGCAACTGGAGTTGTTGCGACACGTCGTGGACTGCCGGAGTTGCATCATCTGGGGAAGACCAGTGCGAGCTCATCGTCACGACGACGTCAGCCAGGGCTCCCCTGATTCGGGCTGACCAGGTGCGACAGGGCACGCATATCACGGCTGTGGGTTCGGACGATCACGGGAAACAGGAACTGGAGGGAGCGCTCTTGGGCAAGGCTGATGTGGTGGTCGCCGATAGCGTCGCCCAGTGCGTTGACCACGGCGAGTGTTTCCATGCCGTGCAAGATCGCTTGGTGGACCAAGGCGCTATCCGCGAGCTTGGCACCGTCATCGAGAATCCAACATCGGGAAGAGCCGATGACCACCAGATCACCGTCGCCGATCTGACGGGCGTTGCGATTCAGGACATTCAGATCGCCACGATGGTCAACCATGCAAGTCTGGGGAAGCAGACACGATGACAAGCGTGGAAACACAGCCGAGGTGGTCGCCGGACGGGAGCACCGCCATGCGAAGCTGTCTCAACGTCTCGCTCGCGCTCCTGTTCCTCGCCAGTTCAGCGTGTCGAGGTCAGGATGCACGAGCCACCGGCTATCAGGTCCCACCGGGTCTCGACGATGGCTGGGACACCGCGACCGCGGAATCGGTGGGTCTCGACCCGAGCCGGCTCGCCACGCTGACGGCGTCGGTGCATGCCTGGCCCGAGCTCGGTGTGCACGCGATCCTGATCGAGCGCTCCGGTCAACTCGTCTACGAGGAGTACTTCCACGGGTTCGATCAGCGCTGGGGCGAGCCACTAGGGCACGTTGCCATGACTGCGGAGACCGTCCACGATCTTCGTTCGGTCACCAAGAGCGTCGTGAGCGCGCTGGCGGGCATTGCACTCGCCGACGGCGCCATCCAGTCCCTCGATCAGCCGGTGGTCGAGTGGTTCCCGGAGTTCCCCGAGCTCAACACCGCCGACCGCAGGCGGGTGACGCTCGCGCACGTGCTGGGGATGACCTCTGGGCTGGAGTGGAACGAGGAGGTGCCATACACGGATCCAACCAACGACGAGATTCGGATGACCCGCGACCCGCAGCCGTTGCGGTACGCGCTGTCGCGCGCCTTCGTTGACGACCCTGGCGCGCAGTTCGACTACAACGGTGGACTGACGCACGTCATGGCCGCGGTGATCGAGCGCGCGACCGAGACTCCCATAGAGCACTACGTGCGGACCAGGCTGTTCGAGCCCTTGGGGGTCGACACGTTCGAATGGGTGGGCGACCTGGCCGGCATGCCGGCGGCCGCATCCGGCCTCAGAATGCGCGCCCGTGACCTAGCCATGTTCGGATCCCTGTATTTGCACGGGGGTCGATGGAAGGATAGGCAGGTCATACCGGCTGACTGGATCGAGCGATCCACGCGCCGGCATTTCCGCTTCGAGCGTGAACCGGGGCGCGACCGGCGGACAGGAGCCGCCCAGGGCGGGGAGTTCGGATACGCGTACTTCTGGTGGTATTCCTGCTTTCCTACGGACGGTGGGACGATCGAGGCGCGCACGGCCGTCGGAAACGGGCAGCAGCGCATATTCGTGTTACCAGGGCTCGATATGGTCGTGACCATACTCGCGGGTCGTTACAACGACTTCACCACGGGCAACACGCTCGGCACGAGGATCCTGCGCGAGCACGTGATCCCCGCGGTGACGTCCGGTGTTCGACCTGGTTGCCCGGGCTCGTGAGAGCGGACCCAGCGGTCGGCGCCTGAGAAGGCGTCCGCGACCCGGACGGCGTGCGGGTGCAATTGCCTGCCTTGGCTCACTTCACCCGCCGCAAGAACTCCCGTACCACACGAACGTTCTCCTCCGGCGCGTCCTGCATCGTCAAGTGCGCCGCACCAGCAATGATGACCACCTCGGCATTCGGCATGAGGCTCGCGTACGATCGCACGGTGCCCGGCACCGCCTCGTCGAACTCGCCGGTAGTGAACAGGGTCGGTAGCTCGATCATGGCGAGTGAGTCGGTGACATCGAAATCCGCCAGGGTCCCCGTCGCGGAGAACTCACTCGGTCCCCACATGTATCCGTAGAGCTCCGTGTTGAAACCGGCGAAGGCGCTATCCACGTCGGGCCCCGGCGGATTGCGCCACAGGTAGCGTTCGTAGAACACCATCACCGCTGCCTGATATTGTGGGGCGTCGAAGGTACCCGCAGCCTCATGTGTCTCGATCGCTTGCTGGATCGAGTCGGGCAGGGTCGTGAGCAAGCTGTCGGCATCGGCAGTCCAACGGGCGGTGCTCAGCGCCGGACTGGCGAGGATGAGGCTCTTGACCGCCACGTCCGGATGAGCAAGCACGTATTGCGTGGCGAGCATGGTTCCCCAGGAGTGTCCCAAGAGGTGAAACTCACCCAGGCCGAGCACGCGACGCACGCGGTCGAGCTCGGCGACAAAGTGTTCGACGGTCCAGTGGGTACTGTCGGTCGTGCGCGTTGAACGACCGCTGCCAAGCTGGTCGTAGAAGATCACAGGCCGTTCGTCACCGAGCGCGGCGAGGGGGTTCAGGTAATGACTCGTGAACCCCGGACCACCGTGAAGCACGATGAGCGGCGTCCCGGTACCGTTTCCCGCGATGCGATACCACACCTCCCCGTCCGGGACCTGCAGATAGCCTTCCCGCGGTGACAGATCGGGTGCGTCCGCCGCGCACGCGGCAAGCATGACGAGAACGACACCGAATGGGGCGACGAGTGCCTTGGCGCGTGGCATGGGAAACCCCTGAGATGGCACGTCAACTTGCGCGAGCGCCGCCCGTCTCGCAATAGTCGGCCTGCCGATGTCGCGCGGGCCGCAGGCTGGCGCAGCACCCCGGTCGGGTGAAGCTCAGGGCTCCATCGTGGGCATGTACTCCGCGAGCCAGTAGATGCTCAGGGCCCCGCCGGCCGGGATCCTCCTGAGCTCGATGCTGCGAAAGCCCGACGCGCACACCGAGCGGTGCACCGACGCTGCGTCGGCGCGGTGGTAGTGTCCAGTGAATCCCGCCAGACGGCGCCCGAGCCGGTAGAGGCGATTCTCGGTTGGGAGGCTCACGAGGAGCGTGCCGTGGGGTTTGAGCCGGCTGCGCAAGGTGGCCAGCGTGGCCGGAAGCTCGGCGATGTGCTCGAGCACTTCGGCGGCCACGATCGCGTCGACACTCTCGGCGGGGACGACCTCGACCAGCCGTTCCGGATTGAGAAGCGTGACCTGCTCGAGGCCCCACTCCTTGACCAGCAGCGCGGCGGCATCGAGCCGCACGTCGACCCCGTAGACCCGATCGGTCACCTGACAGATCGCGTCGAGCAGCACGCCGGTTCCACAGCCGAAATCGATCACCGTGGACATCGGATCGGCGGACCGCGCGAGCGACCGGCGGAGCATGTCGGTGAGCACTTCCAGGCGCCGCCACGCCATCCAGCGGAGCGCGGGATTCCGGTGCAGGTAGGAGGGAATAGCCATCTCCTCCCGCACGTCGACGGGGAGTTGCTCGGCCATTCGTCGCAGCAGATGTTTCGGGATTCGCTTCACGAGCCGTCGCCCCCTGTCGCTTTCCGCACCGGGCCTTTCGAGAGCAGAGGAACTGCCCTATCCTAGCACCATCCCGCCACACCGAGGACCCCCGTCCATGCCTGCAGTGAGGTCCGGCGTACTCGCGGCTCCGTGGATGTTGGTGACGATCGCCCTCGCCGCACTCGCCGCTCACGGTGTCGCGGTCGGCATTCCCTTCCAGTTCGACGACGTCCATCAGATAGCGGACAATCCCGCGCTGCGTGAGCCCGGATCGCTGCCGCGGTTCTTCACGGATCCGTGGATCGGCTCCTCGACGGGGCACGTGTTCTTCTATCGGCCGCTGCTCTTCATGACCTTCCTGGTCGACGGCATGATCGGTGGCGGAAGTCCCGTTCCGTACCGGATCACGTCGCTGGCACTCCTCATCGTCTACGCGGTGGTCGGCGCCCACTTCACTGGAGCCATCCTTCCGCGTCTCCTGCCGGGGGCGTCACCCGATCGCGTGACACAGGCGGGATGGCTCGCCGCACTGCTCGTCGCGGTGCACCCACTGCTGAACGAGACCGTCCTGCTCGCGTCCTCTCGCTCTTCGCTACTCATGGCCGTCTTCGGCCTCGGTGCACTCACGCTGCTCGCCGGGGGGCACTCTTCCGCACGGGTGGGAGCGGGTGTGACCCTGACCGTGCTCGCCCTGCTCACGAAGGAGACGGCTGTGGCGCTCGCGCCGCTGGCCGTGCTGGTCGCGTTCCTGGCCGGTGGCGGTCAGCGGCACCTCGAGCGCCTGCGCCGCGCCGTGCCCATCGTGACGGTCGTTGCGCTCTACGTCGCCTTCTACCTCATGGCGCGGAGCGTCGGGCCGCTGTCCGAGCCTCCGCCGACAGAGTTTCCCGCATCACTCGTGCGCGATGTGCCGCTCCTCGGCCGCCCCACGCAAGGCGGGCTCGCACTCTTGGGGCTCGCCCGCCTGCTGGTCCTGCCGATCGGGCTTTCCCTCTCGCACGAAGTGCCGGTTCCCTCCGGCCCGATCCTGGGATTGGCCGTGTTGCTCTGGCCCCTCGCGCTGGTAGCCTGCGCCCTCCTCCTCCGCCGCGGCAGCGTGCAGGGTTTGATCGGGTTTGCGGCACTGTGGTTCGCCCTGGCACTCGCCCCCTTCGTGCTGGCGGGACTCAACACTCCCATGGCCGAGCATCGTGTGGCGCTCGCTCTTGCCGGTCCAGCAGCCGTGGGGGGGTGGGCGCTGGCGTCGCTCGAGGCCGGCTGGGTCAAGCGCGGACTAGTAGCAGGGTTGGTGGGAGTGCTCGCTGCTGCCTCCCTCGTTCAGGCGCTGCCCTGGAGGACGCCGCTCCGTCTGTGGACCCGCGAGGTGCAACTCCATCCACAGAGCGCGCGCGCCTGGAGCTTCCTCGCCAGCGCGTCGCGCAATGCCGGTGATCTCTCTCGCGCACGGGAGGCGATCGGGCGGGCGCTTCAGGACTCCCCCCGGCACGTGATCTACTTGACGCAAGCGGCCGGGGTGGAGATGGTGGCCGGCGACCTGGGGCGAGTGGGCGAGCTCACGCGCGCTGGGTTGGTCGTGGAGCCTGAGCACGTGCCGCTTCTGCTCTTGGAGACCGAGCGGCTCGCCCGTGTCGGTCAGCTCGACGACGCGCTGCGGTATGCGCAGCGAGCGACTCAGGTGGCGCAGGGCTCCAGCGCGGCATGGAATGCGCTGGGCAACGTTCGCTTTTTGCGGGGGGAGCGTGCCGCGGTTCTGGCGTATCGCCGCGCCGTCGAGCTGGACCCCGCGAATGCGGAGGCAGCCCATAACCTTCGTATGGCGACGGATCGGTGGCCGGAGTGACACCGCCCCGTCGGGGAATGGATAGGGGAATGCGTATCCTCGTCGGTATACCCGCTTTCAACGAGGCCGCGACGATCGCGGACGTCATCGCCAAGATCCCCCGTCGGATGGGCGGCATCGACACCGTGAGCGTCGCCGTCGTGGACGACGGCTCGACGGACGACACAGCGCGTCTTGCGCGGGAGGCCGGGGCTCGGGTGCTGCCGCACCCGACGACGCGCGGGGTGGGGGTCGCCTTTCAGCGCCTCGTTCGCCACGCCCTCGAGGTGCGCGCCGATCTGCTCGTGACCATTGACGGAGACGGGCAGTTCGACCCCGCGGACATTCCAGCGCTCATCGCGCCCATCATTCACAACGGGGCGCTGGTCAGCACGGCGAGCCGGTTCCGCGATCCCTCGCTCACGCCGCGGATGCCCCGGGTCAAGCGGTGGGGGAACCGGCGAGTCGCTGCGCTAGTGAGTGCCATCACGGGCCGTCGCTACGCTGACGTCTCATGCGGGTTCCGTGCATATGCCCGGGACGCGCTCCTCCGCCTCACGACGTACCACTCCTTCACCTACGCCCACGAGACGTTTCTCGATCTGGCGGCGAAAGGTGTGCCGATCGAAGAGGTGGCGGTTCCCGTCGAGGGCACGAGGCCGGTCGGCGAGTCGAGAATCGCGTCGAACGTCCTGCGCTACGCGTGGCGGACCGCTCTCATCATCGTGCGGACCTACCGCGACCACAAACCGCTCAAGCTCTGCGGCGTGCTTGCCGCACCCGGCGTGCTCGTCGGCGTGACGCTGCTCACGTGGTCCTTCCTCGCGTTCCGCTCGACCGGTTACTGGCTCAAATGGGCGGCATTCACCGGTGCCGCCGCGCTCGCCACCTCGCTCGCCACCGTGTTCCTGGGCTTCATGGCAGACATTGCGACGAGGCTACGGCAGAACCAGGAGGAGATGCTCTACTGGCTGCGGCGGCGGGGCAATTCCGGAGAGGAGTCGCCGCCCCGCCCCTCGTCGTAGCGGGGCGCTCGGGCCAACGAGGATCAACCCGCGGGCCCGTGCGAAGGCGGGAGCTCCCACCCAAGGCGACAGAGTCTGTCCCCTTGGCACTGTTCTCGGTGTTCAGTTCGGAGGAGCTCGCGCTACCCAGGTTTCCGCGTTCGACAAGTCGAGGGTAAACACCCATTCCCGCATGAACGCTTCCGAGAGCGCTCCGTCGTAGATGAGGTCGGCGGCGCGCCAAGGCACCTCAATCGGCGCGAGCCCGTCGAGTTGTACAGGCCCCGGTGAGCCCTCCGCCCCCGCAACTGCCGCCAAGGAGTCCGACAGTCCGTGTGAGCCTGCGAGCACCAGATCCAAGTTGCCGCTGTCCAGCAGATACCAGCCGGAAGTAGGCGCGGCCATGCGCAGGAACACGGTCAGCGAGCGCCCGTCTGTGCCCGACGCGACGCGCGCGCGGACGCGCGTCATGCCGCCCACCCTCCGAGCGAGCGACGCCTCGCTCTCGATGTCAGTTGGGCGTTCGCCAGATCAGGGTGATCGGGCTGCCGGCGAACGTCTTCAGCGCGATGACGCCAGCGAGCGGCGGCCAGTCGGCTGGGAGCAGCGACGCGATGTCGAAGACGGCAATATCGGCGTGGGGAAACGCGTGGCCGGCCAAGCTGAGCGTCACGTCGTTGCACAGGTCGAACTCGACACGCTCGCCGCTCATCCGAAAGCCGACCGAGCGCCCCGACGGTGCGCACCCGATCCGCCCGGCGACCGATGGCGTGATGAGCGTTTCTCCTCCACCCGTATCCAACAGGAAGGGCAACGTGTCGTTCCCAACAACAGTCGTCAGCGTCACCAACCGACCGACGTACGGGTCCAACGGCAGTTCAGCCACAGGCCCCGCATCGTTGGGAGGCGAGCAAGCCCACCCCACCACACACACGAGCGCGGCCACCACCCGCCAGCGGCCGCAAGCGCGCATCACCATCGATCTCCAAGCATTCACTTCAGCAGCGCCCCGATCTCTCTCCACGTGATCAGGTGCACGTCGTGCTGCTTGAGCAGGCGCTCGAGCAGCACATTCGTCACCGCGTCGAGGTCGCGCTGACGCCACGCGGCCCCGTAGTCGGGGTGGTCGATCGTGGCGGCACGCATCTCCGCGTCGTCATAGGCGACGTGCACGATCAACTCGGTGACGCCCGGTTGCAGCCCCTCGATGATTCCCGCGTAGAAGGCCTCCCACCCGTCGGCGGGCACGGCGGGCGACGCCATCGCGAGATGATCGATCACGATGTCTTCCGGCTTCAGCAAGGCCGCAAGCTGCGGGGCTTGCGCGCGTAGAAGGCCCCCCGGGACCATGACGGGAAGCTCGTAATCCCGGCCCACGCGCAGATAGGCCTCGAAGAGGTCGGGCGTCTGGAACAGCGTGCCCATGTGCGAGTCCAGATGTGTTGGTTGGACGCCGAATGCGATGGCCCGCTCCACCTGGGCGCGGATCTCCGCTTCGGCTTCACCCGGGTCCATGTGCCGGACGGCCTCCTCGGCCGTGGCGTACAGGAACCCCAACGAGTCGAGCAGCGTCGGCACCTGGCCGGCCGGAAGCACGGGGCCCCATCGGTAGTGATTCCACTCCGCCGTTAGGGTGAGATGCAGGCCAAGGTCGAGGCCCGGATGGTCGCGGACATACGCCGCGATCTCGGGGAACCAGGGGCACGGCACCATGATGCTGCCCGAATTGACCACGCCCTCGTTGATCGCTTTGAGCGTCGCCGTGTTGACCGAGTGCGCCATGCCGATATCGTCGGCGTGAATGATGAGGAGCTTGGCGTCGGCATCATAGCCGAGTCGCTCGGCGAGGGTGGGTCGCGGCGCGGCGCCTTCGTCCTGGGCCAGGGCGGGTAGCTGTACACCGATGATCAGGCCGGCGAGCGATGCGAGGAATCGGAGAGATCGAGGGGTGTTCATGGCGGCGTCCGATGGTGGGGCTCGCACGGGAATGTATCCCGTTCGTCGGCTCGTCGCCCGGCCGATGCCGTGCGACCGGGGTCGCGGGTTCGACGGAAGCACCGGTAACGGACCGACTTTCGATGCCTTCTCGCCGTCGCGCGGGCGGACCCGTATGTTTGCCGACGATGGCTGACGTGCCGTCCCGAGGTGGCTGAGGCGTCGCACTCCGCGCACCATCAGGGCGTGCTTCCACCGGGGCATCACGCGTCAGGCAAACCGTTGCCGCTGGACCGAGGAGGAACGATGGCACGACCGGTCACGCTGTTCACCGGCCAGTGGGCCGATCTGCCCCTGGAGAAACTCGCGCGCATGGCGAGCGACTGGGGCTTCGACGGCCTCGAGCTGGCCTGCTGGGGCGACCACTTCGAGGTCGACAAGGCACTCGAGGACGACGCGTACGTCGACGCGAAGCGCGACCTGCTCGAGCAGCACGGGCTCAGGTGCTTCGCCATCAGCTCGCACCTCGTCGGACAGTGCATCTGCGACGACCCGATCGACGAGAGGCACAAGCGCATCCTCCCGGAGCACGTTTGGGGCGACGGTGACCCCGAGGGCGTGCGCGGGCGCGCCGCCGAGGAGATGAAGAACACGGCGCGCGTGGCCCGGCGCTTCGGCGTCGACGTCGTCAACGGATTCACCGGCAGCAGCGTGTGGGCCAAGCTCTACTTCTTCCCGCCCACGACCCAGGCGGAGATCGACGCCGGCTACACGGATTTCGCCAACCGGTGGAAGCCGATCCTCGACGTCTTCGAGGCGGAGGGCGTGCGCTTCGGCCTCGAGGTGCACCCGACCGAGATCGCCTACGACATCATCACCGCGCGCCGCGCGCTTGCCGCGCTCGACCGCCACGGGAGCTTCGGCTTCAACTTCGACCCGAGCCACTTCGTCCATCAGCTCATCGAGCCGGTGAAGTTCCTCGAGGCGTTTGCCGACCACATCTTCCACGTGCACGTCAAAGACTCGAAGGTGCAGGTCGACGGCGAGCGCAGCATCCTCGGCTCGCACCTCGACTTTGGCGATCCGCGGCGCGGCTGGGACTTCGTCTCACCCGGGCGGGGCGACGTCGAATGGGACCCGATCGTGAGAACGCTCAACCGCATCGGGTACGATGGCCCACTCTCCATCGAGTGGGAGGACAGCGGCATGGATCGCGAATGGGGAGCACAGGAGGCGCTCGAGTACATCCGAGGCCAGGACTTCGACCCGTCGGACACGGCGTTCGACGAGGCGTTCGGGAGCTGACATGAGCGAATCCGGCTTCACCCAGATGACAGGCTCGGGCGGCGGCGGCGCGAAAGAGATCGGCGTCGGCATGCTCGGCTACGCGTTCATGGGCAAGGCGCACTCCAACGCCTTTCGCAAGATCCCCTACATGATCTATCCGCCGCCTGCCGTCCCCAAGCTCGTCGCGGTCTGCGGCCGCGACGAGCGGGCCGCGTCGGAGGCGGCGCAGCGCTACGGCTACGCGACGCACTTCACCGATTGGCGCAAGATGGTCGCGGACGATCGCATCCAGCTCTTCGACAACGGCGGACCGAACGACACGCACGCGGCGCCCTGCATCGCCGCCGCCGAGGCGGGCAAGCACCTCCTGTGCGAGAAGCCCCTGGCGCGAACCGGCGTGGAAGCGAAGACGATGCTCGATGCGGTCATGAAGACGAACGTCAAGCACATGGTCGCGTTCAACTACCGGTTCGTTCCCGCCATTCGGCAGGCGTACGAGCTCATCCGGAGCGGCAAGCTGGGGCGCATCTACCACTTTCGCGCGGCCTACCTGCAAGAGTGGCTGATGCCGCACTACGACATGCCCATGATGTGGCGGCTCGACCGAGAGGTGTCAGGGAGCGGCGCGCTCGGTGACTTGGGCGCCCACATCATCGACTTGGGACGGTTCTTGGTTGGCGAGATCACAGGTGTGAGTGCGATGACACGCACGTTCATCGAGGATCGGGAGGGGGGCAAGGTGGACGTCGACGACGCGTTCGTCGCGGCGGTCGCCTTCGAAAACGGCGCCATCGGCACACTCGAGGCGACGCGCTTCGCCGGCGGCCGCAAGAACCACCAGGTGATCGAGATCAACGGCGAGAAGGGCAGCATCCGTTTCGACCTGGAGCGCCTCAACGAGCTGCAGGTCTTCTGGGTCGGCGAGGAGCCGAAGGAGACGCAGGGCTTCCACGACGTCCTCGTGACGGAGGGCTACCACCCCTTCTGGGAGCACTGGTGGCCGCACGGCCACATCATCGGCTGGGAGCACACCTTCGTCCACGAGCTGGCGCACCTGCTCGACTGCATCGTGAACGACAAAGCGGTCGGACCCTACGGCGCCACGTTCGAAGACGGCTACCGCGCCGCGCTCGTGTGCGACGCGATCCTCGCGTCGGCGGAAACGAAGCGGCAGGTGGACATCGATGGCGCTTCCTGACCTCCGCTCCCAGACCGTGCGACGGACGCCGGAGGAGATGCTCGCGCATCTGAACGCGTTCGAGCTCAACCTGCGCTTCAGCGCCGGCATCTGGTACTTCTCGCCCCCGTTTTCGCGCTTCCATGCCAAGTACAAACCCGACCTCGAGATCGAGCGGCGCCTCGAGATCGCGGCGGGCCTGGCGGACTACGGCCTCGCCGGGCTGGAGGCGCACTACCCCAACGAGGTCAACGAAGAGAACCTCGAGCTCTGGAAGAAGTTCACCGCCGATACGGGCATCAAGCTCATCACGGTCATCCCGCTCCTCTTCTGGGACCGGCAGTTCGAGTGGGGATCGCTCTCCAACCCGCTCGAGGGGCCGCGCCAGGTTGCGGTGGAGCGTACGAAGCGCGCTCTCGAGTGCAACAGGGAGCTCGACACCGACTTCGCCGTCGTCTGGCCCGGCATCGACGGCTACGAGAACCCGTTCGGCCTCGACTTCACCGCGATGCGCGACCGCTTCGCGCAGGGCGTGGCCGAGGCGATGGACGCCGTGCCGGGCGTGCGCATCGCCTTCGAGCCCAAGCCGTACGAACCGCGCGGCCGCATCCTCTTCGGGCTCACCGCGGAGGGCTTGCTGCTGGCGCACCAGGTCGAGTCGTTGCTGCGGAGCGCCGAGAACCGCGCGCTCCTCGACCAGAGCCACGCGCTCTTCGGCATGAACCCCGAGGTGGGCCACGTCCTGATGGGCTTCGAGGACCTCGCGTACGCCTACAGTTGGCCGCTCTCCGAGGGGAGGCTCGCCCACACGCACTGGAACAGCCAGCCGCTCGGCAACTACGACCAGGACCTGAACGTCGGCGCCATCTCGCCCGAGCAGACCGAGGCGCTCCTCTACACGCTCAAGATGTACGGCTACGGCGGCTACTTCGGCATCGACATCAACCCCGAACGCATGCCGGTCGACACGGCGCTCAAGGTGTCCATGGACGCCATCCGCGCCGCCAACGACCGGATCAACGAGGTCGACCACGAGGCAGTCCTCGACGCACACGCCCGTCCCGACGAGCGGCGCGGCTGGCTAGAGGCCTACCTCGTGCGCGCCCGCGCTCCGCATCCCGAGCGCCTGCCCCAGCTGTGAGCTTTCTGGGCGTCGATGTCGGAACGACGGGAGCCAAGGCGCTCCTCGTCGACGCGCACGGAAACGTCAAGGCACGCGCCACCCACGAGTACGCCATGTCGCATCCGAGGCCTCTTTGGGCCGAGCAGGATCCGAACGAGTGGTGGGAGGCGACAGAGAGGAGCATCGAGCAGGTCGCGGACGGCGAGGTGGAGGCCGTGGGCCTGACCGGCCAGATGCACGGCCTCGTCCTGCTCGACGAGAGGGGAGAGGTCCTGCGTCCCTGCATCATGTGGAACGACCAGCGCACGGCGGCGCAGTGCGCGGCCATCACGGCGAGAGTCGATGTCGGTCGCTTGACCGGCAACCCGGTCCTGCCCGGCTTCACCGCTCCCAAGATTGCGTGGGTGCGCGAGAACGAGCCCGACATCTACGCGCGCGTCGCGAAGGTGCTACTGCCGAAGGATTACGTGCGCTACCGGCTCACTGGGGAGTTCTTCACCGATGTGTCGGACGCCTCGGGCACCGCCCTCTTCGACGTGAAGAACCGCGCCTGGTCCGACGCGATGCTCGATGCGGTCGAGGTCCCGCGTACATGGCTGCCGGAGGTGACGGAGTCGGCCGAGGCGAGCGCGAGGGTGTGCGTCGGGCCGCTCAAGGGCACGCCAGTGGTGGGGGGCGCGGGAGACCAGGCAGCGCAGGCGGTCGGCGCCGGTGTCGTGAGAGAGGGCATCGTCTCCGTCACGCTGGGCACGTCGGGTGTCGTCTTCGCCGCCTCGGACGCCTACCGCGTCGACCCGCGCCTGCACTCCTTTTGCCATGCCGTCAAAGGCAAGTGGCACCTGATGGGTGTCATGCTGTCCGCGGGCGGCAGCCTGCGCTGGTATCGCGACGTCATCGGCGGCGAGCCGTACGACCGCCTCACAGGAGCCGCGGCCGCGAGCAGCGAGGGAGTGATCTTCCTGCCGTACCTATCCGGCGAGCGCACGCCGCATCCCGACCCGCAGGCCAAGGGCGTCTTCTTCGGCCTGACGCT
>JBDHCY010000089.1:0-12892 GCA_039591795.1 Gemmatimonadota bacterium | reverse complement strand
AGTTCAAGGCGGTCGACACGCTCACCACCCTGCTCGAGGCCGGGGGCTTCATCGTGGAGGTCGGGGTGGCCGGACTCCCCACCGCCTTCGTGGGCACGTGGAGTTCACCGGCGGGGACGGCCGGACCGACGTTGGGAGTCATCGTCGAATACGACGCACTGCGCGGCACCAAGGAGCCATCCCACGGGTGCCAGCACAGCGGCCAAAGCCCGGCAGGCTACGCTGCGGCCTTCGCCATCGCGGAGCACCTGCGCGAGGCAGGCATCCCTGACCGATGGCGGCTTCCGCGCGACCGTCGCCGGGGAACACGGCAAGATGGCGTCACTGTTCGATCAGTATCTGGAGAGCCTCGAGCAGGCGTACGCCGGGGAGGTGGGGGACGGTGGTGGGAGACGCTAAGAGACGGTCAGAGACGGTCAGAGAACGATGAGGGACGATAGCGGACGGTAGGGTGGGAGGCTCGATGGGACCGTGGCAGGCGGTGACGGCGGTCGTGTGGGCGGTAGTGGCGCCACCTGTTCTCATCTACGCGGCGACACTGGTGCGGCGCGGCAAGGTCCGACTCCATATGACGCTCATGGCCATGTCGGTGATCGTCGAGGTCGCCGTCGTGCTTGCGTTCAGCTTCCTGCTGGAGCCGAACCCACGGCGCGCTCAGCTGGAGTCACTCCCGATCTTCAGGATCCATCTCGCCTTCGCCATCACAGCGCTCGTTGGGATCGGTTGGCAGCTCGCGAGTCGCACCGTGCCCGTCTTGCGGCCGCTCCACCGGCACTCCGGACCGTACGTCGTCTTCGTCTGGTGTCTGGCGCTCGTGACGGGGATCTACAACTACGTGTTCCTCTACGTCATGGGGTAGGCGGCGCATTCTCGAGGCGCATGGCGTGCCCGGGGGCGGTGGTCGCAGCGGAGATGGCGGGTGCGTGGGACGGGGTCGGTCGGGCTTGCGCGAAGGCGCCTCCGGCCTGCTCCGTATGTTGACAACTCTCGGAAGGGCAGTAAGTTAGGCGAAACCGGCCGCCGTCACGTCGCGAGTGGCCGGTTCTCTCTTCCCGGGCGGATCTTCATGGAGACCACGACGACGGCCACGCTTTCCAACTTCGTCGGTGGCGAGTGGGTTTCCGTGGCGGGCGACTCTCTGGAGATCACGAACCCCGCCACCGCCGAACCGATCGGTCGCGTGCCGCTCTCCGGCGTCTCGGACGTCGATGCTGCCGTTCGAGCGGCACGGGATGCCTATCCGCGGTGGCGTGAGGTGCCGCCCGTCGTCAGGGCGCGGCACCTCTTCCGGCTCAAAACGCTGCTCGAGGAACACTTCGCTGAGCTCGCCGCCACCGTGACCCGCGAGAACGGCAAGACGCTCGACGAAGCAAAGGGCTCACTGCGCCGCGGGATCGAAAACATCGAGCACGCCTGCGGAATTCCAACGCTGATGCAGGGGCGCACGCTGGAAGACGTCGCCTCGGGCATCGATTGCGAATTCATCAGGCAGCCACTCGGAGTCTTCGCCGCGGTGACGCCGTTCAACTTCCCGGCCATGGTACCGCTCTGGTTCTGGCCGTACGCGATCGCGTGCGGGAACACCTTCGTGCTCAAGCCCAGCGAGCAGGTGCCGTTCTCGCCGAGCCGCATCGTCGAGCTCGCGCACGAGGCCGGGATCCCCGCGGGCGTGCTGAATCTCGTCCACGGGGGCGCGGATGCCGTCAATGCGCTCGTGGCCCATCCCGATGTCGCAGGGATTTCGTTCGTCGGTTCGTCGGCCGTGGCACGTCACGTGTATCAGGAGGCGGCGCGGCACGGCAAGCGAGTACAGGCGCTGGGCGGTGCCAAGAACCATATCGTCGTGATGCCCGATGCCGACCTCGACCGTGCGGTCGGCAACGTGAGTGAGTCGCTCTTCGGTTGCGCTGGCCAGCGATGTCTTGCCGGCTCGGTCGTCGTGGCGGCGGGGAAGGCGTACCCTGCGTTCAAAGACCGGCTCATCGCCGCCGCGCAGAGCCTCCAGCTCGGATACGGGCTCGATGACGGGGTCACGATGGGGCCGGTCATCTCGGCTCGTCACAAGGAGCGCGTGCTTTCCTACATCGCCGAGGGCGAGCGAGAGGGTGCGGCCCTGGCCCTCGACGGGCGGCCGGCTCGAGTCGATCGATATCCCGAGGGACACTTCGTGGCGCCGACCGTGTTCGACGACGTCCAGCCTGACATGGCGATTGGCCAGGACGAGATCTTCGGTCCGGTCGCCTCGATCACACACGTCGGTGACCTCGATGAGGCGATCGACACCGTCCATCAGTCGAGCTACGCGAACGCGACCTCGATCTTCACCACCAGCGGGCGAGCAGCGCGCGAGTTCCGGTACCGAGTCGGAGTCAGCATGATCGGCGTGAATATCGGCGTCGCGGCTCCAATGGCGTTCTTCCCGTTCGGGGGGGCCAAAGGGTCCTTCTTCGGGGACCTCAAGGCCCATGGTCCCGACGCCGTGGAGTTCTATACGGATAAGAAGGTTGTGATTTCGCGATGGTGACGAGGATCCGATGCGTCAAGTGACCGCCGGCCTGATCCAGGTCGCGAACCCCGTCAACGACCCGGACACACCCGTGTCGGTGATCCGGGACGCGATGGTGGAAAAGACTCTTCCGTTCATCGAGGAGGCCGGAAGCCGTGGCGTACAGATCCTCTGCCTCCAGGAGTTGTTCAACGGTCCCTATTTCTGTCCGAGCCAGGACGCTCGCTGGTGTGATCTCGCCGAGGCCGTTCCAGGTCCTACGACGGAGCAAATGCAAGAGCATGCGCGGCGGCACGAGATGGCGATCATCGTGCCGCTGTACGAACGAGAGATGGCTGGTGTGTACTACAACACCGCCGCCGTCGTCGACGCCGACGGGACCTACCTCGGCAAGTACCGCAAGAACCATATCCCGCACACCGCCGGATTCTGGGAGAAGTACTTCTTCAAGCCAGGCAACCTCGGCTATCCGGTCTTCCACACGCGCCACGCGACGATCGGCGTCTACATCTGCTACGACCGACACTTTCCCGAGGGCGCACGCCTCTTGGGTCTTGGGGGAGCGGAGATCGTCTTCAATCCATCCGCGACCGTCAAAGGGTTGTCGGAGTATCTCTGGAAGCTCGAGCAGCCCGCTCACGCCGTCGCGAATGGTTACTTCATGGGGTGCATCAATCGAGTGGGCACCGAGGCGCCATGGAACATTGGTGAGTTCTACGGCTCGAGCTACTTCGTCGATCCACGCGGGGCCATTCTCGCCGAAGCCGGCCGGGATGCGGACGAGCTCGTCGTCGCCGAGCTGAACCTCGACATGATCGAGGAGGTCCGGCGGACCTGGCAGTTCTTCCGCGACCGCCGGCCGGAGACCTACGACAATATGGTCCGCCAGTTGCCGTAGGGCACGGAGGTCGCGAGCATGCCACTCTTGATCAGGAACGGCCGGATTGTCACCGGCGCCGACGACTACGCGGCCGACATCTACTGCCGGGGCGAGACGATATCGAGGATCGAGCCCCGCATCGATCCGCACGAGCTGCCGGCGACTCCCAGCGCGCTCGAGGTCATCGACGCGGGCGGGAAGTACGTCTTCCCTGGTTTCATCGACCCACACGTCCACATCCATCTTCCCTTCATGGGCACGAACGCGGCGGACGACTACGAGTCGGCGAGTCGCGCCGCCCTGGCAGGCGGCACTACCACGATCATCGAGATGATCTGCCCCGGCCCTGATGACGAGCCGTGGGATGCATTCGAGACGTGGCGCGGGAAAGCCGACGGGCTTGCAGCCGTGGATTACACCTTCCACATGTCGGTCGTGCGTTTCGACCAACGCGTTCGCGAGCAGTTTCGAAGAATCGTGGAGAGCGGCGTGGCCTCCTTCAAGGTGTTCCTCGCATACAAAGGGGCCTTGAACCTCTCCGACGAGCACCTGTTCGCTGTGATGACGATGGCCAAGGAGCTCGGTGTCATCGTGACGGCGCATTGCGAGAACGCCGATGCCATCGACGCCCTGCAGCAAGCGCTGCTCGCAGCGGGGAAGACCGGCCCGGAGTGGCACGGCCCGTCGCGTCCTCCTGTCGTCGAAGCCGACGGCGTGCACCATGTCTGCGCGTTCGCCGAGCTGATCGGGACGCACGTCTACACGGTTCACACCTCCTGCGATCAGGCGGTCCGCGCTGCGCTCGCCGCGCGGTATCGCGGTGTCAACGTATGGGTCGAGGCGGTAGCCCCTCACCTGATGCTCGACGAGAGTTACCCGGAGCGGCCCGACTTCGAGGGGGCGAAGTACGTCATGTCACCGCCGCTCCGAAGCAAGGCGGATCAAGCGGTATTGTGGAACGGCGTCAAGAGCCGAGCGATTAGCACCGTCGGGACCGATCACGCGCCGTTCTCGTTCGAAGGGCAAAAGGACATGGGTCGGGATGCGTTTACACGCATCCCGAACGGTATCCCGACCCTGCAAGAACGGATCGACCTCCTGCACACACGAGGCGTTGCGATCGGGCGGATCGATCTCCGCACGCTCGTCGATGCGTGCAGCACTCAGCCAGCCCGCCTCTTCGGGCTCTACCCGCGGAAGGGAACGATCCGGATCGGGAGCGATGCCGATCTGGTCGTGTACGACCCCGCCTCTCGCGGGATCTTCTCGCGCGAAACGAGCTATTCCCAGGTGGATTACAACGCGTACGAGGGGTGGGAGCGCACGGGGCGCTCGAGCCTCGTCACGGTGCGCGGCGAGGTTCAGGTCCGCGACGGCGAGTTTGTTGGGACGATCGGACGCGGGGCGTTTCTCCCCCGGGAGCCCACCCACGGATGACCGAACGAGTTTCCCCATGCTGCCCCACAGGCGGCGCCCTCAACTCGGCTGGTAGCGAGCTTCGATGCCGACCAGAGTGACGCGGGTGTCGCGCGTGGGCCAGATGAAGGTTGATCCCGCGCTCTCCAACCGGGACCTGCTCCCCGTGGGTCAGCGCCGGCGCACTTGGAACTGGTGGAACATCGCCGCGTTGTGGATCGGGATGTCGATCTGCATCCCAACGTACACGCTCGCTTCGAGCCTCGTCGATCGCGGGTGGACGTGGCAGGCGGCGGTCGGTGCGATCGTGCTCGGGAACCTGGTCGTCCTGATTCCGATCGCGCTCAACTCCCACGCGGGAACGCGCTACGGCATTCCGTTCCCCGTTTTGTGCCGCGCAGCATTCGGTGTGCTGGGCGCCAACGTACCGGCAGTGCTGCGCGCCCTCGTGGCGTGCGGATGGTTCGGGATTCAGACCTGGATCGGCGGATGGGCACTCTACAAGCTGATCGAGGTGCTCTGGCCCAACATCGCCACGCTCCCGGCGTTCCTGCCCGAGTTCGTCGGACTCAATAGCGGCGAGTTCCTCTGCTTCATGGCATTCTGGGCGGTCAACGTGGCAGTCGTGCTCCGCGGCATGGAGTCGATTCGGTTCCTCGAGAGCTGGGGGAGTCCGTTCCTCCTCGCGGTCGGAGTCGCGCTCTTCGTCTGGGCCTGGAGGAAGGCGGGAGGACTCGGCCCGATGCTCGAGAACCCGACACCGTCTCCGGATGGCGGAGCTGGCTTTGCCGGCGTGCTCGGGCCCGGTCTCACGTCCGCCGTGGCATTCTGGGGGACGATGGCGCTTTCGATTCCCGATTTTTCGCGTTACGCGAAGAGCCAGCGCGACCAGGTCGTCGGTCAGGCACTCGGGCTTCCGGGGTCGATGGCGCTGTTCGCGTTCATCGGGGCCGCCGTGACGAACGCGACGGTGGTGATCTTCGGCGCCCGGGTCGCTGATCCGGTGGCGCTCCTCGCCCAGATCGGCGGGCCCGCCATGATCGCGCTGGCGATGGCCGGGCTCACGATCGCGACGCTGACGACGAACATCGCCGCCAACGTCGTTGCGCCCGCGAACGGTTTCTCCAACCTCGCACCCCGCCTCATCTCGTTCAAGGCGGGAGCGATGATCACCGCCGTGATCGGCATCGCGATGTTCCCCTGGCGCCTCTACAACGATGCCGCGGCGTACATCTTCACCTGGTTGATCGGCTACGGCGCACTGCTCGGCCCTGTGGCAGGGATCATGATCGCGGACTACTTCGTGCTCCGACGGGGCGTGCTCGCGGTGCCCGATCTCTACAAACGCGGTGGGGTCTACGACTATCAGCGCGGCGTGAACTGGATCGCCATGGGTGCGCTCGTGATCGGCGTGGCGCCGAGCATCCCCGGCTTCATTGCGGCGCTGCGCGGGACCACTGCGCCGACCTTCTTCGCAACGGCATACGACTGGGCTTGGTTCATCGGGTTCTTTGCTGCGGCCACCGTGCACGTCGTAGGCATGAAGTGGCAGGCCGCCAAGGGTACCGTGACGCCCGACTCCGATAACACTCCAGGTGACGGCTAGGGTGCCGCCCACCGGATTCGTGCCCCCTCTTCCGGACGAGATGCTCGCGCGCAACTTCGCCGAGATCTCGCCGCCGCTCACGGCCGACGCGGCCATGCTGGAGGCGGCGACCTGCCTGTTCTGTTACGACGCTCCATGCACGGCCGCCTGCCCGACAGAGATCGACGTGCCGGCGTTCATCAAGAAGATCGCGACCGGCAACATCGAGGGCTCGGCCCGGGTGATTCTCGACGCGAACGCCTTTGGCCACTCGTGCGCGCGTGCGTGCCCCGTGGACGTGTTGTGCGAGGGTGCCTGCGTGCTCAATGACCGGGACGCCCAACCCATCAAGATCGCCCTCCTGCAGCGCCACGCCACCGATTGGGTGCTCGAGCACGGGGTCCAGCTGTTCGAAGCGGGAGAGTCCAACGGCAAACGAGTGGCGATCGTGGGCGCAGGGCCGGCCGGGCTCTCGTGCGCGCGCGATCTCCGGCGCTCAGGCTACGACGTGGTCGTGTTCGAGGCGAAATCGCAGCCGGGCGGACTCAACACGTACGGCATTGCCGAGTACAAGATGACGCCTGCCCTGGCGTTGGCTGAAGTGCGGGACATCCTGAACCTTGGCGTTGAGCTACGGACCGGTGTTGCCGTGGGGCGCGACATCACGTTCGACAACCTCGTCGACGACTTCGACGCCGTGTTCGTCGGCGTGGGGCTCGGTGCCACCAGGGCGCTCGGTATCCCCGGGGAGGATCTCGACGGCGTCATCGAGGCCCTGCGCTTCATCGAGCATCTCAAATCCCATCCGTATCGGGAAACGCGGGTCGGCCACAGGGTAGTGGTGATCGGAGCCGGCAATACGGCAATCGATGCGGTGACGCAGGCCAAACGACTGGGCGCCGAAGAGGCAACCATCGTCTATCGTCGGGGCGAGGCCGACATGCGCTGCTACGCGTACGAGTACGAGCTGGCCAAACGGGATGGGTGCGACTTTCGCTTCCACGCAACGCCACGCCGGATTCTGGGCGACGGTCACGTCACCGGGCTCGAGGTGGAGACCCCGCAGGGAGTCGAGATCATCCCGTGCGATATGGTGATCGAAGCGCTCGGCCAGACGGTGCGGTCCGACTTCGCCATCCCTGAAGGTCACCCGAAGGTGTTCGTGGGAGGAGACTGCGCGAACGGCGGCGCCGAGATCGTCGACGCGGCGGCAGCGGGAAAGCGAGCGGCGGCTGAGATTCACGGCCTCCTCGAGGGGCACTGAGCGCGAGGCGACGATGGCCGATCTGCGCGTGACGTTGGCTGGGATCGAGAGTCCCAATCCCTTTTGGCTGGCTTCGGGCCCGCCGACGAACACCTACGGGCAGGTAGCCCGAGCCTTCGACTGTGGCTGGGGCGGTGCCGTCTGGAAGACCGTGGGTGAGCCGATCATCAACGTCTTCTCCCGCTACGGATCGGTGGATCTCGGAACCTCCCGAGTGATGGGATTCAACAACATCGAGCTGATCACCGATCGGCCGATCGAAGACAACCTCAAAGAGATCGCGGAGGTGAAGCGAGACTATCCCGCGCACGCGGTCATCGTCTCGCTCATGGTCGAGTCGCGGCGAGAAGCCTGGCACGAGATGATCAAGCGCACGCAGGACACCGGAGCCGACGGGGTCGAGCTGAACTTCGGTTGTCCCCACGGGATGAGCGAGCGTGGCATGGGGAGCGCCGTTGGTCAGGTGCCCGACTACACATGCCAGATCGTCGAGTGGGTGAAGGAAGTCGCGCAGGTGCCGGTGATCGTCAAGCTCACGCCCAACGTGACCGAGATCGGCTACATCGCCCGCGCGGCCGTCAAGGGTGGTGCCGATGCGCTGTCGCTCATCAATACGATCAACTCGATCGTCGGCGTCGACCTCGATACCATGGCACCACTGCCCGACGTGGGCGGCAAGTCGAGCCACGGGGGCTATTGCGGCCCCGCCGTCAAGCCGATTGCGCTGCATCTCGTGTCGGCCGTGGCCGCCGATCCGGCTGTCACCGTTCCCATCTCCGGCATCGGTGGGATCGCGACGTGGAGAGACGCTGCCGAGTTCATCGCGCTCGGTGCAACGAACGTTCAGGTGTGCACTGCCGCCATGCACTACGGCTTCCGAATCGTCGAAGACCTCATCGACGGTCTGTCGAACTGGATGGAGGCCAGGGGGCACCACACGCTCGATGCGGTGCGAGGGCAGGCGGTCCCGAAGGTCGTCAATTGGGAAGACCTCGACCTGAACCATCACCTCGTTGCGGCGATCGACCAGGAGAAGTGCATCGGGTGCGAGCTGTGCTGGGTGGCGTGTGAAGACGGTGCCCATCAGGCAATCCGACGGCTCCCGCGGGCCGGGGAGGGGCCGGTGGTCGAGATCATCGACGAGGCGTGTGTGGGCTGCAACCTCTGCGCGGCGGTCTGCCCAGTGCGCGATTGCATCACCATGCAACACGTGCCCAACGACTACCCTCCGATGAACTGGAAGGAATACTCGGCGGGTAGCGGCGCATTGGCCCCACGATCAGAGCAATTCCATACCGCGACTTGGGAGCGCCGGACCTGACATCCCTCCCAAGGATGCCACCACTGTCCCTCCCCGTCCTCCACCGTCTCTTACCGTCTCTTACCGTCTCTTACGGTCCTTGCCACAATTGACCGATCCACGCCCAGTCGTTAGAACAAGCGTCGACCAGACCCCGGAGCGCATGATGGTACCCCGTCGTCCTTTCCTGCTCGCGAGCCGTGTCACGCTGATGCTCCTCGTGCCGGTGGTGCTCCTCTCCCAGCGCCGCCCATCGACCGACCAGCTCAAGGAGGAGGTGTCCGCCGAGGTCGCTTCGCTCCAGAAGATGTCCCAGGAAATCGTCGACATGCTGTTCAGCTTCTCGGAGCTCGGATTCCAGGAGCACTGGACAGCCGACTACGTCACGGGGATCCTGGCCGGTGAGGGGTTCCGCATCGAGCGCGGCTGCGCCGACATGCCCACGTGCTATGTGGCGAGCTGGGGGAGCGGAGGGCCGGTGGTTGGTATCATGGGGGACATCGACGGCCTGCCCGAAACCTCTCAAAGGCCGGGCGTGGCGTATCACGACCCGTTGATTCCCGGGGGTCCCGGCCACGGCGAAGGACACAATTCGGCACCGGCGGTGGATGTGGTTGCGGCGATCGCCGTGAAGCGGATCATGGAGAAGTACGGCATCGCCGGAGAGCTCCGCGTGATTCCCGGTGTGGCCGAGGAGCTCGTGGCGAGCCGCACCTACATGGCGATGGCCAACCTGTTCGAGGGTATGGACGCCATGCTCTCGACGCACGTGGGTCGCGGGTTCGCGACCACGTGGGGAATCAGTGGCTCGGGCCTGGTGTCGACGAACTACACGTTCAACGGCCGCTCGGCGCACGGCGCCGGCTCACCCTGGGCTGGGCGGAGTGCGCTCGACGCCGTCGAGCTCATGAACGTGGGCTGGAACTATCGACGCGAGCACCTTCGCCTCCATCAGCGCTCGCACTACGTCATCGTGAATGGTGGGAACCAGCCCAACGTCGTGCCGTCTCAGGCGAGCGTGTGGTACTACTTCCGCGAGCTGGATTATCCCAGGATCAAAGAGCTGCACGCGTTGGGAACCACCATGGCGCAGGCCGCCGCGATGATGACGAGCACAACCGTGGACGAGCGCATTCTCGGCTCGGCGTGGCCGCAGAACTACAGCAAGCCGCTCGCCGAGCGGATGCACGCGAACATCGTGGCGGTCGGCATGCCGGAGTGGTCGGCAGCCGATCAAGCCCTCGCCAAGGCCGCCCAGCGCGAGATCGGAGCGGACACGATCGGTCTTCGGACGGAGGTCCAGCAAGAGTTGACCGAGGCCGACCAGGGCATGGGCGGTGGCAGCGACGACGTGGCCGAAGTGTCCTGGAACGTCCCCACGGTCCGGGTGCGCTACCCGGCGAACATCCCGAACATGACCGGGCACCATTGGTCGAGCGCGATCGCGATGGCGACGCCGATCGCTCACAAGGGCGCGAACTACGGGTCGCGCGCCGTTGCCATGACCGCCATCGACATCCTCACCGATCCGAAGGTGTTGGAAGAGGCCTGGGAATACTTTCGCAACGTGCAGACCAAGGATCTGAAGTGGGAGTCGCTCATTCCTGCGGGCACGCCACCGCCAACGCACCTCAACGCGGAGAAGATGGTCCGGTTCCGCCCCATGCTCGAAGAGCTGAAGTACGATCCGTCGAAGTACGCGACGTATATGGAGCAACTGGGCATCGAGTATCCAACGGTACGACGTTGAGCGTCGAGCGGCGGGTGCTCTCACCGTGAGGTGGTGGCGGCGGGCGCGCTGGGTCGTGCTCGCTGTGTCGCTGGCAGTGCTCGGTGGCGTCGTCTGGTTCCGAAGTGCCCCCAGGGCCAACCCAGGGTCGATCCGACTACCGTCCGGTTTCAGCCTCGACGTCTACGCGTCCGGCCTCGACGGGCCGCGCTCCCTCGCGCTCGGCGAACGGGGGACACTCTTCATCGGGACCCGCGACGCCGGCAACGTCTACGCACTGCGCGACACCGACGACGACTTCAGCGCAGACGAAGTGCACACCATCGCACGTGGCCTCTCGATGCCGAACGGCGTCGCCGTCCGCGACGGAGCGCTGTACGTGGCGGAGGTGCATCGCGTCCTCCGGTACGACGACATCGAGCAACGGCTGGAGACACCGCCCCAACCGGTCGTCGTGCGTGACGACCTTCCCACCGAAGGCTGGCACGGATGGCGCTATCTTGGCTTTGGGCCGGACGACATGCTCTACATGTCCATCGGAGCGCCCTGCAACGTCTGCACGCAGACCGATGAACGGTTCGCTACGATCGTGCGCATGCGGCCCGACGGCACCGACCTCGAGGTGTTCGCGCGAGGCGTCCGCAACTCTGTCGGGTTCGACTGGCATCCGGAGACCGGCGAGCTGTGGTTCACCGACAACGGACGGGACTTCCTGGGCAACGATCAGCCGCCCGACGAGTTGAATCACGCCCCGACCCAGGGCCTACACTTCGGCTTCCCGTACTGCCATGGCGGCACGATTTCAGATCCCGAGTATGGTGATCAGCGTGCGTGTCACGAATTCGTTTCGCCCGTGCAAGCGCTCGACCCCCACGTCGCCAGTCTTGGCGTGCGCTTCTACACCGGCACCATGTTCCCACCAGAGTACCGCGGGCAGCTCTTGATCGCGGAGCATGGCTCGTGGAATCGTTTCCCGCCGAGCGGTTATCGGATCAGGCGGGTGCGGCTCGAAGGGAGCCGAGCGGTCGAGTACGAGCCCTTTGCCGAGGGATGGCTCCGCCTTGGCCGCGCCTGGGGCAGGCCCGCCGATCTCTTGATGTTGCCCGACGGCTCGGTCGTCGTGTCGGACGATCGCGCGGGCAAGATCTATCGGATCAGCTACAGGCAGTAGGAGACGGTAAAAGACGGAAGGGGGCGGTAGGAGACGCTAACAGGCTCGCCGCCCCTTACCGTCTCCTACCGTCCATTACCGTCTTCTATCGTCTCTCAACCACTGCGACGAGCCGATTGAGGCAACTCGTCCAGCCCTGCTCGTGATCCGCGCGCGCCTCGTCGGTCGGGAACAGATCGTGGACCAAGACGACCTCGGTGTGACCATCGCGGTCCAGGAACTCGACCGTCACGAGTGTGTCGCCGCCGTCCGGGCCGTCTTCCCACGACCAGGTGTACACGAGCTTGGATGGAGATGTGATCTCGCGGTACGTCCCGACCGCCGTGTGCTGGGCGCCCTCGGGCGAGCGCATCTCGATGCGATACTTTCCGCCGACCTTGAGGTCGACCTCCGCCTGCGTGACATCGTATCCCTCGGGCGCCGACCACTGCTTGAGGTGCTCGGGGCGCGTCCAAGCGTCGAAGACCCGCTGGGGCGAGGCAGCGACGGTGCGCGTCAGGCGCAGGGTGTGACTAGTGGTCTTCGTCGTCATTGTCCGGCTCCTTCCGTTCGAGATAACGAGCGAGTGCATCGAGCTGACCTTCCCAGTAAGTCCGGTAGCGCTCCACCCACTCGGCGGCGTCCCGCATTGGACGCGCATCGAGAGTGCAGCGGCTCACCCGGCCGTCTTTGGTCCGCACGACGAGTCCGGCAGCCTCGAGCACGCGAAGATGCTTCGAGATGGCCGGCCGCGAGACCGGGAAGGGACTGGCGACTTCCTTCACCGTTGCGTCGCCCTTCGCTAGGCGGGCGAGAATCGCCCGGCGCGTGGGGTCGGCGAGGGCGGCAAAGGTCCGGTCGAGTCGATGCTGAGAAAAGGTAACCATATGGTTACCAATAGTAGCACGCACCCCTGGACGACGCAACCCGGAACTCGCTAGTGCGGGGTGGGGGGTCTACTCGGTCAGTGCGTCTGCCCCGGCGGCGTGATGGCCGCTAATGGGAACCGTGGTATGTCTGCGGCGAAAGTGGAGCCGTCGGGTCGGGAGAAGTGGTAGCGGC
>JBDHCY010000088.1:0-12935 GCA_039591795.1 Gemmatimonadota bacterium | reverse complement strand
AACGCCTCCCGTGCCTCGCGGGTGAGCTCACGCGGATGATCGAAGTGGTTCATGATGTAGATCTGCGTCCCGGAGGCGTGCTGATCGCGGATCATGTCGAGAAGGGTGTCGTCGTCCAACACGCGAAACGGATTGAAGGCGACCATCTTCGTGCCGATCCGCACCACCCGCACGTGGGGGATCGCCGCGAGCTGGTCGATGATCCCAGCAAGCCGCTCGGTGGAGGCAATCATCGGATCGCCCCCGGTGAGGAGCACGTTGGTGATCTCCTCATGCTCGGCGATGTAGTCGATCCCAAGGTCTACGTCGAGCGTGGCCTCGTCATTGTCGTTCATGAAGAGCCGTTTGCGGAAGCAATAACGGCAATACGCCGCGCACACATCTATGACCAGGAGGAGAGCCGTGTCGATGTACTTGTGCTCCACCCCACGGACCGGTGTGTACGACGCCTCGTCGCTGGCGTCGAGCTTGCCCCACTCCTCGAGCTCCCCCTCATGGGGCACGACGAGACGGCGCAGCGGATCATCGGGGTCGTTCCAGTCGATCAGCCCGGCGTAATAGTCGTTGAGACGGAACGCGTACTTCTCAGCCACCGGCGCGAGCGCCTGGCGCTCTTCGGCGCTCAGATGCTCGAGCTTGGCGAGCTTCGTCGTATAGCGGACCTTCATCGCGACCTCCTCGGGAAGGGACGGGGAACGCCACCCCCCACCATTGACCTTACGCCCCAACCGAGGAGGCTACAACCGGCGAGGGGCCCCAAAAACCACCGGACGGCCAGGTCGTTGCCGCTATCTCTCTACGCCCCTAGCCTTTAGCTCTAGGTGCCCCGCGCCTACTTTGGTCTGTTCTGAACCCGGGAAAACCCGGTAAGACCCCTTTCTCGGAGGCGGTCATGCTCCGGCTGCTCGAGCCCTACACCCCTCGCCCCATTCGCTTCCTGGAGCTGTGGGAGGACGCCGGCTGGCGAATCAAGGTCTACGGGATCGTCTACGGCGGGGGCCGGCCCGACCCCCTGCTCCTGGAGGCCGCCAGGGCCACCGCCCGGGCTCGGCTCCCGGAGCCCGCCGTCGCACCAGGCCGCTACGGGGTGGGATTCCTGGGGGTGCACCAAGGTCGTGGCGTGAACTTCGTGTTCGTCGACTGGTGGACGGCTGAGAACGAGCTCCGCCATCACGTCCATCTCTCGGAGGCCGAGGCGCCGGCAGCCCTGACCGACGCGACCCACACCGGCCAGGCCGCCTGCGTCTGGGATCTGCGGGTGATCGGATTCGAGCGGGACGCCTGGGTCGAGACTGTCCTCACCAATCCCGCGGGACCAGATCTCGACGCCTACCTCGCTCGGCGGCTCAACGAAGACGTCTGAGGGCCTCATTCGTCCAGCACGAGCTCGAGACCGTCCGCGGTCTCGCTCAAGGAGGTGCCGAAGGCGCGGGACCGCCTCCGCATGAGATCACAGATCGCACGACACTCCTCGCCCATCGCCAAGTTCACCTGCGCATAGTCGAGCCGCACCGGGAGCATCCGGAGGCGCTCGAGCCGCCCCCCAGTTGTTACGTCTACGAGAAAGACGAACGACCAGTCGTTCCGTAGCTCCGCGTCCACCGCGTAATCATCAATGAAGTCGCCGGTATCGTAGAGCACGAGGTTGCCGTCGAGTCGTTCGACCCCCTGGAAGACGTGAGCGGAGTGGCCATAGAGGACGTCGGCCCCGCGGTCGAGCACGGCGCCGGCGAATTCGCGAAACACGTCCGGAGGCTCCGTCACCATGTTGGGCCCCCAATGGAGTGCGAGGACCACGACAGCTGCTCCAGCCGCGCGCGCGGCCGCGATTGGCTCCGCGACCGCGTCCACCGCGTCGGGAGACCGTTCGATGTCCACGAAGCCCGTGCCCGGTCGATCACGATCCGCTTGGAAGAGTGGCTCGTTGTCGGTCGCTCCCATGAACCCCACGCGTACGCCTCCGATCTCGAGGACGACGGGGGCCCGGGCTTCGGCGAGGTTCCGACCCGCGCCAACTCGCGCGATGCCAGCGGCATCGAGCAGATCGAGGGTCTCGAGGAGACCGGCGACTTCGAAGTCGAGCGAGTGGTTGTTGGCGAGGGTCACGCACCGCACGTTCCCGGCGGCGAGCACCTCGATTGCTCGAGGATCAGCCCGAAAATGGAAGACCTTGGGCGCTCGGCGCCAACGGGCGCGCTGGCGTGTGATCGCACATTCGAGGTTGACCACGACGGCGTCCGCGGCGCGGAGCACGGGGAGCACCGAGCCCCACACTGCGGCCGGTTCAACGTGTTGCAGCTCGTCGTTCACGCCGCGGCCGAGCATCACGTCACCGAGTAGCGCGATGGTTGGCATGGTATCACCTGTCCGGGCCCCAGCGTACCTTGCTCAAGGAGCCCTGAAGAGAGTGTGAAGGACATGTTGGAAGCCGAACTGCAAACCTCGGAGGCTCGATGAGTCGCGGCAGCATTCATACATCCGAATTGAAGGTGGTCGGCGAGAATCTCATCTCCAAGGTGAAGGAGCTCGTGCGACAGGGGAACATCCGGCGTCTCATCATCAAGAACGAAAAGGGGCAAACGCTCATCGAGGTCCCGCTCACGATCGGGGTCGTCGGCGCTGTCGTAGCCCCCGTCTGGGCGGCCCTCGGTGCCATCGCTGCGCTCGCGGCCAACGTGACGATCGTCGTCGAGAAGGTGGAGGAGCTGCCGGAGACCGGTGAGTGGACCGAACTGCCGCGCATGGACGATGACAAAGAGTGAGCCCTCGCGCCGGTGGGTGCGACCGCCCACCCGGCTTGCGCTAGCTCTGCATCCCGACCTGCAGCAGGGCTCGCGCGCTCAGTCGAAGTGGACGTTCACGAGGGGAAGAATCCGAAAGGGCGGCGCGTTGTTTCCTGCGTAGTTGATCACGCCGAGCTGGACGCCGTGTAGGGACGGGGTCCGGTTGAAGAGCCCAATCGCGAGTCCCCGCTGCGCGCCGCGGATGTCGTTGTACGCAGACAGCGCAACCCCCCTGAGCTCGTCGGTGCGAACCGTGCCGACGGCGAGGCCCGCTCCTCGAATCTCCCCGTCGGCGCGGACACGGAACCCCGCCACGCCAACCCCAACAAGCTCGGTGCGGGCTCGGAGGTCGCCCAGGGTGGCGGCCAGTCCCTGGACTGGACCCTCGGCGGACACGACGGCGACGCCCCCCACCGCGAGGCCGGTGATGCCACTGCTGGCCACGACGGCGAGACCTGCGAGACTGATTCCCCGGACAGGGCCGTTGGCCACGGTCGCGAGACCCCCAACGGTGAGTCCCTCGGATCCGCCGTTCGCGACAGTCGCGAGCCCACCAACGGCGAGGCCGGTGACACCGGCGTTCGCAACCGTGGCGAGCCCTCCGAGGGCGATACCGGTGACACCACCGTTCGCCACGGTCCCGAGTCCGGCGAGTCCGATCCCCGTAAGCCCGCCGTTTGCGACCAGGCCAAGTCCGGCGACCCCGAACCCCTCCACGCCCCCGTCCGCCACGAGGCCCAACCCGGCCGCGCCGAGGCCGGCGATGCCACCGTTCGCCACGACGCCGAGCCCGGCAACGCCGAGGCCCGCAACCCCCGCTTCCGCCACGAGCCCGAGCCCGGCAACGCCGAGGCCTCGCATGCCGCCGTTTGCCACCACTCCCAGGCCGCCCGCGCTCACCCCCCAAATGCTCCCGTTCGAAACCACGCCTACGAGCCCGAGTTGAACGCCGGCCAAGCGCCCAGTCGCCTCGACCCCCCCGACGCCAATGGCGAGACCATGAATCTGGTGGGCGGCGGGACCCGCCACCCCCAGGGCGACGCCGTTGATCACCGCGTCGGGGTTGTCACCCGCTCGCCAGATCGTGAGGTTCACGCCGTTGACGCGCTCGACCCACGTGTCGCGCCAGTTGATGCGCAGTCCGTTCACCCGACGTGAGTTGCCTATGCTCAACCCGTAGCCGCCGATCGTGAGGTTGAGCCCGGGGTTCACGTCTTGCGCGGCCAGCGGGGCGCAGGAGAGAAGCGCGAAGAGGAATACGGCTCGTCGGAAATGTGGCACGTCGAGGTCCCTTGGACTCGGTCCGAGGAGGTACCGCAGCGAGATCGGCGCCAAGCCCTCTACGTGCAGGTTGGGCGCGGGGTTTCGCAGCTTCGAGCGAACATCGTGGGGAATTTGCTAAGATTATGGCATGACTGCTTCACAGCTCTTGGCACTGGCCGTGGCGCTGGCCTTCGTCGTGTCGTGCCAGGCCGGGGCACCGCCGGAGGAGCCGCCGCTCGCCGCAGCCTCGACCCTCGTCGCTGCGCTCCCTCGCCCGGCAGTCGCGCAAGACACCGCCCGCATGGCTCGCTCGACCGAGATCACCGAGGCCCGCGGGTCGGCGATCGTCGAGGCCGCCGCTCGGGTGGCCCCGGCAGTGGTGAGCGTGAACGTGATCCGCCGCCAGCGCCAGGTCGTGAACGACCCGTTTCAGTTCTTCTTCATGCCGCGCGGATACGAACGCCTGGTGCAGGGAGTCGGCTCGGGATTCGTGGTCACCCCAGACGGCGTAGTGATCACAAACCAACACGTGACTGAGGGAGCGGAACAGATCGTCGTCACGACGCGCGAGGGGACCGACTATCCCGCGACGCTCCTCGGCGAGGATCCACTCACAGACATCGCGGTGGTCAAGATCGATGGCCAAGGCCTCCCCGTGGCCCCACTCGGTCGGAGCGCCGGCTTAGTGATCGGCGAGTGGGTCGTGGCGGTGGGCAATCCCTACGGCTACTTGCTGGGCAACAGTGAGCCGACCGTGACGGCGGGCGTCGTGAGCGCCGTGGGCCGGAACCTGCTCCCATCGAGCGACCAGCAGGGGGTGTACGTCGGCATGATCCAGACCGATGCCGCCATCAACCCCGGCAACAGCGGCGGCCCCCTCGCCAACGCGCTGGGCGAAGTCGTGGGGGTCAACAGCTCGATCCTCTCGCAGTCCGGTGGCTCGGTGGGGCTCGGGTTTGCGATCCCGATCGAGCGCGCCTGGCGCGTGGCGGACGAGTTGCGCCGTCACGGCCGTGTGCGCCGTGCCTGGGTGGGGCTCGACGTCGGCGGCGCCGAAGATCTGCGTGCATGGAAGACGGCTGGCGGGCTGGAGGTCACCGATGTCGTGGACGGAGGACCGGCCGCCGCTGCAGGGCTCCGGGCTGGGGACGTCCTCCTGACCGCCGACGGCCGACCGATGCGCACGTTTCTCGATTGGGAGGCGGTGCTTCTCGACCACGGCCCCGGTGACGCCCTGCAGATCGCGTACTTGCGAGGCAACGCGGAGCAATCGGCGCGCGTGACCGTGTCAGACCTCCCCACCACCGTCGCGGAGAAGATCTCGGTCCTGGGCGACATCCAGGCCGTGTCGCTCACTTCTGAGATTCGCCAAGAGCGGGACGTGCAGGTCGCTGAGGGCGCGCTGCTCTACGATGTCGGCGAGGAGACGCAAGGTGCCACCGGGCTCCGGCCCGGCGACGTCATCTACCAGATCAACCGCCAACGCGTGCGCAGCGCCGGCGAGTTACGCCGTGCCTTCGACGCGGCAGCCGGGGGTGGCGCGATCACCGTGTGGCTCGAGCGCAGTGGCCGGATCTATCGGACCCAGTTCTACGTGCGCTGACAGTCGCGTGCTTGAGCACGCCATTACGGCCTAGTCCGGCTTTCAAGCCGAGGGTGTGCGCGACCGGCGCGTGAACCACCAATACACGGGCACGCCGGTGAGTACGAGCCCGGCGCCCACCGTCGCCTCGCGCGGCGCTTCGACGATCGTGACCCCGACGAGCCAGAGCGCGAAGGCGATGAAGAGAATCGGGGTCACGGGATACCCCCAGGTCTTGTACGGCCTCGGCAGATCCGGCGCAGTCGATCGGAGGCGGATCACCGCCGCAGCGGAGAGTGCGTAGAACAGCCACGACGCGAAGACGACGTACGTCGCGAGCTGCTCATACGTCCCGCTCAGGGTCAGGGCGATCGCCACCCCACCTTGCGCAATCAGCGCGAAAACCGGCGTCCGGAACCGCGGGTGCACGCGGGCGGCCCACGCGAAGAAGCGGCCCTCGCGCGCCATCGCGAACGGAATGCGTGCCGAGGTGAGCACGATCCCATGATTCGCGCCGAACGTCGAGACGAGGATCGCCCCGGCGACCAGCGCCGCCCCGGCAGTGCCCATGACGGCCTGCACCGCATCCGACGCCACGAGACTCGACGCGGCGACACCACCGGGGGAGAGTACGGCGAGGTAGGCGAGGTTCACCGCAACGTAGAGGGTCATCACGAGCATCGTCGAGAGCACGATGGAGCGCGGGATCGTGCGCCCTGGATCGCGCACCTCGCTCCCCGTGTAGGTGATCTCGATCCATCCGTCGTAGGCCCAGAGGACCTGGATCATGGCTAGTCCGAACGGGCCCGCGAGTCGACCCACCGATTCGCCGGGCCAGATCGGCGAGAGCCCTCCGGCCCCGCTCGGCGCGAAGGCAAGCGCGACGAGTGCCGAGAGCGCTCCGATCTTGAGAAGCGTGAAGATGTTCTGGATCGTGGCGCCGAGGCGCACGCCGAAGCAGTTGACCGCCGTGAGGACGACCACCGATGCGATCGCGACCGCCCGGATGCCGAAACCGTCCAACGGCACGAAGAACCCGAGGTACGTCGCGAAACCCACCGCGATGGCCGCGATCGATGCCGTGTTGACCACGGCGAAGGTCGCCCAGCCGTAGAGAAAGCCCCAAAGCGGGCTGTAGGCGCGGCTGAGGTAGACGTATTGGCCGCCGGCCTCTGGCATGGCGGCACCGAGCTCGGCGACGGCGAGCGCGCCGAACAACGACACGATTCCACCCACGATCCACACGAGAAGGATCGGCCCCGTACCGCCGACGTGCTGAGCGATGATCGCGGGGACGATGAAGATCGCGGATGCGATCATCGTCCCCGCGTTGATCATGGTGGCATCGAGCAGGCCTAGCTCGCGGCGAAGCGTCGTCACGGGGCCCCAAGGTCGCTGGGCGCGAGCCGGGCCGCCAGGGTCAAACCTGAGGCGAGTTTCATGACCCTCTCAGAGTGGCTTCCGCTCCGACCGAGTACTATTCACGGCCGAGACGAGTCGAGCGGCCTCGACCTGGAGACCACGGTGACGACCCGCAACCCCCGCCCTGCGTCGAGCGCGAAGACGCACGCCGCGTTCGACCTCCTGCACGACCCACTCACCAACAAGGGCACGGCGTTCACGGAAGCCGAGCGGGACGAGCTCGGGCTCCGAGGGCTGCTCCCGCCCCGCGTGCTCGCGATCGCGGATCAAGAGCGGCGCGTGCTCGAGAACTTCGACTACAAGCCCAACGCCCTCGAGCGCTACATCTTCATGACGGCGCTCCAAGACCGGAACGAGACGCTGTTCTATCGGACGGTCATCAACCACATCGAACGGATGATGCCGATCATCTATACGCCGACGGTGGGCGAGGCGTGCAAGCAGTTCGGGCACATCTTCCGTCGGTCACGCGGGCTCTACATCTCGCTCCGCGACCGTGGCCGCATCGCCGAGGTCGTCGCCAATTGGCCGGCGCGCGAAGTCGACGTGATCGTCGTGACCGACGGCGAGCGGATCCTCGGCCTGGGCGACCTCGGGGTCAACGGCATGGGCATCCCCATCGGCAAGCTGGCGCTGTATACCGCCTGCGCCGGCATCTACCCAGGCCGGTGTCTCCCGGTCATGCTCGACGTCGGCACGAACACCGAATCGCTCCGCGCAGACCCGCTGTATGCCGGACTGCTCGAGCCTCGCCTCCGCGGCGATGAGTACCGCGCCCTCGTTGACGAATTCGTCGACGCCGTCACCAACGCGTTCCCAGGCGTCCTCATTCAGTTCGAGGACTTCGCGACCCAGAACGCGCTCTCGCTCCTTGCACGCTATCGCGATCGGGTCACCGCTTTCAACGACGACATCCAGGGGACGGCAGCCGTCACGCTCGCCGGTCTCATCGCCGCCGCGAGAGTGGGCGGCGTCCCGCTCGGTGAGCAGCGTATCCTCTTCTTCGGCGCGGGCTCCGCGGCAGCCGGCATCGCCGATCTCATCGTCGGCGCCATGGTCCGCGACGGGCTCGCGGAGGCCGACGCGCGAGGCCGCTGCTGGTTCGTGGACTCGAAGGGGCTCGTGGTTCGATCCCGGACCGACCTTGCCGCTCACAAGCAGCCGTACGCGCACGACCATGAGTTCGTGCGTGATCTCGCGAGCGCCGCGCAGACGCTCCGCCCCACCACGCTCATTGGTGTGTCCGCCCAACGCGGCGCGTTCACCGGCGACGTGCTCGCGACGCTGGCGGCGACGAACGACCGCCCGATCGTCTTTGCCCTGTCCAACCCGACGAGCAAGTCGGAGTGCACGGCCGAGGAGGCATATCGCTACACCGACGGCCGGGTCATCTTCGCGAGCGGCAGCCCGTTCGATCCGGTGGAGTTGGGCGGCCGCCGCTACGTCCCCGGCCAAGGAAACAACGCGTACATCTTCCCTGGCGTCGGGCTCGGGGTCGTGGTCTCCAAGGCCCGTCGAGTGACCGACGAGATGTTCCACCGCGCGGCCCAGACACTGGCGCACCTCGTGACGGACGGGTCGCTGGCTCAGGGCACCGTCTACCCGCCGCTCGTCTCGATTCGGGATGTCTCTCAGGCGATAGCGATCGCCGTCGCGGAGGAGGCGTACCGCTCGGGGCTCGCCACCGTGCCCGCGCCCGCCGACCTGACCGCCGCGACCCGAGCCGCGATGTACGAGCCGGTCTATCAGTCGAACGTGTAGGGGCGGCTCCCGCCGGAACGGCCGCGCGGATATCTTCCGCCCGTCCAGCTTCCGGAGCAATTGATGTCCCGAGCCACCCGCGCGCTCACCGCGCTCGCCACGGCTGCCCTTCTCAGCCTGGGATGGAGCGTACCCGCTGCCACGCAAGACGAAACGCAGCGCCGGCAGGTCACGCACGCTCCAGACCGGCAACCGGGTGAGGGCGAGGGACCGTTCGAGCGTCTCATCATCCGTGGCGCCACGGTGGTAGACGGCACAGGCGCCCCACCGATGGGGCCGATGGACATCGTGATCGAGGGGAACCGCATCGTCGAGGTGCGCAACGTGGGAGCGCCGGGCCTGCCGATCCGCGAGGCGCGCCGGCCCCGCGATGCGACCCGCGAGATCGACGCGCACGGCATGTACGTCCTCCCTGGCTTCGTCGATCTCCACGGACATCTCGGCGGCCTGCGGCAAGGCACACCGGCCGAGTACGTGCTGAAGCTCTGGATGGCACACGGCGTCACCACGGTGCGCGATCCCGGTTCGGGAAACGGCGTCGATTGGACGCTCGAGGAGCGCGATCGGAGCGCGACCAACGCGATCGTCTCGCCGCGCCTCTTCGTCTACGTGCGGCCTGGGAGCGGCTGGGAACGCGGGCGGATCAACGGCCCAGAAGCGGCGCGCGAATACGTGCGCTGGGCTGCCAGCAAGGGTGTCGACGGTTTCAAGCTCGGCTCGTACGACCCGGAGATCATGGCGGCTCTCATCGACGAGGCGAAGCAGCACGGCCTCGGCACGCAGGCCCACCTCGGCCAGATGGGTGTCGCGCGGATGGACGTGCTCGACGCCGCCCGTCTGGGCCTGGGCTCGATGGAGCACTGGTATGGAT
The DNA here is from genome assembly GCA_039591795.1 of Gemmatimonadota bacterium. GTDB lineage: Bacteria > Gemmatimonadota > Gemmatimonadetes > Gemmatimonadales > GWC2-71-9 > JBDHCY01. Next base: position 3,253 of record JBDHCY010000088.1, on the reverse strand, counting down.
TGCCCGAGGCACTCTTCGCCGACCGCACAGTCCAAGACTTTCCGACCGACTACAACTACAGCGATGAGTACCACCGCTTCGGGCAGGCCGGTCGGCTTTGGAAGCAAGCTGCGCCCCCAGGCAGCAAAAAGTGGAATGCCGTCATGAATGAGCTGCTCGAGCTCGGGTTCGTCCTCGACCCCACGATGACGATCTACGAGGCGAGCCGCGACGTGATGCGTGCGCGTCAGGCCGAATGGCACGACACCTACACACTTCCTTCACTCTGGCAGTTCTACCAACCGAGCAGAGAGAGCCACGGCTCGTACTGGTTCGATTGGACGACGGCCGACGAGATCGAGTGGAAGCGGAACTTCCAGATCTGGATGGCGTTTCTCAATGAGTACAAGAATCGGGGCGGGAAGGTGTGCACGGGCTCCGATTCGGGATTCATCTACAAGCTCTATGGCTTCGACTATGTCCGCGAGCTCGAGCTGCTCCAGGAGGCCGGCTTCCACCCACTCGAGGTGGTCCGCGCGGCGACACTCTGTGGCGCAGAGACGCTCCACGAGCCGAGGAGCAGGGCGATCGAGTTCGGGATCGTCCGAGCTGGGCTCCTCGCCGATCTGGTGATCGTGGAGGAGAACCCGGTCCACAATCTCAAGGTGCTCTATGGGACGGGTGCCCTGACGCTCAACGACGAGACGGGCGAGCCCGAGCGGGTGGGCGGCGTCAAATACACGATCAAGGACGGCATCGTCTACGACGCGAAGCACCTCCTCTCCGACGTGGCAGACATGGTCGCCGAAGCCAAGGCGCAGGTGACGGCGCCCGAGGGCAGTCGGTAGCGGGCCAATGGCATCTCCGGGCGGGACTCGACTAGATTGTTGTATGAGTCGCCAACCACGAGGGAGACGGGCATGACCGCGGTGATGGAGGCGCCCCAGGGCCTCCTCAACGAGATCCTCGAGCTCAAAACGGCGCGTGGTGCGGCGATTCTCGCCCACAACTACCAGATCCCGCCGATTCAGGACCTGGCCGACGTCGTGGCCGACTCGCTCATGCTGGCCCGGCAGGCCGCGGAGACCGAAGCGGACCTGATCGTCCTCTGCGGCGTGCATTTCATGGCGGAGACGGCCGCCATCGCCAACCCCGACAAGACGGTGCTGATCCCCGACCGCGACGCGGGATGCTCGCTCGCCTCGACCATCCAGGTGCGCGATGTGCGGGCCTGGCGGGAGCAGCATCCGGACGGGCTCGTCGTCTCCTATGTCAACACGAGTGCGGCGGTGAAAGCCGAATCGGACTACTGCTGCACCTCGGGGAACGCCGTGGCGATCGTCAACGCGCTTCCTCCAGACCGACCCGTTCTCTTTCTCCCCGATTTCTTCCTCGGCAATTACCTCCGACGCATCACCGGCCGCCAGATGGATGTGTGGATGGGCGAGTGCCACGTCCACGCGGCGTTGACACCGGAGGTGGTCGACGCGAGTCGCCAACAGTATCCCGACGCGGAGTTCCTCGTGCACCCCGAGTGCGGCTGCGTGAGCAGCACGATGTATCATCTCGCCGATGGAGCGATCAGTCCGGAACGGACGAAGATCGTCTCCACCGAGCAGATGATGCGGCGGGCGCGCAGCTCGGCGGCGGAGCAGTTCGTGGTGGCGACGGAGACTGGCGTTCTCCATCGGCTGCGCCGTGAGAACCCCACGAAAGAGTTCATCCCGGCACTCGAGTCCGCAGAGTGCCGTTACATGAAGATGATCACGCTGGAGAAGCTCCGCGACTCGCTCCGCGATAAGAAGTACGAGGTCACCGTGCCGCCCGACGTGGCGGCGCGGGCCCGTCGGGCGATCCAGCGTATGCTTGCGATTGGCTGAGCCCGGCGCGCCACCAATCGCGGCCGACGAGGTCGCCCGTGCGCTGGCTGAAGACCACGCCACGAAAGACCTCACGACCGAGCTCCTCGACCCCACGGCACGAATGCCAGCCGTGGGGCGTTTTGTTGCGGGCGCCCGGTGCGTGGTGGCCGGGCTGCCCGTCGTGGCCGAGGTGTTTCGCCAACTCGAACCGGCAGCGCGCGTCGAGCCCGAGGCCGGCGAGGGGACCTGGGTGGATGCGGGAACCACGATCGCGACGGTTCGGGGTACCGCGCAGGCGCTCCTCGCTGGCGAACGCGTGAGCCTCAACTTCCTTCAGCGCCTTTGCGCGGTCGCCACGACCACCCGCCGCGCAGTCGACCTCGTGGCCGGTACCGGAGCAATCATCACGGACACGAGGAAAACGACGCCGGGCCTCCGTGCCCTCGAGAAGTACGCCGTCCGCATCGGTGGCGGGAGCAGTCACCGTGCGTCGCTCGCCGACGCGATTCTCTTCAAGGACAATCACTGGGCAGTCCTTGCAGCGGACCAGCGGGGCCTCGCCGACGTGCTGCGTAGTGCGCCCGCTGGCGTCCTAGTCGAAGTCGAAGTGGAAACGGATGCCCAACTCGAGCAAGTGCTGGCCGCCGGCGTGACGCGCATCCTCGCCGACAACCAGCCGCCGGAGCGCATCGCCGAGTGGGTACGCCGCGCGGGATCCGGAGTCGAGATCGAGGCGTCGGGAGGGATCACTCCCGAAACCGCGCTGACCTACGCGGAGGCCGGTGCCCGGTACATTTCGATGGGGGCGCTCACACACTCGGCGGCAGCCGTGCCGATCGGGCTCGAGCTCACGCTCGGCTGAGCGTTCCTGCGCTCATCGCGGAACCGGGCGGCGGTCCTCAGGGGAAGATTCCCAACTCCTCATAGCTCCGCGCGACCTTGTTGATGGCGACAGTCATGCCGGCCGTCCGGAGGTCGATCTCTTGGCCGTGCGCTTCACGGGTCGCTCGGATCTCGTGGTAGGCCTTCGCCATCGTCTCTTCCAGCCCCGAGTTCACATAGTCTTCTTCGTCAGCTCCGCGGGTGAAGCTGCGCAGGTCCTCGGCGCTGAACCGCGTGTTCGTGAGTTGCTCGACGGCGCGGAGCAGTCTCACTCTGCTCTCTTGTTCGTAACGCTTCTGCATCCGGCCAAACCGGACGTGGGAGAGGTTCTTGAGCCACTCGAAGTACGAGACGGTGACCCCGCCCGCGTTGAGATAGACGTCCGGCAGGATCAGGACGCCACGAGCCCGGAGGGCCGCATCGGCCTCGTCGGCCACCGGGCCGTTCGCCGCTTCCGCGATGATCTTGGCCTTGACGCGACTCACGTTCTCGAGGGTGATCTGCTTCTCGAGCGCGGCCGGCACGAGAAT
>JBDHCY010000087.1:0-13007 GCA_039591795.1 Gemmatimonadota bacterium | reverse complement strand
GAGCCGGGGTGCCCCGTCACGTTGGTGGGAACGTCCGTCAGGTGGATGCTCACCGCGAGGTCTGCAAGCGGAGGGACTTCATATTCCAGCGGGTCGGACGTGACCGTCGCGCCCGAAGCGATCACGACTGAGTCCGCCCCGCTGAAGGTCAAGTGGCGGCCGGTGGTTGGCTCGATCGCGCTCCCTCCACGCGAACGTGCGATGCGAGCCGACGTGATCGTGAGTGGAGCTTCCCCGAAGGTGTTGGAGAAGCGCACGCGCACTTCCCGCCCACCGATGGAGACACGCACCACCTGACGCAACGAGCTGCCGGCCAACCCTGGGGCAGGGGGCAGGTTTCTCGGCTCGGCGAGCTGAGGGGCGGCAGACCACGTGCCGACCCACTGATCCGGCGGCGGGACGGCACGGGGCGAGCAGGCCCAGCTCGCTGAAGCCGTCAGCGCGAGTGCGATCAGCAGTTGGCCCCTGCGCCGGGGCCACGTGCGAGCCAACTCTGGGCCTCGCAATCAGGACTCCCTTCAGCTGGTGCTCAACGCCGGTCTCCCCACGGGAGGGCGAGACCCTGTCGACAACACCGAGTCGATTCCCACGTATCTTCCCTCACCATGGTAGTGGCGTCAATGTCGCGCGTACGCTCGATCGTGGTCGCGGTCGTCGCTAGTAGCCTGGTGCCGTGCTTCGCCGACGCGCAGCGTCCGCTCAACCTCGATTTCGAGCGCCTGAGTGTCGACGGGGCGTTGCGGCCTTGGGGTTGGTCGCCACTCCGCCGCTCCGCCGATGTCGACGTACGCCTCGACGACGACGTGCGGCACGCGGGCGAGCGATCGCTCCGCGTCTCGCGAGATGAGGGCGAGAGCGTTTCGACGGCGGCGCTGGAGAGGATCGTCCGACTCCACATCCCGCCTCGGTTCGCGTGGGGCAGGAGGGTCCGGGTGCAGGGGTGGATCCGCCCGGAGCACGCCGAGGGTGGAGGTCGTGTCACACTCGAGACGTGGGCGCCAGGCGTCGTACTGGTGGCGGACACGAGTGCGCCCTGGCTCGAGGGAACGCGTGCTTGGACGCCGTTCGAGCTGTCGATCCCGGTGGACTCGGTGGCGATGTACGTCGTGATCACGATCGAGTTCCGTGGACGGGGAACGGTGTGGTACGACGATCTCACCGTGGAGACCGGAGGCCATGCTTATGAAGCTGTTCCCGTGGCTTCCGAGCCGAGCCGCGCCGACATCGCGTGGCTGGCGCGGCACACGGACGTCCTCCGCACCGTCGATGCCCCGAAGGGCAGCGAGCCAACGAACGACGATGATCTGGCGGCCTTCGCACACCTGGTCGGCGATGCCCGTGTCATTGCTCTTGGTGAGGACACGCACGGAACCAGCGAGTTCTTCCGGGTCAAGCATCGGCTGACGCGCTTCATGGTCGAGCAACTCGACGCCCGCGTATTCGCGATCGAGGCCAACCAACTCGCCGTCACGCGGATCAACGAGTACGTCCACGGCGGGCCTGGGGATCCGAGGGACGCCATGCGCGCGATGTTCCGGGTGTGGAACACGGAAGAGATGCTCGAGATGATCGAGTGGATGCGCCTGCACAACGCTCGACATCCCGATCGCACGGTCGATTTCGTCGGGTTCGACATGCAGGACCCGTCACTCCCGATCGACAGCGTCGTCGCGTTTCTCGATCGGACCGATCCACCCCTGAGGAGGCGGATAGCTGCCTGGTACGAGGACTACCGTGAGGCATGGCGAAGGACGGCGTATCCGAGCGGCCCGGATAGTGTCCGCACGCTGTGGAAGTTGCATGCCGATTCGGCGTGGTGGGCCGTCTCGGGGCGTCGCGAGGCGTGGCTCGGCCGTGCCGGGAGCGCCGCCGATTCAACGGAGATAGACTGGGTCGTGCAGCATGCCAACGTCGTGCGACAGGCAGCGCTCTCGGCGCTCACGCTCCGGCTGCCCGATCGAGACAGCGCCATGGCCGCGAACATCGAGTGGATCCTCGAGCGTGTTTCGCCGACCTCGCGCCTGGTCGTCTGGGCACACAATGCGCACGTCGCGCGCGGGACGGATCCCGAGGTCAGTTTCTACGGTGGCGGGTCGATGGGGGGATTCCTGAGTACGGCGCTGGGAGACCACCTCCGCGTCTTCGGCCTCGTGTCGTACGATGGACACTACAGCGCAACAGCAAGCTTTCTCGACCGGCGCGAGGTGGCCGCCGTGGCGTTCCCTGCGCCGCTCGGGACGGTGGAGGAGGTCCTCCACCGCATTGCACGTGAACGGGGGACGGAGGTCCTCTTGGCGGATCTGCGACCTGCGCGCACGGACCCAGTTGGAGCGTGGTTGTTGGAGACGAGACCGACACGACTCATTGGGTATGCCGCGTTCGACTTCGATTGGGAAACCATGGTGGCCTTGCCGCATGTATTCGACGCGCTCGTGTTCGTCGATCACGCGACGGCCTCCAAGCTGTTACCACGGCGGCGCTGAGACGTGGAGCGATGGGCGCAGGGGGGAGCGGTAGTCGGCGTCACCTCGCCCTGGCGGAGGGCGCGTGGCATGCGCAAGTTGATGGGATCCCGGCCGGAGATCGGCTGGGCCACGGCATGACTGAGCTCCTCGATCGCCTGCAACGTGCGCTCGCCGACCACTACGCCATCGAGCGAGAGGTCGGCCGCGGCGGCATGGCCAGTGTGTTTCTCGCCGAAGAGCGGCACCCCCAACGCCAGGTCGCGATCAAAGTGCTGGATCCCGAGATCGCCGCCATCCTGGGGCCCGAGCGCTTTCTCCGCGAGGTCGATCTCGCCTCGAACCTGACACACCCGCACATCCTGCCGATCTTTTCCGCGGGTGAAGCCCAGGGGCTCCTCTACTACGTCATGCCCTACGTCGAGGGGGACACGCTCCGGGACCGCCTGAAGCGCGAGAAACAGCTCCCGCTGGATGATGCGCTCCGGGTCGCCCGCGAGGTGGCGGACGCTCTTTCGTATGCTCACAGCCGGGACGTGATTCATCGGGACATCAAGCCGGAGAACATTCTGCTCGCGTCGGGGCACGCAGTCGTCGCCGACTTCGGGATCGCGCGCGCGATCAGCGCGGCGGGTGGCGAGCAGCTCACACAGACGGGTATGGCGGTCGGGACGCCCTCGTATATGAGTCCGGAGCAGGCGGCGGGAAGTCGGGAGATCGACGGCCGGAGCGATCTCTATTCCCTGGGATGCGTGCTCTACGAGATGCTCGCGGGTCAGCCGCCGTTCACGGGCCCGACCGTCGAGAGCGTGGTGCAGCAGCATCTCGCGTCCGAGGCACCCGCAATCACGCGCATTCGACCCGCCGTACCCGCCGAGATCGCGGGCGTGCTCGCTCGTGCGCTCGCGAAGACGCCGGCCGATCGATTCAGTCCCGCGGCACAGTTCGCCGAGGCGCTCCGAGTGCCCGTGGCAACCACCGCCGCTCAGGGCACGGGTGCGGCGGCGGGCCCGGGGACGACCTCCACAGCCGCTCCGGCACCCGCCCGTTGGAGCAGGCCCGCGCGCGCCGCGGTGGGCGTCGTCGCTGCGGCCGCGATCATCGCGCTCACGCTGTGGGTACCAGGTCGGTTTCGAGGCGGCGGGTCCGACGCCGCCCGATCGGAGAAGTCCGTCGCCGTCCTCCCGTTCGAGAATCTCAGCTCCGACGAAGGCAACGCGTTCTTTGCGAGCGGCGTCCACGAGGAGATCCTCACCTATCTGTCCAAGGTGAGCGACCTGCGGGTCATCTCGCGATCCTCGGTCATGCAGTACGCCGGAACGCGTCCGAGTGTGCAAGACGTTGCGAACGATCTCGGTGTGGCCTACGTGGTCGAGGGAAGCGTGCAGCGCGCCGGCGATCGGGTTCGCGTGACGGCACAGCTCATCGACGCGCGGAGCGATGAGCACGTATGGGCGGAGCGCTTCGATCGTGACTTGATCGACGTCTTCGCGATCCAGTCGGCCGTGGCCGGAGAGATCGTCCGCGCTCTCGAGGCCACGCTGTCTCCTCGCGAGGAGCAGCTCCTGGCCCACCGTCCCACCGACAACGTCGAGGCGTACGACCTGTATCTCAAGGCACGGGAGCTGATTGGCCGCGCCGGGTTCACCGTCGATGAGGATCAGCGTGCCGTGGCGCTGCTCGAGCGCGCCGTCGCCCTGGACCCGACGTTTGCCGAGGGGCATGTGTTCTTGGCGACGGAGATCGGCGCCGTGATCTGGTGGGGACAGGTCTCCCGGTCCGAAGGGCTCCCCCGCATGAAAGCGGCCATCGACCGCGCCTTCGAGCTGGAGCCCGATCTCGCCGAGGCGCGCGCCGCGCTCGCCGACTACTACTACCGCGGATTCTTCGACTACTCCCGGGCACTCGAGCAGCTCGAGATCGCCCGCGAGCAGCTGCCAAACAGTTCGGACATTCTCTATCGATTGGGGCTGACGTACCGGCGGCTCGCGCGGTGGGATGAGTCGATCCAGAGCTTCGAAGAGTCGGCCATGCTCGACCCCGCGAACCTGACCTTGCCGGCCGAGCAGCTGAACACGATGATGATGGTGCAACGGTGGTCGGAGGCACGGCGCCTGTCGGACGTGCTGACCGCAGCACACCCCGATCACGCCGGGTTCGCCGGGCATCGGGCACATTGGTTTCTCCACGCCAGAGGCGACGTCGACTCGGCTCGGGCGGCACTCGCAGCGGCCGCGCCCGCGCCGACCTTTTACTACGTCGAGTCGGCGTTTGTCGCGCACTTGTGGGCTCGGGATTACGGAGCGGCCGTCGCGGTCGTCGATCGATATGCCGACGTCTTCGACACGTTTGGGGCGCCGGCCTTCAGCGATGTCTACGCTGCCGAGGCGCTGCTCCTGCAAGGCGACTCGGCATCCGCGCGTACGCGGCTGGCCTCTGCGAAGGCACGTCTCGAGGAGGCGATCGCAGGACCGGAAGGGCATGACGACGCCTGGTCCCATATGGCGCTTGGGCTCGCCCTCGTGCTGCAGGGAGATCATGCCGGATCTCGGGCGGCGTGCGGTCGTGCCAAGGAACTGCGTCCCGAATCGAACGACCACGTGCACGGGGCAACCATAGCAGCGTTCTGCGCGTACGCTGCAGCTCGTGCAGGGGAGCAGGAGACTGCGCTCGATGAGATCGAACGGCTCGTCGATACACCATCAGGGCTCTCCCTCTGGGAGCTTCGGCTCGACCCCCGGTGGGAGTTCTTGCGTGAGCATCCGCGCTTCGAAGCGCTGGTTTCCCGCGAGGACTAGTCCAACGCCACCGCTCGCAGCCAACCCACGTCATTGGTGGGCGCCACCATGTCGAACGACCTGACCCGCCGAGACTTCGTCAAGCTCACGACCTCCGCCGGTGCCGCGCTGTCGGTCGGATCGCTCGCCGGCTGCGAGCCAGGAGCGCGCGCCAAGCGCACCGTCGACATGATCGGCGAATCCGCCGTAACGGAGTTCACGGGCACGCTGAAGGGCGAAGTGATCCGGCCAGTCGACGAGCTCTACGAGGCCGCGCGTCGCGTTTGGAACGGGAGGTTCGACCAGCATCCGGGACTCATCGTGCGCTGCGCGGACGCCGCCGATGTCGCCAGCACGGTCGATTTCGCCCGAAGCGAGCGCCTCCTCGTCGCCGTTCGGGGCGGTGGGCACAGCGGGGCAGGGCACTCGTCCTGCGACGGAGGCATCGTCATCGACCTGTCCCAGATGCAGGAGCTCGACATCGACGGCGAAAGCAGGACCGCACGCATCGGGCCCGGACTCCGCGTCGTCCAACTCGACGCAGCCACCCGGCCCTCGGGCCTCGCCCTCGTGCTCGCCGAATGCCCCTCCGTCGGCATCGGCGGCTTCACGCTCGGCGGCGGAGCAGGACGACTGACGCCCAAGCATGGGCTCTCCTGCGACAACCTGTTGTCCGCGGACGTGGTCTTAGCCGATGGACGCGCCGTGGTCGCTTCTGCCGAGGAGAATCCCGATCTCTTCTGGGCGCTCCGAGGTGGCGGTGGAAACTTCGGTATCGCGACGTCGTTTCAGTTCCGCATGCATCCCGTCGCCGACGTGCTGGCCGGTGACCTGGTGTACGACTTCCGGCACGCCGGCGAGGTGCTGCGCGCATACCGAGACTTCACGGAATCCGCGCCCGAGGAGCTGTCCAGCTCGGCGCGGTTCGTCCCTACGCCCGACGGCCCTGCACTCCTCCTCCACGTCTGCTATCCCGGTGACGTCCGTGTCGGGGAGTCCGTCGTCGCGCGACTGCGCGCGATCGGCGTGCCGTTGGCCGACTCGACCCGGGTCATGCCATACCACGAATCGCAGACGCTAGGCGTGAATCCACCGGCCGGGGTTCCCAGTCAAATGCGTTCTGGATTCCTTCCGGCGTTGAACGACGAAGTCATCGAGGCCGTGACGGAGTTCGTCACGACGGCGTCAGCACCCGTGATGGTGTCGCTCACTCACTGGCACGGTGCGGCGATCCGTCCCGCGCGCGAGGAGTCGGCGTTTGCGATCCGCGAGCCGGGCTATGACTGCTTCATGGCGGCGAGCTGGGACAGCCCGGGGACGCACGCCCGCGCGGTCGAGACGGTTGGGCTTCTCTGGCACGCCGTTGTGCGGCACACACGCGGCGCCTACGTGAACGGCCTCGAGAACGAAGGGTCCGAGCGGGTCCGCGAAGCGTACGGCGAGAACTACGAACGCCTCGCAGCGCTCAAACGAATCTACGATCCGGAGAACTTCTTCGAGCGGAACCAGAACATCACTCCGGGTGGGTGATCGGTTCCGCGCTTCGCCGGTCAATACGCTATCGGCGCCTCCCACCGGCCAGTCTCCGCCGACCGGAACAACGCATCGATGACTGCCATGTTGCGGACGGCGTCCTCCAGCGGCACGGAGACGGCTCCCACGCCGCGAACGGCCTCGGCGAACCGATCGGCCTGGAGCTGGTATTGATCCTCAGCGGGAAACTCGATCGACTCGATTCCGCCTCCCAGAAGGTCGCGACCATCGTCCACAAAGATTCGGCACGCTCGGTCATTCGGTGTGTTGAACGGGATCTCCACCTCGAGGCGACCCCTCGAGCCAAAGATCTGCACGCGCTGGTAGGGCACGAGCTGGCCGCCGCAGGTGAAGGTTGCCTGACCCGATGGGAAACGGAGGAGGGCCGAGACGAGCCGATCGATCTCGAGCTCGGGGTCGCGCTCGAAAATGCCAATGACGCCCTCCGGCTCCCCATCGAACAGCCAGCGCGAGAGAGTGGTGAGGTAGCAACCGATGTCGAGCAGGATGCCGCCGCCCCACTCGACCCGGCTCCGGACATCGTTGGGATCGCGCCGATCGTAGCTGAAGTGCCCGACGATCAGCCTGAGGTCACCGATCCGCCCGGCTGCGATCAGCTCCCGGATCGCGAGCCATTGAGGGTGCGTCCGCACCATGAACGCCTCCCCGATCTCCACGCCCGTGCGGTTCCGAACCTCGAGGAGCTGACGCGCCTCCTCCGCCGAGAGGCCGATCGGTTTCTCGCACAGGACGTGCTTCCCGGCCTCTGCCGCCCGGATCGACCACGGCACGTGGAGGTGATTCGGCAGGGGATTGTAGACCGCCTCGACGTTGGCATCAGCGAGCAGCTCCTCGTAGGAGCCGTACGAGTGTGGGATACCGAGGGCTCGTGCGGTGCGCCTCGCCTTCTCGCGGTCGCGAGAAGCGACCGCGACGACCCGTGAGCTGCCGCTCCGCTGCATGGCTGGGATTACCTTGGTCGTCGCGATCCTCGCGACGCCTAGCACACCCCAACGGACTCGCTCCATGCGCGCTACCAGCGATCGTGGATTGCTGAGCGGAGACGCTCGTCGTAAACGGCCCGCACGCGCGCCATGGTGCTGGAGGACAGCGGCGCCAAGTCCCCCGCCCCCACGTTCTCTTCGGCCTGGTGCGGTGTCTTCACGCCCGGGATCGCCGCGGTGACCGCCGGGAACATGAGAATCCACCGCAGCGCCAGTTGGGCCATACTGGCCGTGGGTGGCACGAGTTGACGTAGGTCGTCAACGGCGCCGAGGCCCGCGTCGAGGTGCACACCGCTGAACGTCTCGCCAACGTCAAAGACTTCTCCGTGACGGTTGAAACGCCGGTGGTCACTCGTCGCGAACGGAGTATCAGCGCGCAGCTTTCCCGTGAGGAGGCCGCTCGCGAGGGGAACGCGTGCGAGCACACCGACACCCCGGTCGCGGGCGAGCGGCAAGAACCGCTCCGCTGGCTTGGGGCGAAACATGTTGAAGATGATCTGCACCGATTGCACACCCGGATACTCCAATGCGCGGATGGCTTCGTCCACGTACTCGACGCTCACGCCGTAGTAGCGGACTTTCCCCGCCTGCACGAGATCGTCGAGGACCCCAAAGACCTCGGGCATTTCGTACACGTCGGGGGGTGGACAGTGCAGTTGGAGGAGATCGAGGGCCGGCGCATCGAGATTCTCGAGGCTGCGCTCGACGAACGCCGTCAGGTTGTCGCGGTTGTAGCCACTCGCAACGTGGGGTTGAAGCCGGCGACCGGCTTTGGTGGCGACGAGGATCTCTTCGGTCCGTTCGCGCCGCAGCCGGGCGATCAGCTGCTCGGAGCGTCCGTCGCCGTAGACGTCAGCGGTGTCGATGAAGTTGACGCCAAGGTCGATCGCCCGGTGGAGCGCCAGTAGCGATTCGCGGTCGTCGGTTCGGCCCCACATGTCACCGCCGATCGCCCACGCGCCGAAACTGACGGCCGACACCTGCCAACCCGTGCGTCCGAGCGTCCGGTACTCCACGGCGTCCCCCTCGCGTCAGGGTGTGCCAGATCGTTTGCCGTCCAGTGGACGAGGCCGGAGCAGTGTGGGAGATAGTCCGGGGCGGACTTCATGCAAGGGCAGTGCTCGTCGTCCCCTGCGCGGTGAACGCCTTTTCGTCGGGTGTCGGCGAGCGCGACTCTTTGGGCGCGACCTTCCAGAACGACTTTCGGGCGCTGTTCCAGTCGGCCAGCAACTCCTGCGCGCGACTGCTGTCGGTTTCAGTCAAGTGCTGGCTGACGAGCCATTCGAGCACCTCGTAGTCCTCCGGAGGACACGGAAGCGAGGTAACGTGGCCGGGGTTCACGCGCACCGGGAAGTCGCCCGTGCAGTCCAACACGTACGCGGCACCGCCGGTCATGCCCGCGCCGAAATTGATGCCGGTCTGGCCGAGGACGACGACGGTGCCGCCCGTCATGTACTCGCAGCCGTGATCGCCCACACCCTCGACCACGGCGAACGCCCCGGAGTTCCGAATCGCAAAGCGCTCTCCGGCCGATCCCGCCGCAAAGAGATGCCCGCCGGTGGCACCATACAGCACGACGTTCCCCATGATGGTGTGCTGGTCCGACGCGGTCGTTCCCGGTCCGACCGGGCGAAGGACGATCATGCCGCCCGACAGCCCCTTTCCCACATAGTCGTTCGCCTCGCCGACGAGCGTGAGCCGCATGCCCCGTGTCGCGAACGCGCCGAACGACTGCCCAGCCGATCCGGTGCACCGGATCACGACCTTGCCGCCTGGAGGTGCGGGCCCCCAACGCGCGGCCAGCGCTCCGGCTACGCGGGCCCCGACGGATCGGTCGCGGTTGGTGATCGAGAGTTGGACCTCGAAGTCCCGAGCCGCCTCGGTGGTCCGAAGCGCGGGGGCCACGAGGGCTTCGTCGACCGGTTCCGGCTCTGGCCGGTCGTTGCGCTCCGCCGTGGCGCATCTCGCGTCCACGTCCGGCGCGACGAGCAGTGCGGAGAGATCGAGACCCCTGGGGGCCTGGGTCTGCCGAAGAAGCTCCACTCGTCCGATCAGGTCGTCGATCGTTCGGAGCCCGAGTCGGGCCAGCTCGTCGCTCACGTCCTGGGCCAGCGAGAGGAAATACCGCACCACGTGCTCCGGTGCGCCCCGGAACTTCGTGCGCAACTCCTGTCGCTGTGTGGCGATGCCCGTCGGACACGTATTCAGATGGCACTGGCGCGCCATGTCGCATCCCATCGCCACCAGCGGCGCCGTCCCGAATCCGAATTCATCCGCCCCCAGCGCAGCCGCGATGAGCACGTCCTCCGCGCTCATGAGCCCGCCGTCAACGCGGATCCGCACCCGTCCCCGCAGCTCGTTGCGGATCAGCACCTGCTGGATCTCGGCAAGCCCCAGCTCCCACGCCGTGCCGGCGTGCTTGATGCTGCTCAGTGGGGACGCTCCGGTGCCGCCCGAGTGTCCTGAGATGACAATGCAATCGGCGTAGGCTTTCACGACGCCCGCCGCGATCGTCCCGACACCCGCTTCGGCAACGAGCTTGACGGCGACCTTGGCCGCGGGGTTGCAGCGCTTGAGATCGTAGATGAGCTGCGCGAGGTCCTCGATGCTGTAGATGTCGTGGTGCGGTGGCGGGCTGATCAGAGGAACCCCCGGTTGGGAGTGCCGGAGCCGCGCAATCAGCTCGGTGACCTTGTGACCCGGAAGCTGTCCTCCCTCTCCCGGCTTCGATCCTTGCGCGATCTTGATTTCGATTTCCTCGGCCCGCGCCAGGTACTGGGCCGTCACGCCAAACCGCCCCGACGCGATCTGCTTGACCTTGTTGTCGGCTCGTACCCCGTCGTCACGCGCGTCGTACTGGGCGGAGTCCTCTCCGCCCTCGCCCGTGTTCGATTTGGCGCCCAGACGATTCATCGCAATCGTGAGCGTGCGGTGCGCCTCAGGGCTGAGGGCGCCGAGGGACATCGCGCTGGTCGCAAAGCGCCGGACGATGTCTTCCTTCTGCTCGACGTCGCTGCTGCTGAGCGACGCGCCCGCGGGGACGAGCTGCAACAGTCCGCGGATGTCCGTGGGGGAGTCGGCCCCGGCTCCCGCTCGAAACGCCTCCCAGTCCGCAGCCATGGGCGTGTCGCGCTTCGGTCGCTTCTCCGATCCAACCGCTCGCTGGAGGGCCCGCACCGTGGTCGGTGACCAGGCATGATATTCCCCGCCGCGCCGAAATCGCACGAGTCCATGGTCCGGCAATGCCGACGGCGACGTTGCCGAATCCCAAGCGCGATGCCGATCGAGCACGGCTTTCGAAATCTCGGTGAAGCCAAGCCCGCCGACGCGGCTCGCCGTGCCCTTGAAACACCGGGCCACCACGGCGTGTGACAGACCGAGGGCGTCGAACAGCTGGCCACCCCGATAGCTGCTGACGGTCGAGATCCCCATCTTCGACATCACCTTTCGGATCCCGCTCGACAACGCCTCTACGGTGCGCGCCTCTCCATCGCTTCCGTGCGCGGTGCGCGAGCCGGCGAGCACCATCCAGGGGCAGACGGCCCCGGCGCCGTAGCCCAGGAGGACGGCGATGTGATGGACGTCGTAACAGTCGCCCGATTCGACGACGACTCCGACCCTGGTGCGCAGTCCTGCCTCGACGAGGTCTCGATGCACGGCGCCGACCGCGAGCGCCATCGGCATCGGTGCTGCTTCGGGTGTGACCTGCCTGTCGGTGAGGATCAGGATCGACGCGCCGTCGCGTGCGGCCGCGAGCGCGCTGGCGGAAACCGCGTCGATGGCGGGCTCGAGCGCCTCCGGCTCGGCTGGAAAGACACAATCCACGGTCGCGACGGGCAACTCGGACTGACCGCGAATCTGTTCGAGTTGTGCGAGTGACAGCACCGGCGATTCCAGCTCGAGGAGTGCCCGTTGCGGTCCGTCCACCAGCAAGTGGCGGCGAGGTCCGAGCCACGTCGTCAGCGACATGACGCACGACTCGCGCAGTGGGTCGATGGCCGGATTCGTCACCTGTGCGAAGCGCTGCCGAAAGAACGCGTACAGCGAGCGCGATTCGTGTGCCAGGGGGGGGATCGGTGTGTCGTCACCCATCGACCACGTGGCGAGCGTGCCGTTCTCGGCCATCGACTTCAGGTTGATCGATAGTGATTCGCGCGTGAACCCGTAGAGCCGTTGCCACCGTGCGAGATGCCCCGGGCTCGCGAGGCGGGACTCCATCGCTGGGGGCGCGCTGCGAGTACTCGAAGGCGGGCGTGGCGGAACCCAGTCAGCGTACGGGTGCCGCGACGCCACGCGGCGCTTGATCTCGTCGTCGCGCATGACGCGGTGCTCTCGGAGGTCGACCGCGATCATCTGTCCGGGCCCGAGCCGGCCCCGCTCGATCACACGCTCGGGGTCGAGATCGACGACGCCGACTTCCGAACCAGCGACGACCAGCCCGTCCCGAGTCACCGCATATCGACACGGACGCAATCCGTTCCGATCCAGCGCCGCACCCACGAAGCGTCCGTCGGCGAACACGAGCGCTGCCGGGCCGTCCCACGGCTCTATGAGGGAGGCGTGATAGCGGTAGAAGGCCGCGAGCTCCGGTGCCAGCCGGACCGAGGGGTTCTCCCAGGCCGGGACGATGATCATGGCCAGCGCGTGGAGAATGTCACGGCCGTTACTGGTGAGGAGTTCGAGGACGGCGTCCAAATCGGCGGAGTCGGACCCGACATTGGGGAGCACCGGCACGAGTGCCTCGGAGAGCTCGTGTTCGCGACACTGAATCCACGCTCTGTTGGCCCACTGCGTATTGATCTCGCCGTTGTGAGCCAGCAACCTAAAGGGCTGCGCGATCTCCCACGCCGGGAGGGTGTTGGTCGAGAACCGCTGGTGATACAGCGCGAACGCCGTCTCGTACTCGGGGTCCGCGAGGTCGGGGAACACACGTGGCAACTGGTGCGGCGCACAGAGGGCCTTGTATGCCAGGCGCTGGGATGAGATAGAGCACACATAGGCGGACGGATCGTCGCGCTCGAAGGCCTTCCGCGCCAGGTACAGCTCGCGCTCGAAGGCTTCCGGGGACTGCGGCGTAGCTGGAACGGCCAGGACTTGCCGAATCCGGGGACAGGTGGCACGGGCGAACTGTCCGAGCTGAGAGTGTTGGATGGGGACGTCGCGCCAGCCGAGTACCTTCATGCCGCGAGATTCCAGGACCCGCTCGAGCAGCGGCGTGGCCTGATGGCTCG
>JBDHCY010000086.1:0-13021 GCA_039591795.1 Gemmatimonadota bacterium | reverse complement strand
ATCGACGACGTGCTCGGCAAGCTCGACGGAAAGGCCGGCATGGTTGCCGTCGTGTCGCCGAACAATCCGATTGGCGGGGTCGCGACGTTCGCTGATCTGCGCCGCCTCTCAGAGGCAGCAGGTGACGCGCTGGTCTTCTTCGATCACGCCTACGCAGAATACGCGGATGACGATCTCACTCGTCCCGCTCTCGACCTGCCGAACGTGGTTGTACTCCGCACGTTCTCGAAGGCGTGGGGACTTGCCGGATGTCGGGTTGGCTACGTGATGGGGCCCGCTGAGACGGTTGGGGCGCTGCGGGCGGCGGGGGCACCGTTCGCCGTGAGCATGCCGTCACTCGTCTTGGCCTCGGCGAGCCTCGCCACTGGCGAACCGACCCCTCAGGTGGCGCGGGTTCGAGCCGAGCGATCAGAGATCGAGACTTTGCTCAGCCAGCTCGCGATCGAGCCGTGGCCGTCCCAGGGGAATTTCGTGAGCGCCGACTTTGGACCGCGTGCGAGCTTCGTGCGCCGCGCCCTTGCGGCACTCGGTGTCATCGTGCGCGGCTTTGCCGACCGCACTGGGCTCGATTCGGTGGTCCGAATCACGATGCCGGGTGACGAGGCCGACTGCCTGCGTCTCAACGAGGCGCTCCGAAGGACGCTTGCGCCCGAGGCACTGCTGCTCGATCTCGACGGGGTATTGGCTGACGTCGAGCACTCCTATCGGTCCTGCGTGTTGGCGACCTGTGAGAGCTTTGGCGTGACGGTGACCCGCGGTGAACTCTTGCAGGCGACGCTCGCAGGCGACGCCAACAACGACTGGGTGTTGACGCAGCGCCTGCTCGAGGAGCGTGGGGTCGAGGCGTCGCTCGAGGAGATCACCGCACGCTATCAGGATCTGTACCTGGGCACGGAGACGACTCCCGGCTTGAGGGAGCGCGAGCGGCTCATCGTTCCGACCGACTTGTTGGCGCGCCTGCGCGGTCGAGGTCTGCGGATCGCGGTCGTGACCGGTCGTCCGAGGAGTGAAGCCGAGTGGTTCCTCACTAGGTCCGGGGTGAACGAGCAGATCGATGCGCTCGTGACCATGGAGGACGGGCCCGTGAAGCCGGACCCGACCCCGGTTCGGCTCGCCCTGGAGCGGCTCGACGCCCGGCGTACCTGGATGGTGGGCGACACGCTTGATGACGTGCACGCGGCGGCGGCCGCGGGCGCGGTGCCGATCGGCGTCGTGGCGCCGGCGGAGGATCCCGAGCGCGTCACGGCCGCGCTCACCGGAGCGGGGGCCGCAGTCGTGCTGCGCACCCTCGCCGACATCGAGGAGCTATTGCCATGACGGCTCGCGCAACGACCATGGAACGCACCACCGGTGAAACGTCGGTCAAGATCACACTCTCGCTCGATGGAACCGGCCAGGCCGACATCGAGACCGGCGTTGGGTTTCTCGATCACTTGCTCAGCGCACTGACGCGTCACGCGCGGTTCGATCTCACACTCCGCTGCGAGGGAGACCTGCACGTGGACGATCACCACACGGCAGAAGACACGGCTCTTGCCCTCGGCACGGCGATCGATGGTGCGCTCGGTGAGCGGCGTGGGATCGCCCGGTTCGGATCGGCGCTCGTACCACTCGACGAGGCATTGGTGCGTGCGGCGGTGGATCTGTCCGGTCGTCCGTATGCCGACGTCAATCTGGATCTCCGGCGCGAGATGCTTGGTGCGCTTTCAGCCGAGAACGTGCCGCACGTGTTGAGCTCTCTCGCGATGGGGGCGCGGCTCACCTTGCACGTGGACGCGCTCAAGGGAACAAACGATCACCACCGCGCGGAAGCGGCGTTCAAGGCGACGGCGGTCGCGTTGCGGCAGGCGATTAGCCTGTCGGGATTCGATGACGTACCGTCGACCAAGGAGACGCTGTGACCGAGGTGGCCGTGATCGATTCGGGAGTGGCGAACCTCGCCTCCGTGCGCGCGGCGTTCCAGCGACTTGGCGCAGAGACCACCCTGACACGTGATCCCGCTGCCGTCGCCCGTGCGCAGAGGTTGGTGCTTCCGGGGGTCGGTGCGTTCGGCACGGGTGCGGCGGCGCTCGCTTTGAACGGGCTCGACCAGGAGCTCGTCGGTGCCGTGGAACGACGTACACCGCTCCTCGCGATATGCCTTGGGATGCAGCTCCTGGCGAAGGGCAGCGACGAGGCGCCCGGCGTCCGCGGACTAGGCATTTTCCCGGAGACTTGTCGACGCCTGCCCCGCGACGTTCGGGTCCCGCACCTCGGCTGGAACCGAGTGGAGCCCGACGGAGCGTGCCGGGTGGTGGAACCCGGGGATGCCGCATTCGCCAATTCGTATGCCCTTGGAGAGGCGCCTGCCGGAGTGGCGGTGGCCTGGACCGAACATGGCGCCCCGTTCGTCGCCGCGATTGAGCTAGGGCGGCTGCTGGGCTGCCAGTTCCATCCGGAGCTCTCCGGGACATGGGGGCACGCGCTCATCGAGCGCTGGCTCACGGACCGCGAGCGTGAGCGGGGGACCCTGTCTTCCGGACGTCGTGGGCTTTCGCGGCGCCTCGTGCCGTGTCTCGACGTCCGTGAGGGACGGGTGGTCAAGGGCATCCGGTTTCAGGATCTCCGCGATGCGGGCGATCCCACTGATCGTGCGGCCGAGTACGAGCGACAGGGTGCGGACGAGATCGTCCTCCTCGACGTCGCGGCGACGCCGAAGGCGAGAGACACGCAGGTCGAGACCGTGCGGCGCGTTCGCTCGGTGCTCGGCATTCCGCTCACGGTGGGTGGTGGAGTGCGTGAAGTGGACGACGCCCGTCGGCTCCTTGCTGCCGGCGCCGACAAGGTGAGCGTCAACACGGCGGCAGTCCGCCGGCCGGAACTCCTGCGCGAACTGGCGGACGCCTTCGGGAGTCAGTGCATCGTTCTGGCGATTGATGCCCGTCGATCGGAGGCGGGATGGGAGGTGGTTGTGGTGGGCGGCCGCGAAGCTACCGGTCTGGAAGCCGTGCAGTGGGTACAGCGAGGCGTGGAGCTCGGCGCCGGGGAGATTCTCCTCACGAGTTGGGACCGAGACGGCACCCGGGCTGGCTGTGATGAGGAGTTGATCCGAGCGGTCGCCGCGGCCGTGCACGTGCCGATCATCGCATCTGGCGGGATCGGGAGCTCGCGTGACGCCGCACGTGCGTTCACCGCAGGTGCCGATGCCGCGCTCGCGGCGTCGATCTTTCACGATGGTGACGAGACCGTGTCCACCGTCAAGGCGGCACTCGTGAAACGCGGCATTCCGGTGCGACAATGATCGTACCCAGCATCGACGTTGCAGGCGGCCGCGCGATTCAACTCCGGCAGGGTCGAGAACACGTGCTCGACGGCGGCGATCCGCTCGCGCGGCTCGAGGAGTTCTCGGTGGCAGGCGAAGTCGCCGTCGTGGATCTCGATGCAGCGCTCGGCTCGGGAGACAACAGCGCGCTGATCCGGACCATGGTTCAGCGAGCGCCGTGCCGGGTGGGTGGAGGGATCCGCCAAGTGGACCAGGCGCTCGACTGGCTCGATTGGGGCGCGACGAAGGTCGTGATCGGAACGGCGGCATCCGTCGGCTTCTGTGCGCAGCTGCCACGGGAGCGCGTGATCGCGGCCGTCGACGCAATGCGCCGCGAGGTCGTGGTCGAGGGGTGGCGCGCGGCAACGGGCCGCGACGCGCTCGACGTCATCGCACAGCTCGCGCCACATGTCGGTGGATTCCTGCTGACGCAGGTCGAGCACGAAGGTGCGATGCAGGGGTTCGACGTCGCGCTCGTGAGAGACGCCGTCGCCGCGGCAGGACATGCCCGTGTCACCGCAGCGGGGGGCATCACGACGGGAGCAGAGATCGCCGAGGTCGACCGGCTCGGCGCCGATGCGCAGGTGGGGATGGCGCTGTATTCGGGTCGGCTCTCGTTAGGGGACGCGTTCGCTTCGCCTCTCGTAAGCAGCGAGCCGCTCTGGCCGACGGTCGTCTGTGAGGAATCGGGCCGGGCGCTGGGCTTGGCATGGAGCAACCTGGAATCACTCTCTCGAGCCATCGCCGAGCGCCGCGGGATCTATTGGTCGCGGTCACGCCGCGCCCTCTGGATGAAAGGCGAGACGTCCGGCAACAGGCAGGACCTGGTGCGCGTCGAGGCGGACTGCGATCGCGACACCCTCCGCTTCGTCGTTTGCCAACACGGCTCCGGGTTCTGCCATCGGGGGACGTGGTCGTGCTGGGGGGACGACTTCGATCTGCCGCAGCTCGAGCGTGTGATCGCGCAGCGAGTGGCGACCGGCGAACCCGAATCCGGAACGGTGCGACTGATTCGGGAGTCCAGTCTACTCGAGACGAAGCTCGTGGAGGAAGCGAGGGAGCTGGGTGACGCCGCGACGCGTCGCGACGTCATCGACGAGACTTCGGACCTCCTCTACTTCGCGCTGGTGGCTCTGGCGCGGCGCGGCGGGGCGCTCTCCGATGTGGTGGAGGAGTTGGCGCGACGACATCGACGCGTGCGCCGTCGGCCGATGCGCGCGAAGCCGGCGGGAGAGCCCGAGCCATGACCTCACTGCTCCCACTTCGATCCGTGGAGGACATCCTCTCTGGACGCGGCACCCCGGTGCAGCCCGAAGCGCTGCGAGTCGCGGCCGCGATCGTGAACGACGTGCGGGAGCGCGGCGAAGCCGCGCTTCGGGAACACGCGGAGCGCCTCGGCGACATCGATCCGGGCGCGCCGTTGATCGTAACGCGGGAGCACTTGGCACGGGCCGCGGAGCAGCTGGACCCGTCCGAGCGAAAGCGACTCGAGCGAGTGGGGGATCGCATCCGCACGTTTGCGCAGGCGCAACGCGATGCGGTGCGCGAGGTCGAGGTCGCCGTCCCTGGTGGGAGGGCGGGCCATTGGATCGCGCCGGTTGAACGCGCGGGGTGCTACGCGCCCGGGGGCCGCTATCCGCTGCCGTCATCGGTGTTGATGACCGTCGTTGCCGCAAGGGAAGCCGGGGTGAGCGAGGTGTGGGTCGCGAGTCCCAGGCCCTCGACCGAGAC
Source organism: Gemmatimonadota bacterium (assembly GCA_039591795.1). GTDB lineage: Bacteria > Gemmatimonadota > Gemmatimonadetes > Gemmatimonadales > GWC2-71-9 > JBDHCY01. The sequence continues at coordinate 7,989 of JBDHCY010000086.1, read as the reverse complement.
GCTCGCGGCCGCCGCCATCGCCGGCGCTGACGGCCTCATTCCAGTGGGTGGCGCTCAAGCGATCGCCGCACTCGCCTCGGGGGTGGGGCTCGTGCCGCGGTGTGACGTCATCGTCGGTCCAGGGAACAAGTACGTCACCGCGGCAAAGGAGCTCGTCCGTGGCGTCGCAGGGCTCGACGTTCCCGCTGGTCCGTCAGAGCTGGTCGTGCTCGCCGATGCCAGTGCGGATCCGGCGCTCGTGGCGGCTGACCTGCTCGCCCAAGCGGAGCACGATCCGGAGGCGGTGCCGGTTCTGGTAACCACGGACCGACTCCTGGTCGAGCGGGTCGCAGAGGAACTGACGCGCCAGCTCGAGGGATTGCCGACAGCGGACGTGGCCGAGCGCGCGCTCGAGAATGGCGGGGCACTGGTCGAGCCGTCGCTCGAGCAGGCGATCGCGGTGTGCGACCAGCTCGCGCCCGAGCATCTCGAAGTGCTGACCGCGGACGCGGCGGCCGTCGCGCGACGGCTTCGCCACTTCGGCGCGATCTTCATTGGCCCCCGCAGCGCCGAGGTACTTGGTGACTACGGAGCGGGCCCCAACCATGTGCTCCCCACGGGGGGGGCCGCTCGGTGGGTGGGGGGGCTGTCGGTGCTTTCTTTCTTACGTGTGCGCACCTGGCTGGAGATCGACAACCCCGAAGCCGCCGGGGAGCTTGTAGGCGACGCGGCGTGGCTCGGCCGCGTTGAGGGGCTGGAAGCACATGCACGGGCGGCGGAGCGACGCCTCGCCTGACTGAGGCGCGCTCGGCGCACCGACCTCTCAGAGGCTCCACCCCTCCCGATACGTCGGCCTCACGTACTCCTCGGGGATCGTCATGTTGGTGATCCTGCCCGACGCGGGATCGACCTCCAGCACCCTCCCGGTCCGGACGGCGAGGGTGCCGAGGAGGACCATTTCGGTGAGCGGCCCGGCGTGCTCGGCGAAGCTCGACCCCGCCGGCGGTCCGCCCTTGCACGCGTTGATCCATTCGGCATAGACACCCCCTACGCGCGGGTAGCGCTCAGGGGGCGGGTTCGCTTTGATCTCCTCGTCGCGCGCCGGGTCGAGGAGTGTCGGACCCTGGCCGTACATGCCGGCGATGAGCATACCGTCATCGCCGACCCAGAGTTGACCGCCGTCGGTGCGCGGAGGCCAACGCACGTCATCGGGGACGATCTCCGGACGCGGGGGGATGAGCCCGCCGTCGCGCCATACGACCTGCACGGCCGGCCGACTCCCACGCGCCGGGAAGTGGTAGGTGAGACGGGACGTTTTCGGCGCCGTTTCGTCGTAGAGCTGGGTGGTGTCCGGATCGACTCGCGTCGGGAATCCGAGCTCGAGCGCCCAGAAGGCGGCGTCCATTGCATGGCATGCGATGTCCCCGAGCGCACCGGTGCCGAAATCCCACCAGCCGCGCCAGCGGAACGGCACGTATGCTGGATGGTACGGCCGCTCGGCGGACGGACCGAGCCACAGATCCCAATCGAGGTGTGGCGGTACGTGGTGGGCCTCGCTCGGACGCTCCATTCCCTGCGGCCAGATCGGGCGATTGGTCCAGTAGTGCACCTCGCGCACGGTTCCGATCGCTCCGGCCTCGACCCACTCGCGGAGTCTCCGCGTGCCATCTTGGGCGTGTCCTTGGTTGCCCATCTGCGTGGCGACACCGGCACCGCGCGCGGCCTGCATGAGCTCCCGTACCTCCCACAGCGTGCGGGCGAGAGGCTTCTGACAGTAGACGTGCTTGCCGAGTTTCAGCGCCATCATCGCGGCAACGGCGTGCGTGTGGTCGGGCGTCGAGACGGTGACGGCGTCGATGTTCGCGCTCTCTCGGTCGAGCATCTCCCGAAAGTCGGTGTATCTCTTTGCCCCGGGGTGAATTGCGAAGGCTGAATCGGTGTTGTTCGCGTCCACGTCGCACAGCGCATAGACCATCTCGCCTGCCACACCACGGACGTCGTTTCGGCCCATTCCTCCGACGCCGATGCAGGCGATGCTCAGTTTGTCACTTGGCGCTTGGTAGCCTGGCCCGCCAAGGACGTGGCGGGGAACGACGAGAGCTCCCAAGCCGGCAGCGGCGGCGTCGCCGACGAACATTCGCCTGCTGATCGGGTGTTCTGACATGGATGAGTCCTCGGCAGCGGCTGGACGCCCGGTAAAATGCCGGCGGGGGAGCTGCGCCGCCAGGTTAGCTCAGGGTGTGACCCGGCCTTCTCCGTCCACCGTGAACCCGAGTCCTGGCTCGACTCCGCTGCCCGGAGTGTCGACGATCATGGTCAAGCGGATGCCATTGGCAAACACGTTCTCCGTGCTGGCGCCCGTGGGGTTGTCTGCACACGTATTCGGGTCGCTGATTGGGATACGGACGAGCACATCCGTCGGCACGTCGTCGAAGGTAATCTCCCAGCGCTCGAGCCCAGCCACAGTCATGTTGATGCGCACGAAGTTGCGCCAGCTCGGATGGATGTGGAGCGCACCGACGCCGTTGACACAATCGGGGAATGCCTGCGCCACGGCAGGGTCGGTCGCGGTCGCAGCGAGGTAAGCGAACTCGACGGTGGTGAATCCTGCACCGGGCGCCGCCGGTTGATCAGAGCCGCAGGCGGCGAGGAGCACGACGAGCGGGAGGAAAGCTCGCAGCTCCCCTCCCGTTGCTCGCCACCGCATCCTTGGCCCGTCTCCGACGCTGAGATGCTCCATGCCGTCGGGTGGCTGGCGCTGGCTATTCGTACCGCAACGCCTCGATCGGGTCGAGCCGTGCGGCGCGCCGCGCGGGCCACAGGCCGAAGAAGAGTCCGACGGCGCCGCTGAAGGCGAAGGCAAGGACGATTGCGGGATACGAAACCATCGTGTTCCACCCAGCGAAGTACGCAAGCCCGATCGCCCCACCGCTTCCCACCAGGATCCCCAGGATTCCGCCCACCATGCAGAGCACCAGGGCTTCGATCAGGAACTGGAACATGATGTTGCCCGAGGTCGCGCCCAGAGCCTTGCGCGTACCGATCTCGCGGGTGCGCTCGGTGACCGATACCAACATGATGTTCATGATCCCGATCCCGCCCACGAGTAGTGACACCGCGGCGATTCCCGCCAGCAGGTAGGTGAAGGTCGCGGTGGTTGCCGTGAGAGTCGCCAGGATGTCGCCCTGGTTTCGGATCTGGAAGTTGTTGTCGGCCCCGGGGCGAATCTTGTGCTCCCGCCGCAGGACTCGCTCGATCTCGATCAGGGCTTGATTCGACGTGCGCTCACTCTCGAGTTGGACCGAGATCGAGCGCAACCGGTCGGTGCCGTGAATCCGATACTGAGCCGTGTTCAGCGGCACGAGAATCTGCTCATCGGGATTGAACCATCCTTGCGATCCCTTCTCCGAAAGCAGCCCGACGATCTCGAACGAGATGCCGCGAATCTTGATCGACTGCCCGATCATGGCGGCACCGTTCACGCCGAGCATCTCCGGAACTGCCGCGCCGAGCACGGCGTAGCGCCGCCGTGCCTGATCGTCACCCGAGGTGAACATGCGCCCGGCGGTGACGTCATAGCGACGCACCTCGGCGTAGTTCGACGTCGTCCCGACGATGTTGACGTTGATGTTCTGATTCAGGTATTCGACCTGGAGATTCCGCGACAGCTCCGGAACGACGGCACGCAGGTAACGCGCATCTCGGGTGAGCGCCTCGGAGTCGTCGGTCGTGAGGCTCACACGGTCGGCCATCGCGACTCCGCGATGGAAGCTCTGGCCGGCGTAGACCGTGAGGATGTCCGAGCCGAGCGCTTGGATCCGCTCTTGAACCGAGCGCTGCGCGCCGGTGCCAAGGGCGACCATCGTGATCACGGCTGCGACACCGATGATGATGCCGAGCGACGTGAGGAAGGCGCGCAGCTTGTTCGCTCTGATCGCGCCGAGGGCGACTGCGATGATCTCACTAATGAGCATGGTTACCGCCGCTGGTTGCTGACGCCCGGGATGCCCGTGTTCCGCTGAATCCGCTCCCGGAAGCGATCTTGTGATTCGAGGAGGCTCGCGCTCGGGAGCAGGAGCACCGTGTCACCGTCTTCGAGGCCACGCACGACTTCCGCATAATCGAGGTCCGAGAGCCCGGTACGAATCTGTTGGGGCACGGGTTGACCGTTCACGAGGGTGAAGACGATGTACGTCCCACCGACCGTGCCGTCGTTCTGGGGGCGCATGCCGCCGCCACGTCCCCCACGCCCGCCCGCTGCCCGGAAGACGCGCTGCATGACCTGGCGCTCTGCCGCTGAGAGTGCGTTCGGGCCGCCGCCCTCCTGCATCTTGGCGAAGATCGCCCGGGCCTGCTCGGCGCTGACTCCTTGCGGCAATCGGACCTCACGGCCACCCATTTGGAGGACTTCACCCTGTGACGCGTCCGGAGCCGCCGTGCTGTCCGTCGGACGGTCGCCTTTCTCGCCGTTCGCCGCTGGTCCCTGGGGACGCTCCTGCGCGGCAGCAAGCTGGCGCTGCACGTCGTCCATGGAGAGACCGAGGACCTCCGCCGCCGAGGCGACGTCGCGCTGGCTCCGCAACGCGGCGACCGGGACTGCCAGCACGCCGTCGCGCCGGCCTATGTGGATCTCGACCTCCGCGTTCATGCCCGGCTTCAGCAGTCCTGAGCGGTTGTCGATCCGAATCAGAACGGGGAACATCGTCACGTTCTGGCTCACCTCGGCAAGCGGCTCGATCTTGAGGACAGCGCCAGTGAACGGCTGCTGCGGGTACGCCTCGACGGTGACCGTGGTTTCTAGGCCCGCTGCGACCTTGCCGATGTCGGTCTCGTCCACCATGGCGCGCACCTGAACGGTGTCGAGGTTCGCCATGCGCATGAGGACGGTGCCGCCGCCCACGTCACGAGTGGGCGAGCTGATGACCTGCCCGCGCTCGACGTTCTTCTGGATGATCGTTCCGTTGATCGGCGCCACGACCCGCGTGTCTTCGAGCGCGTCGCGTGCCATCTGGAGCGTCACCTGCGCTCGCAGGAGCGATGCCTTTGCGTTCGCGTAGGTGAGCCGGCTCGCCTCGAACTCCTGCTCGGTGATCGACTGCGTCTTGTACAGCGTGTCCGAGCGACGGAGTTGAGACTCCGCATTCTGGAGTTGCGCCTCGGCGACTTCGAGCTGCGCCTGGGCCTCGGCCACGTCATTTCTGGGAACGCGTGGATCGATGAGGGCGACGAGTTGGCCCTGCTCGACCTCGTCGCCGGTATCGACCCGCAGGTCCATGATCTCGCCCGATGCCTTGGACTTGATCTCCACCGTGAGCACGGGCTCGATGGAGCCGGCGGCCGAGGCCGAGACGACGATGTCGCGACGCTCGACGGCGAGCGCCTGATACACGGGGGCCGAGTCGGCCTCCCGACAACCGAAGGCCGCGAGGGCGACAAGAGCAAGCGCGGCCAATGGATTCCGATTCACGTCTGTCTCTCCGTAGCGATGTCGCGCTCAACGAGCCCGTCGAGGAGATGGATCTGACGATGGGCGTGAGCGGCGATGAACGATTCGTGGGTAACGAGCAAAACCGTCTGTCCCTCTCGATGGAGGTCGTCGAAGACCTTCATGATCTCCGAGCTCGTGGCCGAGTCGAGGTTTCCCGTCGGCTCGTCGGCCAGGAGGATCGACGGGCTATTCACGAGAGCCCGAGCGATAGCCACGCGCTGCCGCTGACCGCCGGACAGCTCGTTCGGCTTGTGATGCGTGCGATCGCCCAAGCCGACGCGGTCGAGTGCCTCCATTGCGCGGTTGTGGCGGTCCTTGGATCGCATACCCGCGTAGATGAGCGGCAGCTCGACGTTGTGGAGGGCCGTGGCGCGTGGGAGGAGGTTGAATGTCTGGAACACGAACCCGATCTCGCGGTTGCGGATCCGCGCCAGTTCGTTGTCGCTCAGGTCGGAGACCTTCTGGCCGTTGAGCCAGTACTCGCCTGCGGTCGGCGTGTCGAGGCAGCCGATCAGGTTCATGAGGGTCGACTTGCCGGACCCGGACGGCCCCATGATCGTCACGTACTCGTTGCGCCGAATCTGAATGTCCACCCCATTCAAGGCGTGCACGATTTCCACACCCATGTCGTAGTTTCGCTCAAGCTTGTGGGTGAGGATGATGATGTCCGGCTGCGGCGTCTCGCCCGTCCGGAAATCCTGGGTAACGGCGGATGTGGTCACAGGCTCCTCCCAATGAGTGCCTCGAGCTGGGCGCGGGCGACGACGTAGTCGTAGCGGGCTCTCACGACTTCCACTTCGGCTTCGTCGAGCGCGACTTGCGATGTCAACAGCTCTACGATCGTTGCCGCCCCCACGCCGTAACGCTCTTGCTGGACGCGGAGATCTTCCTGAGCCGCGATGAGCGAACCGTCGGCGATCTCGATCGCACGCCACGCGGATTCGAGATCGGCCGTGAGCCGAATGACTTGTGCGTGGACGTCGCGCCGTGTGTCGGCCGCACGTGCCTGCGCGTTGTCGCGCTGTACGCCGGCGTTGACGATTTGCCCCTCGCGCTGGAAGCCGTTGAAGATCGTCCAGCTGAGAGAGAAACGAAAACTCCAGTTGTTGACGTAGCCCTCCGTGCTTCCCCACGGCGCCTCGAATCCGCTGTAGCCGTTGGAGTAGGATGCGGAAAGCGTTGGCCAATAGGAGCCGCGGGCCACCGACACTTGCGAGGCTGCGGCGCTGGCGTCGGCGTCGGCGAGCAGCACTCGCGGCGCCCCACCGATGGCCTCGGCGACCAGAGCATTGAGGTTCAAGGCTCCAAGAGGCGCGAGCAACGTCGTGTCGAAGGCGGCGGCGACACGGCCGCCGACACCGATCTGGCGGCCAAGGTTGGCCTGCGCCGCCGCGAGGTCGGCCTCCGCCCGGAGGAGGGCGAGCTGGGCGCTGCCGAGCTCTACCCGGCTGCGCAACGAATCGGAGCGGGTCGCGGCGCCGGCGCGCAGCTTGTCGACCGAAACGGAGAGCTGCTGTTCCGCACGCTCGATGCGCCGCTCGGCGACGCGAACGAGCTCCTGGGTCGCGAGTGCGGCAAAGAACGACTGCTTCGTCACCAGCGCTGCCAGATACTGTTCGTTGGTGAGCGATGCGTCGGCTGCGGCCACGTCGGCTCTGGCTGCGTCTCGTTGATTGAAGCGGCGGAACCCCTCGAACAGATCGAGGCTCAGGCCAATCCCGCCCGAGTAGCTGGAGCTGCTTGGCGCCGAGACGATCTGCCCGGTTGCCGAGTTGAAACGATTCGAGGACGCATTCGAGGACGATGCGCTGAGGGAGAGCGAGGGCAGAAACGAGCCTGTGTTTGTCCGCAGGGCGGCGTCAGCTGAGCGAACGAACCCACGAGCCTGGACGATCCCCGGCTGGACCCGTTCTGCCAGCTCTAACGCCTCCTCGAGCGTGATCGTACGCTCTTGAGCCGCGAGCGTCGCAATGCCCAAGCTGCACAGGGCAGCGCAGGCGAGACTAATGCTTCGCATCATTCTTCTCGTCTCCTGTCTTCGAGCGGCCGCTGTCTTTCGAGCCGCCCCTGTCCCGCGAACGGTCTCCGTTGCGCCGCCGATCCCACTTTTCGATGAGTTGCTGGTAGCTGGCGCGCTGCTCGGAATCGAGCACGCTGCTGATGTCGTTCTGCATTGCTGTGCGGAGCGAGTCGTAGCTCGGACGGACTGAACGCCAGAGCGCTTCCATGGCTGGGCGCGTCCGGTCGAGAATGGCGCGCACGCTGTCTTGCTGGGCCATCGTGAGGTTGAGGTCGGCGGTGAGACGCTCCACATAGCCCGGCCGGCGGCCCCGCCGTGAGCCTTCGCGCGCGTCGAGTAGGCGTTCGGCACCAGCGCCCGCCAGCAAACCAGTGAGGAGCGTGGCGGTGAGAAGGCCGAGGGCCCAGGCTTTAGATCTGTTCAGCATGTATGTCAATCACTCCATGACGTTGCGTTGGTCAGCTTGCCGCTGCCTCAGGGCTCGAACGAAACGGCGAATACC
>JBDHCY010000085.1:0-13136 GCA_039591795.1 Gemmatimonadota bacterium | reverse complement strand
CGCAGCACCTTGAGCGCGACTTTCCGGTCGTGCTTCACGTCGTGAGCGAGGTAGACGGTGGCCATTCCACCCTGGCCGAGCTCGCGCTCGATCAGGTAGCGGTCGGCGATGGCGACCTTCAACCGCTCGGTGATCTCGCTCAACGCTCACCCATCACCGGCTCACCAGCCTCGCGAGTCTGTCTGCCACTTCAGTCCGAATCGGTGCCAGCTGTGGGTCGCTGTCACGCCACGCATTGAGCAGCCGATTGTACCACACGATCGCCTCGTCAGTCCGTCCCTCGCTCTCGGCGATTTCACCGAGCCGCTGGTACGCCCTGGGACGGTAGTAGGTGTCCCAAAAACTCCAGGAGTCATCGAGTCCGATGAAGTAGTTCTTCGCGACCCCAACGTTGCCGGCGGCAAGCTCCAGCTCGGCACGCAGATATCGGGACCGTGAGCCGTCGGGCATGGGACGGACGGTGGCCGCATGCGGGACTTCGTACTCGATGCGGCGCGCGGTGGCCAAGGCCTCGTCCACGTTCCCGGCACGGTAGAGGATCTCCAGCTCGAGCCCGTGCACGGCGTCGGCCTGCATCGTGCCCAAGCCGGGGAAGGAATCAGCCGCGGCGAGCGCCGCAATGTACGGTCGGGCCTCCTCGGCACGATCCAGATGAATGAGTAGGAGTGCTCGCAAGTAATCGCGCTCGAACTCGATGAACCGGGAAGTGAGGTCCTCGTAGGGCGGGAGCCAGGCGGTGCTCATGAGTGCGCCCGCCGTCGCGCGGTCCAAGCGATCTAGCGTGGCCGACAGCTCATCGCTCGTCGCTGGATACGTTCCCGACGTGAGCACGAATGCCTCGTAGATGTCCCACGACGGGTCGCCTCGATCGTGCACCTCGGCCATCAACGATCGAAACTCGCGATACCGGCCCCGCACGACGAGCAGATTGGGCTCGAGCATGAGGAGCAACGGATTGTCGCTACTGCGAGTCGCCAGGATCTCGGCCGCACCGTGTGGGTCTCGCGCGAACCGCGCGACGCCATGACTGGCGTACCAGTTGAAATACCAGGGTTTGTCGCGCAATGCCTCTCGCACGCGCTCCTGGCGTGCTGTGTCGCTCGTCCCGTAGGCGGCGATCGCCTCGACCTCGAGCGCACGCTCGCTCTCCGTGGCGACCTCCGCGAGGAACGCCGCCGTCTCGGTCAATTCGTCGATTTGGCCAGTCAACGCTAGGGTGCGCGCCAAGTGAATCTGGGCGAGGAGGTTCGCGGGCTCGAGAACGGTGGCGCGTTTGAATGGTTCGTTGGACTCGGTGAGCGGGCGCCCACGGCGCGGGTTGTCGTGAAACAGGATCTCGCCGAGTTGGACGAGCGCCTCGACCTCGTCGGCGTGCTGGTGGAGCAGCGCACGGTACGCCTGCTCGGCCTTCGTGTTCTCTCCCCGTCGCCTCAGGAGGAGCGCCTCCAAAATGCGTTGATCTCGTATTGGGAGGTTGTCGGCGAACTGCAGCGCCCGCTCGGCCGATGATCGAGCGTCGTAGGCGTCGATCCAGTCGGCGGCCACGCTCTTGCGGTAGTGCGCCAAAGCGAACGCCGTGTCGAGGGCCACGGCCCGGTCGTACGCCGCCGCCGCCTGGCGATACTGGCCGCTTCGCAGCAGCCGTTCGCCCTCGAGAAACGCCTTCGCAGCCGGTAGCGACGCGGTCGTGGCGGTCGCGAGCGAGCGAAGCCGACTCGCCGCACCCTCGACGGTTCCCGCGAGCAGGTCGGCGGCGAGTCCGTCAATGACGTCGAATAGATCGTCCGCGCTGCCTTCCTTCGACGCCTGACGCAACGGCTCGTCGGGCTTGCCCGTGTCGTAGAGGAAGGCAGTCAGACTGATGCGTCCACCCACCTCCAAGATGTCGCCGGTGACGTATCGGCCGGCACGGAGCATTTCCGCAGCTCGTCGCGTCGCACTCGGGTCGCCCACGTCCACGTTGTTGCGGCTCACGTGCGAGATGGTCACCCGCGGGTTCACCACCGTGAGCGTGCCGGCACCGTCGAGCTTGACGCTCATCAAGTCGACGATTCCTTCTCCCAGGTAACTCAGCTCCGGAGAGCCGCGAACCGTGAAGGGGATCACGGCGACCAGATCGGGAGCGAGACCCGAGTCGGCCGTGTCCGAGTTCGTCGTGAGCGCGAGCACCGCCGCCGTCACACCGGTCACCAACACTGCTGCTCCTACCAACATCTGCATGCGACGGCGAGCGAAGGAACGACGGGGCGCAGCAACGATCGGTGCTGGTGCCGCGCCCGCGAGCGCCGTGCGGATCGCGTGTGCGCCCTCGGGACGATCGTCGCGGCTCTTCTGTAGGCATACGTCGACCAGCTGCACCAGGTGGTCCGGCACGTCCGGCCGATTCTCGGAGAGCGGGGCCGGCTCCTTGCTCAGGATGCTGAACATGGTGACGGGGCCCGTCTCGCCCTCGAATGGCCGCTTGCCAGCCAGCATCTCGTAGAGGACGACGCCGAACGACCAGAGATCCGTTCGGTGGTCGACCGCCTCCGCGTTCACCTGCTCCGGACTCATGTACGCGACGGTGCCCAGCGTGGCGCCGGTCTCGGTGATCGTCGTTCCCTTCGCGAGCTTGGCGATGCCGAAGTCGAGGAGTTTCACCTCCCCGCGGTCGGTGATGAAGACGTTGGCCGGCTTGAGATCCCGATGCACGATGCCGGCTTCGTGCGCGCGGTCGAGCGCGCTCGCAAGCTGGCCCGCGATGTCGGTGGCTCGCTCGATGGAGACCAGCTCCTCCTTGAGCACGGCGTCGAGCGGTCGACCTTCATAGTACGCCATGGCGATGTACAGCTCGCCGGCCGCTTCCCCGATCTCGTAGATGGTGCAGATGTTCGCGTGGTCGAGCGCTGAGGCCGCCTTGGCCTCGCGGATGAACCGCGCATTGGCGTCGGGGTCGGGGCTCAGGTACTGCGGAAGGAACTTGAGGGCGACCGTCCGATCGAGTTTGGTGTCCCGCGCCTCGTACACTACGCCCATTCCGCCCTGACCCAATTGGCGGACGATCTCGTAGTGGGCGACGATCTGGCCTGGTTCCATAGCGATCGAGGTGCGAGGCAGCGCTTACGTTACGACGGCGACCGCTCGACGGCCAGGTCGCGCGGCGTCTATGGCGACCTGAAAAGGGGCTTTTGGGGGGGGCGTCCTAGGCAGTAGGGCCGGGGGCGGGAGCAGGTTCGGCCGGCTCGGCGACGACCGGGCGGTGTGCTTCCCACCACAGCCTCGCCTGCTCAGTCGTCCAAGGGTCCGAAACCTCGACGGCATCGAGCCGCGCGATCAGGTCGGCAGCTTCCTGAATGCGATCCGAAGGGTCCTTCCGAAGGCAGTCCAGCACGATCGCGTCGAGAGATGGCGGAACGGGCTGCTCCGTGTGCTGCGACGGCGGGGGCGCTTCCTTCTGCACGTGCGCCATGAGCATCGCGGCGTAGGTTATCTCGTCGAACACCGGTCGTCCGGTCAGCAACCAGAAAGCCACGCACCCGAGAGCGTAGAGGTCCGCGCGGCCGTCCACCGGGCCCTCGCCCGTAGCGACCTCAGGCGCCATGTAGGTAGGCGTGCCGTGGATCGTCCCGGTCGCGGAGAGGCGAAGCTCGTCTTCGGATGGTCGCTTGGCGTGCCACTTCACGAGGCCGAAGTCGAGCACCTTCACCACGTCGGGCTCGAATGCTTGCTCGCAGAGAAAGACGTTCGCCGGTTTCACGTCGCGGTGCACCAGACCGCGTCGGTGCGCCTCGTCGAGCGAGCGACATACCTGCCGGAGGATATGCACGACCCGGGCGGGGGGCTGTGCGCCGAATTGCTGGACGAGGTCCTCGAGATCAATGCCCTCGAGCAGCTCCATGACGTAGTAGAAGGCACCGCTCTCCGTCGTGCCGTAGTCGTACACGTCCACGGTGTGTGGAGATTGCAGGGTCGCCGTGACCTGCGCCTCGCGCTCGAACCGCGCGATGATGTTGTGCGCGGCCGTGACGTCGGATCCGAAGACCTTGGGATGAATGAGCTTCACGGCCGCGGGGCGTGCCAGCATGCGATGCTCCGCTCGCCAGACCTCGCCCATGCCACCCTGGCCGAGGAACTTGACCAAACGGTAGCTGCCAAGCTCGCGGGCGCGGGTGACGTCCTGGCCGAGTCGGTAGATGGTCCGCGCCGCGACGTAGGCCAGGCCCATGATCGCCAGGTACGGTCCCACGAAGACGAAGAAGAACGGCATGGCGTCCATCGTCGGCGCCCGACCAGCACGGACTTCCAGGAGGTAGACGATCGGAACGGAGGTCGCGCTGAGAAGCAAGGCACGGAGCGCGTGGCGCGGTTGGACCGGGACCATCACGGTGAAGAAGAACATCCACAGCCCCACACCGGAGAAGCCGACGATGTCGCTGTTCATGATCCAGCTGGGGGCGTCGTCGAACGCGTACCAGTACGTCGACATCGCGATCGCGTAGCTCAGGGTCACTTCGTAGGCGAGTGCCGCCCGCACGACGAACGTCGGTGTGACCTTCGGCGTGGTCGCGAGCCAGTACATGAGCAATGACGCGGCGATCATGAACGTGGGTGGACCCCATTGCTGGAGGTGCTGAAACTCGCTCCGCAGGTCGCCTTCGATGACCTGGGTCAAGAACCAGCCGACGACTTGCAGGATCAGCATCACGAGCGCGACGATGCGCACCCTGCTGACCGCCTGTCGTAGCAAGACGGGCGGCAAGCTGCGCCCGTCCGACGGCGCGTCGCTGGCGGTTCTGGTGACGAGAAGCTGGCCCTGTGCCGTCATTGGTGGTGCGGGTCTCCAGCTGCTAGATGGGCGTTTGTAGCCGAACTCGCTGCGTGGCGCATGCTGCCGTCTGCCTTACTGGCCCGTGATCGCTCGCAGCTCCTCAAACCAGTTGACGACGACCACGATCGTGTTGGTCTCTTGCTGGCCGAGCTGCCGTATGACGACGAAGCGGTTGCCGGCTGGATGGACCGAGTAGTTCGCGACGTCCTCCGAGTTGTCGAAGCCCGCGACGCTGAACAGTGTTCGCCGATCGACGACGCTGGGTCCGGGCGTGAATGCAAGGGCAGCTCGCGCGAGGCTGTCGCTCGCCGTGATGTAGAAGACGCCAGTGCCATCGGGGTCCCATTGTGGTGCGTCGCCGCCGCCCTGGGAGATCTGCGTCCGGCCACCAGGAGTGGGAAAGGACGTGACGTAGATCTCTGACCGGCCCGACTCCTCCGACTCGTACGCGATCCATCGTCCGTCGGGGCTCACGAGGCCGGGGCCCTCGTCCCACGGATTCTGAAGGAACGTGGCGATGGCCGAGTCGGCGGGGGAGTACACGAAAAGGTCCCGCCGCCCTTCCGTGGTGAACTCACTGTAGACGACCTGCCCATCGAGCCCCACGTCCGAGACCCACAGGGCCAAGCCGGATCGAGGCAGCACGGCCTCGGCGTTGCCACTGCCGTCCGCACGCCGGCGTCGGAGGCCCGACTCGACGCTGGCACCGGTGTCCGCCCCCTGGTGTGCGTACCAGAGCCACTCACCGACCGGATCCCAGGCGGGAGTGTCGTTGTTGCCGCCTTCGGTCGACAGACGCGACAGGGTGCGCGAACGGAGGTCGTAGACTTGGACGTCATCACCCTCTGGTCCGGTCCCAATGAGCGCGATGCGCGTTCCGTCGGGTGCGAACCGCAGCTCCTCATAGTTGCCCTCCGCCACCGCAAGCTCTTCGATCTCCTGGCCGGCGTTATCGAGGAGGACGAGCGACTCGCCGACACTGCTGCCCGTCATGTACGCCGCCGTCCCGACCGCGGAACTCGCGAACTGAGTCGCCCCGCCGGTGAAGACCTGCACGTTGTCGAGGAGCGTCGTGGGCTGACCGGTCACCTGACGGCTGCCGATGTCGAACGGAACGGTCAGGATGCTGCCCGAGCCGTGGCCGTATACGATGTGGCCCGTGCCGACGTAGTGCGACTGCGCCCCCTCCTGCACCAGCACCTCAACCGCACCGGTCTCCAGGTCGAGCAATCCGATGCTTGCTTGCTCCAAGTTGGGGAACAGCGTGACCAAGGCCCACCTGCCTCCGGGCAGGAGGTGCGGCCATCGGTACCGGCCGCGCGTCGAGTCGCGCCCAGCAACGATCGTCACGTCCCCTCCGGTCCCCGGCACGACGCCAACAGCAAACTGCTCGGCCGGTGTGAAGACGATCGATCCATCGGGGCCCCAATGGATGCCGCCGCCGGCCCCGTACACCCCACGCGCCACGGTTAGCGCCGATCCGCCGGTCGTCCGAACCCGCTTGATGTCATTCCCCTGCGTGAACGCAAGCCATTCGCCGTCAGGAGAGAAGACGGGGTCACGTCCGTTTTCAGTGCCCGGAAGGGGCTCGATTCCGAGCGCCTCGGTTCGACGCATGAAGAGTTGGTTGCCCTGCGGACCGACGCCCACGTACACGAGCGCTCTCCCATCCGGCGCTACGGCGAGGAGGCGGCCGCCTTGACCCGCTATCGGTGCCGCATCGGTGCTGAGGAGGAACCGCACCGGCCGGGCGGCGGCTGGAGCGGGCGGGGTGCGGAATCCGAGCCACAATGCGATGGTGGTGGAGAGGACCGCAACTACGGCGAGGCCGATCGTGGCAGGCGACCAGCGGGCCCGCCGGCCGGCTGCAACCGTCGCGCCAGTTCCGGCCGTCGTGGTCGCGGTGCCGAAGGCTGTGTCTTCGAGGGCCTGAGCGAAGTCCGCGGCGCTCCCGAACCGGTCGGCGGGAAGCTTGCTCAATGCCTGGTGCACCGCCGCCGCCACGTGCCGCGGAGCTGTCCGCCGTTGCACGGTGATCGGGCGCGGGTCCTCCGTGATCACTCGCGCGACGATCGCCTGCGCGGTCGCTCCGGTGTACGGCGGCTCCCCCGTGAGCATCTCGTAGAGCATCGCGCCGAGCGAGTAGACGTCACTTCGGGCGTCGAGCTCCCGGTCCCCCATCGCCTGCTCGGGGCTCATGTAGTGGGGCGTGCCGATCGAGAGGCCGGTTTCTGTCAACCTGCTGCCCCCGGCTTGGCTCACGGCCAGAGCGATACCGAAATCGGCGACCAGCGCCTGCCCATCGTGGATCAGGACGTTCTCAGGCTTGATGTCGCGATGGATCACGCCCTGACGATGTGCGTAATCGAGGGCCGCCGCGACGTGCTTCGTGATCTCCACGGCGTCTTTGACACTCAGCTGCTTTTCCCTGTCGATCCGGCCGCGAAGTGTCTCGCCTTCGACGAAGGGCATGACGTAGTAAAGGAAGCTGTCGGCTTCACCGGAGTCGTGCAGCGGCAGGATATGTGGGTGCTGGAGATTGGCGGTGACCTTGATCTCGTTGAGGAATCGTTCGGCGCCAATCACGGCCGCCAGCTCGGGCCGGAGCACTTTGAGCGCCACCTGGCGATCGTGCTTCACGTCGCGGGCGAGATAGACGGTCGCCATCCCGCCCTGGCCGAGCTCTCGCTCGATCGC
Organism: Gemmatimonadota bacterium; assembly: GCA_039591795.1. Lineage (GTDB taxonomy): Bacteria > Gemmatimonadota > Gemmatimonadetes > Gemmatimonadales > GWC2-71-9 > JBDHCY01. Next base: position 5,632 of record JBDHCY010000085.1, on the reverse strand, counting down.
ATAGTGGCCGGCGAGGGCTGCAGTGATACGGCTGGTGGACATTTAGGCCGTGACCTCGCCCGACGAAGCAAGGGGCCAGGGGTTCAGAAGCCGATCGGGCTTCCACGCGTCCATTACATCCTCCGCATCCGGCGGGTCAGTTACCGCCGGCGCTGCCCCGCACGGTCTGGAGCCATTGGTCGACGAGAATGAGCTCGGGTTCGGCGATTCGCACGTCTACGCCCCTGAGGAACACGAAGCGTTGGTCATCGGGGGCCACGTCGTACAACGAATACTGCTCGTCTTGCCGGAACAGCAGGGTAGGGCTGATCATGAACAGCACCTGCCGGTCGCTCACCGAGAACGCGTCGCCCGGCTGGATGCGTGCCGCGATCATCTCGTCCGCCGTGTTCACGTAGAAGAGCTCGCGGCCGCTGCGCGCCCACATAGGCATGATGCCGCCGCCCGTCGAAACCTGCCACTTGCCGTCATCGACGTTGGGAAATGGGCGCACGTACACCTCGTTCCGGCCGGTCTCGTCCGACTCGTATGCCAGCCAGCGTGCGTCGGGCGAGAGGCCGATGGCTTTCTCGTCGAAGGTCGTGACGACGAGCGGGATGGCTGTCGTGTCTTCCCCAGGGCGGATCGCCCACACGTCTCGCCCGCCCGGAACGGTCGATGTGCCACCGGTGCGCGCGATGAGCCACTCGCCGTCAGAGGAGAACTGTCCCTCCCAGAGCGGCTGCGCATGGTCGAAGACGACTTCCGCTGCCCCGGTGCCAGCGGCGCGCTTGAGGAACACTGCCGGGTTGCCCGCCCGCCCATCCTGCTCCGAGAGGAACGTCACGGATCGGCCGTCTGGAGTCCAGCGGGGCCGTACATCCCGCAGCTCATCGAAGGTGAGACGCGAGGCGGGCCCGCGGGGAAGCTCCTTGATCCAGATGTCGTAGTTCGACTCCTCGAGCACGGTGACCGCCAGACGCCTTCCGTCGGGTGAGAGCGACAGGGCACGATTGTTGTCACCCGGATCGAACGTCCAGCCGGGATCGATGGAGATCACATCGCCCTGCCGCGTCACCCAAACCATCTCGTACCGAGGGGGCGTGCGGCTGCCAGCGCTGTAGAGGAGACGGCCTGTCTGCGAGGCAGCGAAATAGCTCCAGCCGCCGCTCGGGTTCAGGAGCCCATCGGCGATCGGGAGCGCGGCCCCGGTGAGCTCCAGCTTGCCGGCGTCGAAGGTCGCTGCGAGTAACGACCGCCCGTCGGGCGAGGCGAACAGCACGCGCCCGTTGCTGTAGCGCGGAAACTGTCCCTCGATCAGCACGGTGATCTCACCCGTTTCCAGGTCCAGTGCCGCAACCCGTGGATCGCCACGGGGAGTCGTTGACTCGAACAGGAGACCCTTGCCGCCTGGGAGGACGTCGAGGAAGATGCTGTACCCCGACGTGCCTGTGATCGTGTCCGCCGGTGTGATGACCTCGATGGGGCCGCCGGTGGACGGCACCCGGGCAATGCCCGCCGCGGTATGGTCGAAGTAAATCCACGCGCCGTCCGGACTCCACCGCACGCAGCATCGCACCGAGTCGGCCACGGTGCGGGAAACCCCACCCTGGATCGGAGCGACGCGCACCGAACCCGCGAAGGTGAACGCGACTTCCCGGGCGTCGGGCGAGATGGACGGGAAGTTTCCGGCCTCGGTGTTGCGGATCGGCGTCGCCTCGAGCACGTCCCACTGCCTCGCCCAGAGCTGCCAGATCCCTTGCTCGCTCGGACCCTGAAAGACCATCACCGACCCGTCGGGCGAGACGTCGAACGCGCCTGCACCACGGAACCCTTGCTCGGGTGGAAGACGGACCGAGACACGCGTGACCGGCGTGACCGGCTCCGGACGGCGGAGTCCCCAGAGCGCGACGACCAGAAAGAGTGCGGCAAGCCCGAGCGAAACCGGGCCCACCCGGTCCCAGATGCTGCGCCCAGGTGGCCGCGCGTCCACCACCCCCGTCCGGGGCAGTGTGAACATCGGGTTGGTCAGAGCGTCGGCGAACTGCGCAGCGCTCACGAAGCGGTCGGCCGGGCTCTTGGTGAGTGCGCGGTGGACCGCTGCGTCGACGTTCGGTGGCACCAACTCGCGCGTCCGCCCGATCGGTGCGGGCGTATCGGAGAGAATCTTCGCGATGATGGCCTGCACCGATTTCCCGACGTGCGGCGGCTCGCCGGTCAGCATCTCGTAGACCACTGCGCCGAGGGAGTAGATGTCGCTCCGTGCATCGAGCTCTCGGTCGCCGGTGGCCTGTTCCGGGGACATGTAATGGGGTGTGCCGAGTGAGAGACCGGTCTCGGTGAGGCGGGTGCCGCCTGCGGCGCTCACCGCGAGCGCGATGCCGAAGTCGGCCACCAGGGGCTGGCCGCGCTGCAACAGAATGTTCTCCGGCTTGATGTCCCGGTGGACGATTCCTTGTTCGTGTGCGTAGTCCAGCGCCGCGGCCACGCCTTTCGCGATCTCGAGCGCCTCGTCGACGTCGAGCTGCTTGTCGCGATCCAGCTTCTCACGCAGCGACTCGCCTTCGACATAGGGCATCACGTAGTAAAGGAAGGAGTCGGCGGCGCCCGAGTCGTGGAGCGGGAGGATGTGGGGGTGCTGCAGGCCGGCCGTGACCTTGATCTCGTTCAGGAACCGCTCGCCTCCCAGAATGGCCGCAAGCTCCGGCCGCAGGACTTTGACGGCGACCTTGCGGTCGTGTTTCAAGTCGTGGGCGAGGTAGACAGTGGCCATGCCACCCTCGCCCAGGCGACGCTCCAGGCGATAGCGATCGGCCAGGGCAGTCGAGAGTCTTGAAGTGATCTCGCTCATGGGCGCGGAGAAGATAGGGTTCGAGTCCCGAGGGGGCGAGGGTAGGCCGCCGACGTCCCGAAGCGGTCACCGGTTCTCTCCGCTTGAACATGACCACCGATCCTCGCAATCCCGGCACGACCCTTGACTCACCAGCAGGGCTGGTTGACTCCTCAGTGAGGCAGGCATGAAGACACGTGCGTCGGTCATCCTGGCCGCGCCGCTATGTGCAGCGCTCGTGGCAGGATGCGGTGACGACGGCCCGACGGGCCCGGCCGGCCCCCCGGTCGTCACCTCCGTGAACGGGGCCACCCTCCCGACCGCCCCCGTGGGGGGCACGGTCATCGTGGAGGGGATGAACTTCGGCAACGTCCAGGGTGGAGCCCAGGTGCTCTTCACCGCGGAGGCGGGCGGCACCGTGCCGGCGGTGGTCGCGAGCCCAGGCGATTGGACCGACGTCTTCATCGTCACCACGGTGCCCACCGGCGCCGGGTCGGGTGAGGTCGTCGTGCAGACCTCCCTCGGCACGAGCAACGCCATCTCGTTTGGGCTGACCCAGAACGCGCCGTTCAACCCGTCGACGGTCTCGTGGACCTCGGGGGCCGCTCTGCCGATGGCCGTGAGCGGCATGGCCGCGGCACATGCGGACGTTGGTGACACCAGCTCGGTGCCGGTCGTGTACGCGATCGGCGGTGCCGACGACGCGAACGCACCGCAAGCCTCCGTCGACTTTGCGATGGTCGGCGCAGGCGGCGCACTGGGTGCGTGGACGTCGACGACGCCGTTGCCACAAGCGCTGGCGTTCGCCGCGGCCGTCGTCGCGACCCCCAGCAACTCGGCCGCGAGCGGGCCGTTCCTCTACGTGCTGGGCGGTGGGACCGATGCAGCCGGTGAACCCTCCGCCACCGTCTATCGCGCGGGGCTCGGATCTGACGGAGCCGTCGGTGGGTGGTCGCAGGTACGCGCGCTTCCGGTGCCGCTCCGTTCGTTCGGCGCCGCGATCGTCTTCGGTTCCCTCTATGTGGTTGGGGGTGCCACCACCGGCGACGCTCCGGTGACCACGGTCTATCGCAGTTCCATCGGTGCCACCGGCGCGCTTGGCGCGTGGGAGACCATGGCTGCCTTGCCCTTCCCGCGAGCCCACTTCGGGTTCGGACACTTCGCGGGCCGGCTGTGGGTGTTCGGTGGCGACAGCTCGGCAGTGGCAGCACATGACGCCTCGCTCACCAACACGAGACTCTCGGACGTGATGTCGGCAGGGATCGATTTCCAGAGCCGCGCGCTCGTGGGCTGGCAGGCCAGTCCGAGCAAGCTCACCAAGTCCGTGCTCAAGCACACGAACGTCGTGGCGGGCGGCAACGTACTGAGCTCGGCCGGTCTCTACAACGGTGCGGCAAATGGGGCGTCGGAGCAGAGCTATGCTCAGCTCAATGGCGACGGGACGACGGGGAGCTTCAACGGGGCCACGGGCTCCAACACGATCGGCTCACTCGGCGGCGGCAACCTCTTCAATCACGCCGCGATCGGCTACCTCGATCCGGCAGGTTCATTCCACGTGCTGCTGCTCGGTGGTGACGACGTCAATGCACCGGGCACCAAGCGAGCGGGGGCCTACTACTACTGACCAGCTTCTGATCGACGGAACGCCCTCCTCAACGACGAACGCCCTGGAGCACGCTCCTGGGCGTTCGGCCGTTCAGCATGTCGGCGGGACGTCGTTTTCGCTCAGAGCTTCTGGAGCGCAATCGAGGCGCCGACGATGACGACCACCGCACCGGTCCAGAACCCGAACATCCAGCGGACCAGTTTCGTCTCGAGCTGCGCGAGGCGCTGCTCCAACTTCGCGTCGAACCGCGCAAAGTTGAGCTCGTTGAGTTCACGCAGATCACTGCGATACGTCGTGTCCACCGCGTTGAACCACTCCACAAGAATAATGCTATGCTCGGCAGAGCCGTTGCGCAAAGCAACGCACGATGGTGCACTACAAGTCAGTCTTCGAGCGCCACCCCGATCACGTGCAGGTCGTCAACGCGATAACCACCGGCACCGTCGCGCACGACACGCCACCACCGCACGACGGCTTCCACCTCGTCCGGCCCGTTGCCGACGATCTCATCGAACGGCACGACCACCCGCGCGCCGGGCTCGAGCCGAAGGCACGTAGGGCCCGGATCGTCGCAGGGGGCGAACTCTCCGAGAAACCCTTGGGCCCACACCGCATAGGCGAGGGGTTGCTCGGTTCCGTTTGCCAGCTCGATCCCGCTGCGGACGCGGCGAACGCGGATGCCATCGACGGCTTCCGGTCGCGGCGTGGCGTCCTGCGCGACGTGCTCGACCGCCTCGCTCCCGGAGTCACCGCCTTGCCAGCAGGACTCCACGATCAGGAAGAGCCCGATCAGGACGGCCAGCACCACGCGTTGCACGATCAATTTCGTGTGGCTCCGTTCATGAAGCCGACGCGGACCGTCGAGAGGCGGTCTTGGACCGTCACGCCACGTAGCCCGCGACGCGCTCGGCTCGCTGCGGGGTGTCCGCCGTCCCGCCACCGATCGACGGTGCCGCCCCCTGACGACGGAGCAGCGGACGGTCGAGGGTGAAAGGCGTCGCCGACAGCACCTGCTCGATATCCCGGAATGGGAGCCGGAACACCGGGTCGGACCGCACCAACACCGCGATGAAGTTGACGGCGGCGGCCAGGAGTTGCAGCACCGGCAGGGTGAGCAGCTCGAAGAGCGTGCGCGCCTGAATCTGGAACCAGGCGACCTCGGCCTTGAGCGCCATGACGACTTCACGGAATGCAGACGGCCGTGGTTGCACCAGGGC